>NZ_LJPA01000048.1:0-47541 GCF_001414035.1 Frankia sp. ACN1ag | reverse complement strand
GGCCCACCACTCCACCCCGCGGCAAACCCGACACGGAACAACCAAAAGATCACGGAACTGTCACATCGCACGAACGTGCGAAGGACAGGGCTAGCCGCCGCGGCCACAGCCCCCTCCGCCAACCCGAGAACGGGAACGACGCGCGCAGGGGGCTGCAGGGGCAAGGGTCCAGGCGGGTCTCTCTGTGGAGACAAACCGGACGCGATGCCCACCAGAAGGACCCCTGTAGCCGGCTTCCCACGCAGCCTCCCGCAAACGCCAAACGCCGCCCCGACCGTGGGAGCGGTCGGGGCGGCGTTTCGTCGTGCAGGCTGTACGGCGGCGGGAGGGCCGCCGCCGGGTCAGACCGTCAGACCTGGCGGACGGCGCGGATGGACTCCTTCAGCGAGCCCATCGTCGCCAGCACGGCCGAGGTCTCGTAGCCGCAGTGCGCCATGCAGTTCGCGCACCGCGGGTCCTTGCCGCGACCGTAGGAGTCCCAGTCGGTGGTCTCGACGAGCTCCTTGTAGGAGGAGACGTACCCGTCGCTCATCAGGTAGCAGGGCTTCTGCCAGCCGAACAGCGAGTAGCTCGGGATGCCCCAGGCGGTGCAGTCGAGCTCCTTCTTCCCCTCGAGGAAGTCCAGGAAGATCGGCGAGTGGTTGAGCCGGAACTTCTTGCGCCGGCCCTCCGCGAAGACCTTCCCGAACATCTCGCGGGTCTCCTGGACGGCGAGGAAGTGCTCCTGGTCCGGAGCCTTCTCGTACGCGTAACCCGGCGAGAGCTGGATCTGGTCGACCTTGAGGTCGTCGTTGAGGAAGGTCAGGATGTCGATGACGTCCTGCGGGCTGTCGTTGTTGAAGAACGTGGAGTTGGTGCCGACCCGGAAGCCGGCCGCCTTCGCCGCGTGGAAGGCCCGCACGCACTCGTCGAACGTGCCCTCCTTCTCCACCACCGAGTCGTGNCGCTCGCGCAGCCCGTCGATGTGCAGCACGAAGGTGAAGTAGGGCGACGGGGTGAAGTTCTTGAGCTTCTTCTGCAGCAGCAGGCCGTTCGTGCACAGGATCACGAACTTCTTGCGCTTCACCAGCTCGTTCACGATCTCGTGAATCTGCGGGTGCATGAGCGGCTCACCGCCCGCGATCGCCACGACCGGAGCGCCACACTCCTTGACCGCGGCAAGCGCGTCCTCGGGGCTCATCCGCTGCTTCAGGACGGACGCCGGATGCTGGATCTTCCCACAGCCCGTGCAGGACAGGTTGCAGGCAAACAGTGGCTCCAGCTCCAACACGAGCGGGAAGTGCTTGCGGCGCCGCAGTTTCTGCTTCGCCAGGTAGGTACCGATACGGAGCTGGTACCGCCACTCGACCGCCACGGCGTAGCTCCCCTCTCCTCAGGTCGCCGGTGGGATGACCGATGATCTCTGCACTGACCATACAGGCTGTACGTACAGCCTGCATGTGGATCGAGCGATGAACTGTCGCACAGCCGTGTCCCGTAGCCGACCCGACCGTCCGAGCAGCCGGTCGCGGAACGTATTCGGCCAGGTCAGAGCCCTCGCTCGACGGCTCAATGACGCCGATGACGGCCTCCACCGGCCTCGCATCGTCAACCTTCGACGAGGCGTCGGAGGTGTGGGGACAACCTCCAACTCGCCCGCAGGTTCCACTGGCCGGACGACGGGATGCCGGCGACGACACTGACCCGTCACGCAGCGTCACACACCTTGGGGTTCCCGGCGACCGGAGCCGTCTCAGGCGAGGATCAGGCAGCTACTGCTGGCCGTGGCAACAATCTTGCCGTCGTCGTCGCGGACGTCCCCCTCGGCGAAGGCCACCCGGCGCCCCGGCCTCGTGGTCCAGCCGTGCGCCGTCAGCCGGTTGGGCCGGCCCGCCGCGATCCGCACCGGCCGCAGGTAGTTCACCTTGATCTCGATCGAGGTGTAGGCGACGCCGGCGTCGAGCGTGGTCTGCACCGCGCAGGCGGCCGCGGTGTCGAGGATCGTGCAGAGCAGGCCGCCGTGGACCAGGCCGATCGGGTTGTACGCCGACTCGTCAGGCTGGCAGGTAAACACCACGTCGCCGCGCGCGACCTCGACCGGCCGGAAGTCGAACAGCCGGGAGATGGGCGGCGGCGGGATATGGCCGTCGCGCATCGCGGTCAGGAACTCCAGGCCGCTCAGGGTGGCTGCGGCCGACGCGACCCGGATCGGGTCGTACCAGGTGACGGACTTGCTACGCGGCTCGCCCCACAGCGCGGGGTCGGGCTCGGGAACGGCGGGCGCGGATTCCATCGCGGTCATGGTCAGCAGCCTAGGGAGACGCCGGGGGCGGGGATCGCGCACGGCGATCCCCGCCGAGCGGTCGGGCAACCGGCGGTCGGGACCGCGAGTCGGATTACGACGAGCCGGGTACGTGCGCCGGCGAGGCGGCGCCGGCCGCAGTGGCGCCGGCCGCAGTGGCGCCGGCCGCAGTGGCGCCGGCGCGGCGCAGCTCCTTGGGCAGGTGGAAGGCGACCGTCTCGGTACCGACGGATCGGGTGGTCACGTCCGTCGTGCCGAGACCGGACAGCGCGGCGGTGAGTTCCTCCACCAGTGACGGCGGGGCCGAGGCGCCGGCGGAGATGCCGACCGTCTCCACCCCGTCCAGCCAGGACAGCTCCACGTCGCCGACGTTCTCGACGAGGTGGGAGGCCACCCCGTCGCGCCGGCTGACCTCCACCAGCCGCACCGAGTTCGCGCTGTTGGCCGACCCGACGACGAGGACGAGCTGCGCCTCCTGGGCGACCTTGCGCACCGCGTTCTGCCGGTTGGACGTGGCGTAGCAGATGTCGGCGGACCCGGGGCCGACGATCGCCGGGTAGCGCTCCTTGAGCGCGTCGACGACCTCCTCGGCCTCGTCCATCGCCAGCGTGGTCTGCATGAGGTAGGTGACCCGCTCGGGGTCGGGGACGTCGAGGGAGTCGACCTCCTCGGGCGACTGCACCAGCCGGATGCGCCCGGGCGCCTCGCCCAGCGTGCCGTCGACCTCTTCGTGACCGGAGTGGCCGATGAGCAGCACGGTGTCGCCTCGGGAGGTGAACCTGCGGGCCTCGGCGTGCACCTTCTCGACCAGCGGGCAGGTCGCGTCGATGACGGAGAGCTGGCGCCCGTCGGCCTGGTTCCACACCGCCGGGGCCACCCCGTGCGCGGAGAAGACCACGGTCGCGCCGGCGGGCACCTCGTCGAGCTCCTCGACGAAGATCGCTCCGCGGGCGGCGAGGTCGGCCACCACGTGGGAGTTGTGCACGATCTGCTTGCGGACGTAGACCGGCGCGCCGTGGAGCTCCAGGGCGCGCTCGACGACCTCGATGGCGCGCTCGACCCCGGCGCAGAACGCCCGCGGCTCGGCGAGCAGCACGGTGCGCCGGCCCACCGCCGCTGCCCAGGCGCCGATCGGCAGGCCGAGCCGGCGCATCGTGCGCAGGCCCAGCACGCCGCGGCGGACCAGGTCGAGGCGGCCAAGCGGCTCGTCGGCGGTGTCGACGATGACCCGCACCGCGGCGAACGGGACGTCCCCGACCCCCGCGGCGATCGGGGCGCTCTCCATGTCGACCGCGATGGCGCCGGTGGCGGCGAGCCGCGTGCGCTCGTCGCCGGTGGCGACCTTCGCCACGGTGACGATCGGGCCGACGTGGACGGTCAGGCCGAGCCGGCGCAGGTCACCGGCCAGCAGCGGGGCGGACGCGCAGCGGGCGGCGACCGAACCGTCGGCGGCGCGGACCTCGCTGGCGACGACGATGTCCCCGGGCTTGATCCCGGGGGCGAGGCCGCCGGACAGGCCCACGATGGCGGCGGCGTCGGGGCGCGCCTGACGGACCACCCGGGCGGCTCGGCCCGCCTTGTCGGGGCCCATCCCGGTGCGCACCATGACGGTGTCCGAGGGCAGGCCGGACCGGCCGGCCGCCATCGCCTCGAAGCGCAGCGCCGTCGCGACCACGAGCCGCCCGCGGCGGCGGGGCCGGGCCACGGGCGCGGCCGGCTCGGCGGGCCGCGGCGGCGCCTGCACGCCGCCGGCCGGCGCCCCGGCGGACGAGCCCACCGCGGCGGACGGGCCCACCGCGGCCGGGCCTGCGCCCGCCGGTGCCGGCGCGGTCGCGACGCTCGCCGAGCCGCCGCGGCCCGCCGCGGCGACGAGCGGCAACGCGGCCGGCGCACCCGGCCGGCGCGCCCCGGCGGACGAGGGGACCGACGGCGACGCCGGGTCCTGGTTGGGGATCACGGCGGGTCCCCCCGCCGCGGCCGCCGGGGCCGTGCGGTCGGCGGGGGTCACGACAGCGTCGGGAGCGGTCCCGTCGCCGCCTGGGGAGGTGGAGGTGCTCATGGTGTGGCCACCCCGGTCAGGCCCACGTACCGGCCGAGCGCGGTCAGCGGGAAGACCAGCCGGTACAGGTGGTAGTTCAGGGAGAAGTCGCCGGGGAAACCGGTGCCGGTGAAGTAGGGCTCGTCCCAGGTGCCGTCCGGCCGCTGGGTCTCGCACAACCAGCGCACCCCGCGCTTCACGGCCAGGCTGTGCGGGTCCACCGCCAGCAGCGCGAGCAGCGCCCACGCCGTCTGCGACGCGGTGAGCTCGCCCCGGCCGATCCAGGCGGGGTCGGTGTAGGAGCGCAGGTCCTCGCCCCAGCCGCCCTCGGGCGACTGGTGCTCGAGCAGCCACCGCACCGCGGCGGTGATCGCCGGGTGGTCGGTGGGCACCCCGGCGCCGATCAGCGCCGGCACGACCGCCCCGGTGCCGTAGAGGTGGTTGACGCCCCACCGGCCGAACCAGGAGCCGCCCGGCTCCTGGTTGTCCAGCAGCCACTGCACCGCCCGCTGGGTGATCGGGTGGTCGGAGCGGCCGAGGTCGGCCAGCATCTCCACGATGTGCGCGGTGACGTCCGCCGACGGCGGGTCGACCACCTCGCCGAAGTCGCAGAACGGGATCTTCGTGGTGAGCGTCCGGACGTTGTCCGCGTCGAAGGCACCCCAGGCGCCGTTCGACGAGCGCATCCCGACGCTCCAGTCGACCCCGCGGGCCGCCGCCGCGCGCATCGCCGCGGCCAGCCGCGGGTCCGCGTCCTCGACGGTGTTCACCGCGGGGGCCTCGGCGCGGCCCTGCCGGGATGCCGGCGGGGCGACGTGCCCCGCGCCGAGCAGCCGCCGCAGCGCCAGCACCACCTCGGCGGTGTCGTCGACGTCCGGGTAGAAGTCGTTGTCGAACTCGAACGCCCAGCCGCCGGGGGCGAGCTCGGGGCGGCGCACCGCCCAGTCCCCGGCGACCCGGACCTCCTCGTCGACCAGCCACCGGCCGGCCTTCACCATCGCCGGATGGTCGCCGGGGACGCCGGCGTCGGCCAGCGCGACGACCGCGAGCGCGGTGTCCCAGACCGGCGACTGGCAGGCCTCGATCTGGCGGATCGGACCCTCCGGGGTGTCCCGGCGGATCACGTACCGCTCCATTCCGCGAAACGCGGTGGCGATCACCGGGTGGTTCAGCGGGTACCCCATCAGGTGCAGCGCCATGACGGAGTAGACCCAGGGCGGCTGGATGCCGCCCCAGCACCCGTCGGCCTCCTGCCGGGCGACGACCCACTCGGTGGCCCGCCGCAGCGCCAGGGTGCGCAGGAGCTTGATCGGCCGGCGCTCGTAGCGGTGCAGCAGCTTGTCGAGTCGCTCGAAGGCGCCCTCCCAGCTTCGCAGCGGGGCCGGCTTGCGCCCCGCCGCCGGCACCTTGAGCTCGTCGATGGTGAAGCCGAGGTCGTGCGACGGCCGCAGGGAACCGACGATCGTCAGCGCGACGATCGTCTGGCGCGCCCAGCAGGCGAAGTCGTAGACGTTCAGCGGGATCCACGACGGCAGGAAGATCAGCTCCGGCGGGATGACCGGCACGTCGTCCCAGGACCACTGGCCGAGCGCCGCCAGCCAGATCCGGGTGAACACCCGGGAGGCGGCCACCCCGCCCTGCGCGCGCACGAGCTCCGCGGCCCGCGCCATGTGCGGGGCGTCGACCGCGTCGCCGGCGAGGCGCAGCGCGATGTACGCCTCGATGGTGGTGGACAGGTCGGCCGGGCCGCCGTAGAAAGTGGGCCAGCCGCCGTCCGCGAGCTGCTGGGAACGGATCCAGCGGGCGGTCTGCTCGGTCTCGTCGTCGCCGCGAATGCCGAGGAACTGCTTCATGAACAGGTCCTCGGCGTCCATCGTGACGTTCGTCTCGAGGTCGCCCTTCCACCAGCCCTCATCCGACTGCAGCGCGAGGAGATGGTCCCGCGCGCGGGCCGCGGCGACGCCCGCGTTGATCGGGCCGGCCGTGTGCGGCCTGCCGGTACCGGCGGGCAGCGGTGGTGAGGACCGGGAGATCCCGTAGGCGTCGGCCGTGGCGGGCACCGGGATGGTGGGCCGCTTCGGGCTCTTCTCGGCAGTCGGAGCAGCCGGGGACGGGTCCGAGGTCAGGCTCATCGACGACTCCCCTCGTCGTACGTGCGATGGTCAAGCGGGCGATCACCAGGCTGATCGCCGGTCTGTCCGGCGTCGCGGCGGCCCGGTGGGGCCGCCCGCCGGTCGAGCCGTGGCGGGGCGCCGCCCGGCCTCCCGGCATCACCCCGGCCTGGTACGGGGCGGCGGGTGGACCAGGCGGCATGGGCGCCTGTGCTCACCTGCGGCCTCCTCAGCGATCGCGCTCGGTCACGAAGCGGGCGAGGGCGAGCAGCTCCGCCTCGACCGCGGCCGGCATCGACAGCGAGCGCAGCACGTTCTCGCACGCCTTGAGCTGCCGGTCGGCCTCGGCGGTGGTCCAGTCCCGCCCGCCCGCCTGTTCGACCAGTTCGGCGATGTGCGCGAGTTCCGCCTCACTCGACTCCCCGGTGCCGACGAGGAAGGCACGCAGTTCCTCGGCGGCGCCGCCGCCGGCCTCCAGCGCGACCACCACCGGCACGGACTTCTTGCGGGAACGCAGGTCCGACAGCACCGGCTTGCCGGTGACCGCCGGGTCGCCCCAGATGCCGAGCAGGTCGTCGATGAGCTGGAAGGCCGTGCCGAGGCGGGAGCCGTACTCGGCGAGCGCGTCGACCATCTCGTCGGCGGCGCCGGCGAGCACGGCGCCGAGCGACGCCGAACAGGCCAGCAGCGCGCCGGTCTTGCCGTCCTCCATCCGCAGCGTGTCGGCCACGGTGACGTCGGACCGGCTTTCGAACATCAGGTCCTCGGCCTGGCCGCGAACCAGGTCCTGGACGCCGGCGCCGAGGATCAGCGCCGCGCGCCGCGCGGCGTCCCCCTCGACCTCCAGCAGGACCTGGGTGGCGAGCCCCAGCAGGGCGTCGCCCGCCAGGATCGCGCCGTCGGCACCGAAGACCGTCCAGGCCGTGGGCCGGTGGCGGCGCTCGGTGTCGCCGTCCATCAGGTCGTCGTGCAGCAGCGAGAAGTCGTGCACGAGCTCGACGGCAACCGCAGCCGGCAGGCCGACCTCCGCCGGCGCGCCGGCCGCCTCGGCGGACAGCAGCGCCAACGCCGGGCGCACGAGCTTGCCGCCGCCACCGGGCAGCGGTTCGCCGGCGGCGTCCACCCAGCCGCGGTGGTAGGCGACGACGTGGCGAAGGCGCGGGTGCAGGCGGTCCACCACGGCGCGCAGCGCCGGCACGGTGAGGGTCCGCCCCCGCTCGATCGCATCCGGAACCGTCATGGTCATACCGGGAATCCCCCTGTGGATGAGTGCCCTGGCTGGCCGGTGGGCACCGGCCCGGTGACCGCCTTCGTTGCGGCGGTCACCGTGTTCTCCCCCCGTGGATCCGGAGAATCCGACGAATCCGATGCATTCGGTGCAACCGCTGTATCCAGCACAAGCGATGGGTCTGATGAAGGTGTGGTGCTCGTGGCGGGCGCCCCGTCGGCGCCCTGCCGCGGAAGGGCGCGAGCCGATGTCGGTGATGGTCCGGCGGCCCCCCGGTCTCCCCCGGCGGACCCGGCCAACCCGTTGACGACGACCCCCATGCCGGCCAGGCTCTCACGGGTTGCAGCGAGTCCGCTACGCACAGCAGATTCCATGGTCGCTGGCCACCCGGTGTCGGTCCAGGTGCCGGCCAGAGCAAAGCCGGGCAGTCCGGTCGAGGTACCCGGACGCAATGCGAGCGAACCGGGCGCCTGCCGGAAGGTGGCCGTGCGCTCCCGGGTCACGAAGACCTCGAGCGGCGCGGCCGCGCGGGCGGCCGGGAACAGCCGGGCCATCTCGTCGACGAACAACGTGCGCAGCTCGTTCGCCGACCGGTCGATCCACGGCTCGGCAGCCGACTGGGACAGCGCCAGGTACTGGGCACCCGGCGGGCCCGAGGCGGCCAGGCCGGAGGAAATCGTCCGGTCGAAGATCCACTGGATCGGCGAGTCGACGACGGCCAGGAACGGCCCCTCGATCACCTGCCGTGGATAGATCATGTGCACGTTGATGATCGGCGAGTCGCCCAGCTCGCGCAGCCGCTCGGGCCGCGGGCCGGCGCCGGCCGGCAGCAGGTCCGCCGCCGCCGGTGGCGGCACCGCGAGGACCACGGCGTCGGCGCGCAGCCTGCCCGCGGCGTCGGTGCCGGGCACCGCCTCGCCGCGGTTGGTGCCGCCGGCGGTGACCGCGAGCTCCCAGCCGCCGCCCGCGGCGGTGATGGCGCGGACCTTGGCCCCCAGGTGCACGTCGGCGCCGGCTGCGGCCAGGGCGGCCATCGCCGCGTCGCCGTGCAGCCGGGCCAGCGGGACCTCCGCCCAGCCGAGGTCGCCGGCGTCGGCGCCGTCCAGCAGGCCCGTGCGCACGACCTTCGCCGCCAGGCCCAGCGAGGCCTCGGCGGCCGGCGCGTTCAGCGTCGCCACGGTCAGCAGCTCCCACAGCGCCTTCGTCGCTGCCGGGCCCTGGCCGTGGCTGGTCAGCCACGCACCGAACGACCGCTCGTCCACCGCCGCGGAGCGCTGGTCGAGGCGGCCGAGCTGGAAGGCCGCGAGCCCGGCACGCAGCCGCTCGGCGAGCGGCAGTGCCCGGTAGCCCAGCAGCGCCGGGGCCAGGTGCAGCGGCGCGGGCAGGCGCACGCTGGTGCGCCGCAGCCGGGTCCGGGTGAGCGAGTCCCCGAGGAGCACCGGGACGTCCAGGCGGGGCTGCAGGGTGGTCAGGTGCTCCACCCCGAGGCGCGCCAGCAGCCCGCGATAGGCGGTGCAGCAGCGCATGAACACGTGCTGACCGGTGTCGATCCACAGGTCTCCCCGCCGGAACGACGTCGTCTGGCCGCCCAGGCGCGGCCGGGCCTCCAGCAGCGTCACCCGCGCGCCGCTGTCCACGGCGAGCAGCGCCGCGGCCATCCCGGCGAGACCGCCGCCGACGACGACCAGGTGTGGTCGGGACTCGTCCCGACCCGCCGCCACAGCCGCGCCGGCCACCCCGGCCGCCTCGCCCATCCCGCGTGCCCCGGAAGTCATGCGGCGCTCGTCTCCGGTCGCCCGGCGAGGCTGCGGGCGGCGACGACCGCCTTCTGCCACCCCGGCAGCGCCAGCCGACGGTCCAGCACAGCAGCCGGTTCGTTCTTGATCCGCCGGTTGAGCCGCAGGTAGATGCCGGCCATCGCGCCGCAACAGGCCGCGCTGCGCCGGTCGAGCAGGTCGAGTAGCACCATGCCGCGGTCGTACCATTCCTCGGCCCGCTGCGCCGAGGACCGCAGGTAGCCCAGCAGTGCCGTCGGCGGCCCGCCGAGACGACCGCTGGCGTCCACGGCGAGCTCGATCCCGGCGGCCTTGAGCTCCTGCGCCGGCAGGTAGATACGCCCGCCGAGCAGGTCCTCGCGGACGTCGCGCAGGATGTTCGTCTGCTGCAGGGCCACCCCGAGGGCGTCGGCGATGGCCGGGGCGGAGCGGTCGGAGGCCGCCTGCTCGGTGCCGAAGATGCCCAGCGAGAGCCGGCCGATCGTGCCGGCGACGAGCCGGCAGTAGCCGACCATGTCGTCGAACGTGTCGTACGTGGTGCCGTGCACGTCACTCTCGACGCCGTCGGCAAGCTCGATGAACGCCTCCAGCGGGATCGGGAAGCGCCGGGCGGCGTCGTCGAGGGCGACGTACATCGGGTCGGAGCTACCCGCGCCCAGGTTGTTGACCTCGGCCCGGACCTGGGCCAGCCCGGCGAGCTTCTCCTCGGCCGGCAGGTCCCCGTCACCGATGTCGTCCAGGTGGCGGGCCAGCGCGTAGACGGCGCTGAGCGCGCCCCGTTTCTCCGGGGGCAGCAGCCGGATGCCGTACGAGAAGTTCCGCGCCGCCTCCTTGGTCAGAGCCTCGCAGGCGGCGTACGCCTCGGCCACGGTCGGCCGGCGCGCCGAGTTCGACGCCGGGCTGTTCATCGACCCTCCTCCGAGCCGCGTCGGGCCGCGACGCCGGTCGCGCTGGTCGCGGTCGCCACCGCCGCGGCGGTGCGGGCCGCCGCCGGCGCTCCCGGAGCCACCGACTGCGCGAGCGCCACCAGAGCGAAGCGTGCCATCCGCGGCTTGGGTGCCTTGGGCGGGCCGCCGAGCACGTCGTAGCCAGCGCGGCGGATCGCGTCGAGCGCCGCGCGGCCGCCGCCGACGAAGCCGGCCAGCGCCAGCCTCAGTCTGCCCGGCACCATCGAGACCAGCGGCGCGCCCTGGTCGATCACGGTGCGGGCGCGGCTGACCTCGAAGGCCATCAGATGGCGCACCGCCGGGCTCGCCACCTTCGCCCGCAGGTCGTCCTCGGTCACCCCGAAGGTGTCGAGGTCCTCCTGCGGCAGGTAGATGCGCCCGGCGGCGAGATCCTCGGCGACGTCCTGCCAGTGCTCGGCGAGCTGCAGCGCGGTGCACACCCGGTCGGAGAGCACGACCCGGTCGGGGGTGGCGAGCCCGAACACGCCGAGCACCATCCGGCCGACCGGATCGGCCGACAGGGTGCAGTAGCGGACCAGGTCGTCGAACGTCTCGTAGCGGGTGACCCGCTGGTCCTGGCGGTTGGCCTCGACGAGCCGCTCGAAGGGCTCGGCGGGCAGGTCGCAGGTGTGCACCGTGCGCGCGAGCAGGCGCAGGACGGGGAGCTCCGGCTCACCGCCGGCCCAGATCACCGACAGATCGTCGGCGAGGCGGTCGAGCAGGATCAGCCGATCGCCCGCGGCCTCGTCGCCGATGTTGTCGACGAACCGACTGAAGGCGTACAGGGCGTTGAAGTGGGCGCGCACGGCCGCGGGCAGCACGATCGGCGAGACCGGGAAGTTCTCCGCCGGCGCGGCGCGCAGGAGGTGTTCGGCGGGAGTGGACAGGCCCGTCGCGCCCGACAGCGCAGGCGTGCGTGGTGGGCCGGTTGGGGCGTCGATGGCGGTCATACGCCTCTCCTTCGATGACGGTCTGCACTCCGGGCGCGGTGTGCCGGGATGGGGGTCCCCGCGGAGGCCGCGGCCGGCGCCAGAAACCTGGACAGCGCCGGGACCTTGGTCGGCGCCAGGACCTTGGGGCAGCGCCGAGGCTCGGCGGGTTCTGCGCTGGCGACGACCCGGTCCGCCGACGGGACCAGGGCGCCCGTTCGCACCGGAGGTCATGGGCGCGCCTCACGCGGACCTGCTCCGCAGGTCCGGACGGACCGGCTCAGGCGACCGGTCCTGGCAGGCGCGCCATGGTGCCACCCGGGGTTCCGGCGGCGCGGGGCCGACGGCGCCATGCGCCGCCGGCCCCACCCGGCGCGTCTGCCGCCGACGGCCCGAAGGCCGCCGGAGCTGTGGTCGGTGTCACTCACCCCCAATTGGCGACACAGGCCAGCCGGCAGCACGCTCCCGGTACCGGATCATCCGAAGACACCCGCCAACCTGCGGTACAGCGACGGCACCGCGCCGTGGATCCGCACCGCGCCGAGCAGCCAACCTGGCACCCAGACCTCCGCGCTGCCCCGTCCCGCCGCCGCCAGCATGCGCTCGGCGACCAGCGCGGCCGGGATCGGCCGCGGCCATCGCCGAACGTACGGCGCCCCGCGGCGGTGGAAGAACGGGGTGTCTACGACGCCAGGTAAACACAACGTCACCGTGATGCCACGTCCGGCGACTTCGGCCCGCAACGCGTCCGCGAAGCCGACCATCGCCGCCTTCGTCGCGGAGTAGGCCACCTCGCCGCGCACGCCGAGCGCACCGGCGATGCTGCCGACGATCAGGATGCGCCCCTGCCCACGATCGAGCATGGCCGGCAGCATGGCCCTGACCAGCGCCATCGGCGACAGGACGTTGACCGCGACGAGTTCCGCGATCGCCTCCGGCGACATCACGTCGAACGGGCCGGCGGCGCCGAGCCCCGCCGAGCACACCAGCAGATCGACGTCGCCGAGCAGCTCACTGGCCCGGGAGGCGACCGCCACCTCCGAGCCGGCGGCCGACAGGTCGACGGAGATGCGGTGACCCTCCGTGGCGGCAGCGACCTCATCCAGCGCCGCGCCGTTGCGGCCGACCAACAGCGAGCGGCAGCCGCCGGCGGCCAGCAGCAGGGCGGCCTCCCGGCCGATGCCGCTGGATGCGCCGGTCACGACGGCCGTTCGAGGCGGCCAGGTGGCGGGGGCTGTGCCCGTTCGCGCGGTCCGGTTGGTGAGGACGGTCAACCCTCCCTCACGGAAAGCAGGCCGGGACCGTGTGCTCATGACACACCACTTCCGGTCGTTCCTTTCACGCAGTTCTCCCCCGCGGGCACTGGTTGCACGTCACCTGCTGCTTTCCCCACTCATCTCGCCCCGCGTCGCGAGGTGGCCCGACCGAGCATGATCGGCATGGTCCGATGGCACGAGCTCTCCCGTCGGACCACCGCTTCGACCACACTCGATGGCCGTGCCGATCCGGACAGCTACTGCTTCTCAAGCGTCGGACTCCAGGACCCCGGGCGCGCGAGCGCCACCAGGTCCACGACTCCCACCATTTCACCGTCCCGCAGTCGGATCGTCCATGGTCAGATGGGCGACATCGGGGCGGGCGGATCACATGCGCGGCTCCGGACTCCCTATCACACTCCCTCTATCGTCACGACCCCCGCTATCGGAGCCGTCCCGCTATCGCCGACCGCGGGTGCGGTCCGATTTGGCGGTCGTACGATGGATTCGGGATCTTCTGCTGGGACGTGCGAACCGCTTCCCACGGCCGGCCCGGGTATTGGGGTGATTTCCCACCGCATTGCCCACGCCGGAATTGCCCGGCGACGACCCGCGGCAGGGCCGTCACCACGACATCACAACCGGCGGGCACAGGCCCGCCACCTCCGCCGTCAGTACCCTGCCGTCAGTCCGATCGGGTCGCCACCGGAGCAGCCCCGTCGGCGCCCAGGTTCATCCGTGGATCGTTCCCGCGCCGGGTCGGGCCGGTCTGTGACGTACGCCGGACAGGCTGGTGGGGCATCGTCCGAGCACTGATCCATCCTCCACACGACGACCACCCTACCGCCTTCGACAAACGTGATCGAAAGCGGCATTTCTCCGAACCTAATGGACGGACCACCGGGCGGGGATATCACCCGCCACGGTGACATCCGACACATGGGCCCCGAAGATGCATCACGGGAGGTCCGACAGTGGTCGCCGGCACGACGACGGAGGCACGTTCGGTGGCTACCGGGGGTGCCGACTACCCCAATCGGACACTCAACCGCACCAGTCGATCACCCGTACGAATGCCGGTTCAATCCACCCATCCATCCAGCGGATGGACTACCCCGGGTGGATGCCCGAGGGATTCACCCCACCGATCCGGGTGATCCCAACTCCGCGCACACCGGGAAGCGCGGATGGGGAAGAAACCGACGGCACGGACAGCGCCCCGGATGTCGCGGATTCCACGCACGATCCGGTGGCCCCGGGGGACCGGGCACCCTCGCCCGCACCGGGGCAGCAGACGGATCCCGACGACCAGGGCGCCGGTTCCTCGGCGCCGAGAGCGGCGAGCGCGGCGGCCACGATCTCGCGCCGCTCGGTGGCGGAGACCAGCGGGCGCATGCTCTGCGGCAGCCGGGCCGCCACGGTGCGCAGCGCCGCCGAGCAGAGCGGCTCCCCGCGGCCGGGCGCACCGGTCAGATCGGACCCGCCGAAGGCGACCCGCGCGTCACCGGGAACCGCCCCGGCGCCGTCGGCGTCCTCAGCCCGGGCCTGGGCGTGGGCGCGCTCGAACGCCATCCCGAGAATCCCCGCGCGCAGCGCGCCGACCGCGCAGTGCGCCCGCAGCAGCCGCAGGTCCGACGGCGCCGGACCGGCGAGCGCCCCGACCAGGGCCTGCTGCAGGGAGAGCATGTCGCTCTTGCCGATCTTGCGATGGATCACCGAGGGATCGTTCACGAAGGCGAGCAGGACGCCGCCGGGGCCGGCCATGATGTCCACCAGCCGCTCCAGCAGGACCCGGGCGCTCGGCGGCGGCGACTGCCGGACCAGTTCGACCAGCCGGCCCAGTTCGGAGACGAAGGGCTCCAACAGCGCGTCGAGGATCGTCTCCTTCGACGGAAAGTGGTAATAGAGTGCTGCCTTCGTCACGCCGAGTCGCTCGGAGATGTCCCTCACAGAAGTGCCGGCATACCCTTGCTCTCCGAAGAGGCTCACCGCGGCGGCAAGGATCCGCGACCTGGTATCGCTCGCTGACCCGGGTGACGTCGACTCGACCATGGCAGCCCTGCACCCCTCCGATCGAGTCCGCGACGAATGTTACCCTCAAGCTTACCTACTAAACGACCGGTAAGTTCCCAGGTAGCAAGCAACGGACCGCTGCCGATCAAGACGTCGCAGGTGACGACACCGACCGATCATCAACGCTCGAGGGGAAACCGTGGCTTCGCTCGCCCGATGGTGCTTCAGGCACCGCCGGCTCGTACTGCTCCTGTGGATCGCCGCGATTGCCGTCCTCGGAGGGGTCAGCCAGGCGGCCGGAAGCGACTACAAGGACGCCTTCTCCCTGCCCGGCACCGACTCGCAGAAGGCGATCGACCTGCTGCAGCGCGACTTCCCGGCGGCTTCGGGAGACAGCGCCACCATCGTGCTGCACAGCAAGAACGGCGTCGCCGTCACCGACCCGGCCCTGAAGGCGCCGGCGACGGAGATGCTCGACAAGCTGGCCAAGGTCCCGCACGTCTCGGACGTCGGCAGCCCCTACGGCCCGCGCGGGGCCTCGCAGATCAGCTCCGACGGGCACACCGCCTTCGCCACGATCGACTTCGACGAGCAGGGCATCGACCTGCCCAAGGACGACATCCAGCAGCTCGTCGACACCGCCCGCGGCTACGACTCCAGCACCCTGCAGGTCGAGGCCACCGGTCAGGTCGTGTCGATCACCGAGCAGCAGCAGCAGAGCTACAGCGAGTTCATCGGCATCGCCGCCGCGGCGATCATCCTGTTCATCGCCTTCGGCTCGCTGCTTGCCATGACGCTGCCGCTGATCACCGCTATCGTCGCGCTCGGCGTCGGCAGCCTGCTGATCATCCTGCTCTCGCACGTGCTCACCATCGCCGAGTTCAGCCCGATCCTGGCGACCCTGATCGGCCTCGGCGTCGGGATCGACTACGCGCTGTTCATCGTCAACCGGCACCGCATCGGCCTGCGGGCCGGCAAGTCTCCCGAGGAGGCCGCGGTCACCGCGGTGAACACCTCGGGCCGCGCCGTGCTGTTCGCCGGCATCACGGTCTGCATCGCGCTGCTCGGCATGTTCGCCCTCGGGGTGAGCTTCCTGTACGGCGTGGCGATCTCGGCGGCGGTGGCCGTCGCGATGACCATGGCGGCGGCCGTCACGCTGCTGCCCGCCCTGCTGGGCTTCTACGGCATGCGGGTGCTCAGCAAGCGCGATCGGCGCAAGCTCGCCGACAGCGGCCCGGAGCATGAGAACACCGGAGGCTTCTGGTGGCGCTGGGCCAAGGGCATCGAGCGCCGGCCCCAGTTGTTCGCCGTCATCAGCGCCGTGGTGATCCTCATCATCGCGATCCCGTTCTTCTCGCTGCGGCTCGGCTCCTCCGACCTCGGCAACGGCGACAGCTCGAAGACCACCAAGCGCGGGTACGACCTGCTCGCCGACGGGTTCGGCCCCGGCTTCAACGGCCCGTTCACGATCGTCGCGGAGATCAAGTCGCCGCAGGACACGGCCAACCTGAACGCCGTGGTGAAGGCGGCCCGCGCCACTCCGGGCGTCGCGTCGGTGTCGGAGCCGCGGCCGAGCCCGAACGGCCAGGCGGCGATCGTCTCCCTGTACCCGACGACCAGTCCCCAGGCCGAGGACACCTCGAAGCTGCTGAAGAAGCTGCGCGACGACGTGGTCCCACAGGCCAACCCGTCCCACACCGGGATCTACGTCGGCGGCATCACGGCCATCTTCGAGGACTTCTCCAGCACGCTGTCGAGCAAGCTGCCACTGTTCATCGGCGTCGTGGTCGTGCTCGCCTTCCTGCTGCTGGTGGCGGTCTTCCGCAGCCTGCTGGTGCCCTTGACCGCCTCCGTGATGAACCTGCTCGCGGTCGGCGCCGCCTTCGGCGTCGTCGTCGCGGTGTTCCAGNGGGGCTGGGGTTCGTCGCTGTTCAGCATCACCGGCGGCCCGGTCGAGGCGTTCATCCCGGTCATCCTGTTCGCGATCCTGTTCGGCCTGTCCATGGACTACGAGGTGTTCCTGGTCAGCCGGATGCACGAGGAGTGGACCGCGCGCCGGGACAACCGGCTCGCCGTCTCGCTCGGGCAGGCCGAGACCGGCCGGGTCATCTCCGCCGCCGGCGCCATCATGACCCTGGTGTTCGCCTCGTTCATCCTCGGCGACGAACGCGTGATCAAGCTGATGGGCCTCGGGCTCGCAAGCGCGATCGTGATCGACGCGTTCATCATCCGGACCGTGCTCGTGCCCTCGCTCATGCACGTCTTCGGCAAGGCGAACTGGTGGGTGCCGGCCTGGCTCGACCGGATCCTGCCGCGGATCTCCGTCGAGTCCGCCGAGGACATCGAGGAGCTGCAGCACACCCCGCTGCCCCCGGACGCGCTGACCTCCGCCGGCCAGCCGGTCGGCACCGGCGGTCACGTCCGCCAGGTCCCCGGCCAGCCGGGACGGGAGGAGGGCAGCCCCCGCGCGGGGGAACCCACCCACTGAGGCGACCCGCCAGGTCCGCCCGCGAACAGGGGGCGTCCCCACGCGGACCGCTGAACTGACGAACCGGGGCCCCGGCAGGCACGTGCCTGTCGGGGCCCCGGCGCGTGCGGTCAGCCCGTGGTGAAGCCGTCGGCGACCGTCAGCGCCTCGTCGAGGATCGCCAGCCCGGTGCGCGCGTCCGCCTCGGAGATGGTGCACGGCGGTACCACGTGCACCCGGTTGAAGTGGGTGAACGGCCACAGGCCGCGCTCGCGGCAGGCCGCGGCGACCGCACCCATCGGGGCCGCGGCCGGGCCGGCGGCGTTGAACGGCACGAGCGGTTCGCGGGTGGCGCCGTCGCGGACCAGCTCCAGTGCCCAGAACACACCGAGCCCGCGGACCTCGCCGACCGAGGGATGGTTGGCTGCCAGCTTCGCCAGCTCCGGCCCGATCACCTCGGTGCCGAGCCTCCGCACATGGTCGAGAATCCCCTCCGCCTCGAACGCCTCGATCGAGGCGACCGCGGCGGCGCAGCCCAGCAGGTGCCCGGAGTAGGTCAGCCCGCCCGGGTAGGGGCGCTCGGCGAAGGCGTCGGCGAGGTGCGGGGCGAGGATCACCCCGCCGAGCGGGACGTACCCGGAGTTCACGCCCTTGGCGAAGCAGATCAGATCCGGGACGACCCCCCAGTGGTCGACGGCGAACCACTCGCCGCACCGGCCGAAGCCGGACATCACCTCGTCGGCGATGAACACGATGCCGTGGGTGTCGCACAGCTCACGCACCCCGGCGAGGTACCCCGGCGGCGGTACCAGGATCCCGTTGGTGCCGACGACCGGCTCGACGATGATCGCCGCGATCGTCGCCGGGCCCTCCAGCGTGATCACCTCCGCGAGGTGGGCGAGCGCGCGGTCGGACTCCTGGGCGGCGTCGGCGGCGTGGAACGGCGAGCGGTACGGGTAGGGCCCGAAGAAGTGCACCACGCCGGGGATCCCCGGCTCGCTGGGCCAGCGCCGCGGCTCCCCGGTCAGGGTGATCGAGCCGCCGGTCGCCCCGTGGTAGGAGCGGTAGGCGGCGAGGATCTTGTGGCGGCCGGTGGCGAGCCGGGCGATACGCACCGCGTTCTCGGTGGCCTCGGCCCCGCCGCTCGTGAAGAAGACGCGGTCGAGGTCGCCCGGCGCGCGCTCGGCGATGAGGCGCGCGGCGCGGGAGCGCACCTCGTGGGCGTGGAACGGCGCGACGGTCGTCAGCGAGCGGGCCTGCGCGACGATCGCCTCGACCACCGCCGGGTGCTGGTGGCCGATGTTGGCGTTGACGAGCTGCGAGGAGAAGTCCAGGTAGCGCCGGCCGGACTCGTCCCAGAACCAGCTCCCCTCGGCGCCGGCGACGACCACCGGGTCGAGGCTGGCCTGGGCCGACCAGGAGTGGAACACGTGCCGACGATCGTCGAGGTACGCCTCGCTGCGGCCGGCGACGCCCGGGGTGCCGGGGGTGGCGGAGGTGGCGGGGGTGGCGGGGGTGGTCGTCAAGGGATCGGGTCCTCTCCTCGTCGTCGGCGTCCCGCGGGTGGGACCGCCCGGTCCGGGCGGACGCGCCGCGCGCCACCGACCCACGGTCGGGCCGGCGGGCGCGCGGCGGCGCCACGGACCATCGGATCTCACCGGCGCCGGGAGCGGGGGCGCCGTCGGTGTGACGGCGGAGACGGGGGGACGGGTCAGCCGCCGCCCGGGTTCAGGGTGACGGTCAGCGGCTTGAAGCTCGACCCCGTGACGTCGACGCCGTCACCCTTGAGCGCCGACAGCGCCTNCTCGACGTACTGATTGGTGTAGGCGAGCCCCTCGGGGGCCTTGGTGAGGACGGTCTGGCCGTCGGCGTTCTTCGTCGCCCTGGCGATCTGGACGGTCCGGTCCCAGGCCGCCTTGTCGACCATGCNGATGCCCTCCGGCGACGGCCAGACCAGCTTGTTGACCTCGTTGGTCTGCCAGAGCTGGTGGCTGGCGCCGAGCTTGGAGCCGGCGGCGACGACCAGGTCACGGCACTCCTGGGCATGGTCGCGGCAGTAGATCCAGCCACGCAGCGAGCCGGTCAGGAACTTCGTCGCGGTCTGCTGGTACGCCCGGTCGTTCTGGAGCTTGTCGGTGGAGGCCCACACCGCGTCCTGGAGCATGGCGGTGCCGACGTCGTTCCAGTCGACGACGGTGAAGTCCGACGGCTTGTACAGCTCGCCGGTCTTCGGGTTCTTCGCCTCCAGCACCTGGGCGTACTCGTTGTAGCTCATCGCCTGGGCGGCGTCGATGTCGCCGGAGAGCAGCGCGTTCATGTCGAACTGCTGCTGGACGAGGGTGACGTCCTTGCCGGGGTCGAGACCGGCCTTGGTCATGCCGGCGAACAGCTCGTACTCGTTGCCGAAGCCCCAGTTGCCGACCTTCTTGCCCTTGAGGTCGGCCGGCCCGCTGATGCCGGCGTCGGCGAAGCTGACCTGCCGGGTGCCGGAACGCTGGAAGATCTGCGCGATGTCGGTGATCTGCGCGCCCTGCTCGCGGGAGGCCAGCGCCTTCGGCACCCAGGCGACGGCGAAGTCGGCCTGCCCCTGGGCCAGCACCGTCTGCGGCACGATGTCCGTGCCGCCCTCCAGCAGTTTGACGTCGAGACCGGCGTCGCGGTAGAAGCCCTTCTCCTTCGCGGCGATGTAGCCGGCGAACTGCGCCTGGGTGAACCACTGCAACTGCAGCTTCACCGGGGTGAGCTTCGCCCCGGTGCCGGTCGTCGACGCATCCGAGCCGCTGCTGCCCCCGTCCGAGCCGCAGGCGGCCAGGGCCAGCACCGCGGCCAACCCGGCCGCGAGCCCACCCAGCGTCCTTTTCCTTCTCATATCGCTCCCGTTACCCCTTGTGAATAAATGCCGGATTCCCGGTTGGTGGCATTACCGACCGGCGTGTCGGCGCCAGGGCATCGCCGCCCTCTCCACCGCCAGGACGACCAGGTAGAACAGCAGGCCCAGCAGGCAGGCCGCGACGACGAACGCCCACGCCCGGGGGTAGGCGCTGTTCGCCGCCGCCGAGGTGATCCGTGAACCGAGGCCGTTCTGCCGGCCGCCGAAGTACTCGGCGACGACGGCGGCGATGACCGCGAGCGACGAGGCCAGCCGCAGCCCGGTGAAGAAGAACGGCAGCGCCCCGGGCAGCGACACGGTCCGGGCGAACCGCCACGGCCCGACCGCGAGGCTGCGCATCAGCTCGCGGTGCACCGGGGCGACCTCGCGCAGCCCGCGGGCGGTGTTGACGAACACCGGGAAGAACACGACGACCGCGACCACCGCGCGCCGCGGCACCGACGACGTCGTCGAGAACATCGCGTTGAACAGCGGGGCCAGCACGATGATCGGGATCGCGTTCATCGCGGCGGCGACCGGGGCGAGCATCCCGTCGATCAGCCGGGAGCGCGCCGCCACGATCGCCGCGACCAGCCCCGCGACCGCGCCGAGGGCCAACCCCACCGCCGCGTTGACCCCGCTGACCCATGCCGCCGACCGGATCGGACCGACGTGCTCGCGAAACTGGTGGGCGATCGCCGATGGGCTCGGCAGCAGGTAGGGCTGCACGTCGCCCAGGTCGACGAACGCCTGCCAGGCGCCGAGGACGACGACCGCGACGACGAGCGGTGGCAGGATCGCCCGCCCGCGGGCCAGCACCCGGGCGGTCGGCCGAACCCCGCTCACGAAGCCCCGACTCCCGCCGGACCGACTCCCGCCGGACCTCCCCCCGCCGGACCGACTCCCGCCGGACCTCCCCCCGCCGGACCTGCCCCCGCCGGCGCGCCGCCGCCCGACGCAACGCGCAGCAGGGCGGACTCGCCGGCGCGCAGCGCCTCGCGCACGGCGGTGACCGCGGCGAAGAACTCGGGCTGCTCCCGCAGGTCGGTGCTGTCGACGCCGCGGCCCACGCCGGCCCGCGCCGCCAGCTCCACCGGGACCATCGCCGTGATCCGCCCCGGCCGCGCCGACATGACCGCCACCCGGTCGGAGAGGAACACCGCCTCGGGGATCGAGTGGGTGACGAGGATGACGGTGGTCCCGGTCTCCCGCCGGATGCGGGCGAGCTCCGCCTGCATGCGCTCGCGGGTCATCTCGTCGAGGGCGCCGAACGGCTCGTCGAGCAGCAGCAGCCGGGGCCGCTCGGCGAGGGCGCGGGCGATGGCCACCCGCTGCTGCATGCCGCCGGAGAGCTGGCCGGGCCAGTGGCCGGCGAAGTCCGCGAGCCCGACCAGGTCGAGCAGCTCCCGGGCGCGGGCCCGGCGTTCGGCCTTGCGCATCCCGTGGACCTGCAGCGGCAGTTCGACGTTGCCGAGCACGGTGCGCCAGCCGAACAGGCCGGCCTGCTGGAAGGCGATGCCGTAGTCCTGGTCGAGGCGGGCCTGGCGGGCCGGCCGGCCGCCGACGAGGATCTCCCCGCGGGTCGGCGGGATCAGGTCGGCGACCAGCCGCAGCAGCGTCGACTTCCCGCAGCCGGATGGCCCGATCAGCGAGACGAACTCGCCGCGGGCGACCGTCAGGTCGATGTCCGTCAGTGCCACGGCGGGCGCCGCCCCGGCGACGTCGAACGCCTTCGTCACCCCGCGCACCACCACCGCCGCCTCCTCCTCCGCCGCCGCCACCGCCTCCACTACCGCCTCCGCCGTCATGCCGCTCGTCCTCGCTTCCGTGCGCCGCCCGCGCGGCCCGTCAGGCATGACGGCCCCACCGGCGGCCGACCGCCGCTTCCAACAGCGCCACCGCGGCGGCCATGACCAGCCCGATGGCCGCGGCGCCGAGCACCGCGTCGTACAGCCGGGTCGCGTCGCTGCTCGCCGACATGGAGTAGTCGATGATCAGTCGCCCGACGCCGCCGCGGGTGCCGGTGGAGATCTCGGCGACGACCGTGCCGATCACCGCCGAGGCCGCCGCGAGCCGCAGCGCCGGCATCAGGTACGGCACCGACGCCGGCAGCCGCAGCCGGATCAGCGTCTGCCACCACGACGCCGCGTAGCTGCGCATCAGCTCCACCGACTCCGCCGCCGGCGCCTGCAGCCCGCGCAGCATCCCGACGGCGACCGGG
Source organism: Frankia sp. ACN1ag (assembly GCF_001414035.1). Taxonomy (NCBI): domain Bacteria; kingdom Bacillati; phylum Actinomycetota; class Actinomycetes; order Frankiales; family Frankiaceae; genus Frankia; species Frankia sp. ACN1ag. The sequence continues at coordinate 25,406 of NZ_LJPA01000048.1, read as the reverse complement.
AAGAACGCCAGGTACGCGGCGATCAGCGCCACCGACATCCAGCGCTGCCAGTCCAGACCGCCCAGGTGCAGCCGGCCGCCCCAGCCGGCTACCAGCGGGGCGAGCGCGACCAGCGGGATGGTCTGGCTGGCGATCACGTACGGCAGCAGCCCGCGCTCCAGCACCCGCAGGCGGGCCATCGCGACGGCGAGCAGCACGCCGACCCCGACCCCGACCCCGAAGCCGGCGAGCGCCACCCGCAGCGAGAACCACATCCCACGCAGCACCGACTCCCCGACGGTGCGGTCGTCGCGCAGGCTGAGCTCGGGCCGGCCCAGCTCCGCCAGCACCGACCAGACGTGCGGCATGGCCGCGTCCGTGGTCCGCGGCAGCACCGGCGCGCCCCACAGCCGGGTGCCCTGCGGCGACCCGACCGCCTTGTAGCCCTCCCACACGGCGCACAGCAGCACGAGCGCGACGAGCGCGAGGACACCCCGGCGCAGTCGGTCCCGCGCCGCCACGCCCGCGGCCTGCCGCCGCGGCGGCAGGCCGAGCGGGTCGGGGCCCGCGGGGTCGCCGGTGGGCGTGGCCCCGGTGGCGGGACCGGCCACGGTCGCCGCCGCGGCCGTCGACAGGGCGGCGTCGGTCATCCGCCGGCCGCCGGAGTCGGGTCCGCTGGCGGCCCTGCAGGAGACACCGCGGGCGGCGTCGCCGACGGCGCCGAGGTCGCCGGGGTGACCGGGGCGGGGGGCTGGGTGCCGGCGGAGGTGGCGCGCACCGTGCCGGCGACGGCGGGGATCACCGTCTCGCCGTACGCCTCGAGGGTCGCGAGCTTGGCGTCGTGCTGCAGGTAGACGGCGAACTGGTCGACGCCGAGCTCGGCGAGCTGCGCCAGCCGCTCGATGTGGGCCTCCGGCGGGCCGAGCAGGCAGAACCGGTCGACGATCTCGTCGGGGACGAACGTGGTGTGGGCGTTGTCGGCCCGACCGTGCTCGTTGTAGTCGTAGCCCGTGCGGCCGGCGATGTAGCTGGTCAGCGCGGTCGGCACGGAGCCGTCCGCGCCATAGCGGGCGACGAGGTCGGCGACGTGGTTGCCGACCATCCCGCCGAACCAGCGGCACTGGTCGCGCTGGTGGGCCAGCGACAGCGGGTCCGCGGCGCCGATGTAGGCGGGCGCCGCGACGCAGAACTTCACCGCCGCCGGGTCCCGCCCGGCCCGCTCGGCGGCGCGGCGCACCGCCCGGATGGTCCAGGCGGCGATGTCCGGGTCGGCGAGCTGGAGGATGAACCCGTCGCCGATCTCCCCGGTCAGCGCCAGCGCCTTCGGCCCGTAGGCGGCGATCCAGACGTCGAGCCGGCTCGCCGCGCCCCACGGGAAGCGCACGGTGCTGCCGCCGACCTGCGCGCTGCGCCCGTTCGCGAGCTCGCGCACGACCTCGATGCACTCCCGCAGGGTGGCCAGGGACGTGGGCTTGCCGTTGAGGACCCGCACCGCCGAGTCGCCCCGGCCGATCCCGCAGATCGTCCGGTTGCCGAACATCTCGTTGAGGGTGGCGAACAGCGACGCCGTGACCGTCCAGTCGCGGGTCGCCGGGTTGGTCACCATCGGCCCGACCAGCACCTTGCGGGTCGCGGCGAGGATCTGGCTGTAGATGACGAACGGCTCCTCCCACAGCAGGTGGGAGTCGAAGGTCCAGACGTGGCTGAAGCCCAGGTTCTCCGCCTGCCGGGCGAGGTCGATCACCCGGGAGGCGGGCGGGTTCGTCTGCAGCACCACTCCGACGTCCACCGCGTCACCGCGTCCGGGGGAAGCCGAGGTCGACCGAGCTCGTCGCCGGGTCGGGCCAGCGGGAGGTGACGACCTTGGTCCGGGTGTAGAAGCGGATCCCGTCCGGGCCGTACATGTGCAGATCGCCGAACAGCGAACCCTTCCAGCCGCCGAAGCTGTAGTAGGCGACCGGCACCGGGATCGGCACGTTGACGCCGACCATCCCCGCCTGCACCTCGGCGGTGAACCGCCGGGCGGCCCCGCCGTCGCGGGTGAAGATCGCCGCGCCGTTGCCGTACGGGTTGTCCTCGATCAGCCGCAGTGCCTCGTCGTAGGTGGCGACCCGCACGACGGCGAGCACCGGCCCGAAGATCTCGTCGGTGTAGACGGCACTGGTCGGCCGCACGTGGTCGACGAGGCTCGCGCCGAGGAAGAAGCCGGGGCCGCTGGTGGCGGGGTCGGTGCGGCCGTCGACGACGACGCTCGCCCCCTGGGCGGTGGCGGTGTCGAGGTAGGCGGCGACCCGGTCCCGGTGCGCCGCGGTGATCAGCGGCCCCATCTCGCTGGCCGCGTCATACCCGGGTCCCACCCGGATGCCGCGCACCCGCGCGGCGATCGCCTCGACCAGCGGGTCGGCGGCCTCCCCGACCGCCACGACCACCGACACCGCCATGCAACGCTCGCCGGCCGAGCCGTAGGCGGCGGAGACCGCGGCGTCCGCCGCCGCGGCGATCTCCGCGTCGGGCAGGACGACCATGTGGTTCTTCGCCCCGCCGAGGGCCTGCACCCGCTTGCCGGCGGCGGTGGCGCGTTCGTAGACGTAGCGGGCGATCGGGGTCGAGCCGACGAAACTCACCGCGGCGACGTCGGGATGGTCGAGCAGCGCGTCGACGGCGACCTTGTCGCCCTGCACCACGTTGAGCACGCCGTCGGGCAGCCCGGCGCGCCCCAGCAGCTCGGCGAGGAACAGCGCCGGGGACGGGTCGCGCTCGCTGGGCTTGAGCACGAACGCGTTGCCGCAGACCAGCGCGTTCGCGAGCATCCACAGCGGCACCATCGCCGGGAAGTTGAACGGGGTGATGCCGGCGACGACGCCGAGCGGCTGGCGCACCTCGTGGACGTCGACGCCGGCGGAGACCTCCTCCGAGTAGCCGCCGCGCAGCAGGTGCGGGGCGCCGCAGGCGAACTCGACGTTCTCCAGGCCGCGGGCGATCTCGCCGAGCGCGTCGTCGAGGGTCTTGCCATGCTCGGCGGTCAGCAGCCGGGCGACCTCCTTGCGGCCGGCGTCGAGCAGGTCGCGGAAGCGGAACATCACCTCGGCCCGGCGGCCGAGCGGCGTCGCCCGCCAGCCCGGGGCCGCCGCGCGGGCGACGCCGACCGCGGCGCGCACCTCCTGCGCCGAGGCGAGCGCGACGCGGGCCTGCTGCTCGCCGGTCGCCGGGTTCCACACTGGCGCGTAGCGACCGGCGGCGTCCGCCGCCTCGGCCCCGCCGATGAGATGGCCGATCGTCCGCATCGCCGCACCTCCTCTTCCGTGTCAACGCAGGTCAACGCAGGTCAGCGCAGGTCAGCGCAGGTCAGCGCAGGTACTGGGACAGGCCGCGGGGCACGTAGCGGCCGTGGCCGGCACGGCCGCTGAACTGCCCGCCGGAGACGACGACGGACCCGCGGGAGAGCACCGTGTCGACCTTCCCGGCGATCTCGAAGCCCTCCCAGGCCGAGTGGTCGAGGTTCATGTGGTGGGTGGCGGCGCTGATCGTCGTCGTCGCGTTCGGGTCGTAGACGACGATGTCCGCGTCCGAGCCGGGGGCGATGACGCCCTTGCGCGGGTAAAGGCCGAACATCCGCGCCGGGGTGGTCGCGCAGGTCTCGACCCAGCGCTGCAGTGAGATCTTCCCGGTGACGACGCCCTGGTAGATCAGGTCGATGCGGTGCTCGACGGTCCCGATCCCGTTCGGGATCTTCGAGAAGTCGCCGCGGCCGAGCTCCTTCTGCTCCTTGAGGCAGAACGGGCAGTGGTCGGTGGAGACGACGGCGAGGTCGTCGGTGCGCAGCCCCCGCCAGAGGTCGTCGGCGTGCGGGGCGGTGTTCGTGCGCAGCGGCGGAGAGGCGACGTACTTGGCGCCCTCGAAGCCGGGGGCGCCCAGGTGCTCCTCCAGGCTCAGGTACAGGTACTGCGGGCAGGTCTCGGCGAACACGTTGCGCCCGGCGGCCCGGGCGGCGCTGACCACCCCGAGGGCCTCGGAGGCGGACAGGTGCACGAAGTACAGCGGGGGGTTGCCGGCGACCTGGGCGAGCACGGACGCCCGGTGGGTGGCCTCGCCCTCCAGCGCCGACGGTCTGGTCAGGCCGTGGTGGATCGGGTCGGTGTCGCCGCGGGCCAGCGCCTGCGCGACGAGGACGTCGATGGCCAGGCCGTTCTCCGCGTGCATCATGATCGTGGCGCCGGAGTCGGCGGCGCGCTGCATCGCCCGCAGGATCTGGCCGTCGTCGCTGAAGAACACGCCGGGGTAGGCCATGAACAGCTTGAAGCTGGTGACGCCCTCGTGGGCGACGAGGGAGTCCATCGCCTTGAGCGCGGCCTCGTCGACCCCACCCATGATCATGTGGAAGCCGTAGTCGATCGCGCACTGCCCCTCGGCCTTGGCGTGCCAGGCGGCCAGGCCCTCCTCGACGACCTCGCCGGTGCGCTGCACGGCGAAGTCGACGATCGTGGTCGTGCCGCCCCAGGCCGCGGCGGCCGAGCCGGTGGCGAACGTGTCGGAGGCCGCGGTGCCGCCGAAGGGCAGCTCCATGTGGGTGTGCACGTCGACCCCGCCCGGGATGACGTACTTGCCGGTGGCGTCGATGACCCGGTCGGCGTCGACCGCCGGGCGGCCCACGCCGCTCGCCGCCGGCCCGCCGCCGGCCGCACCCCGGGCGGACGCATCGAGCGCGGCCGGCGGGGCGAGCAGGGCGGCCACCGTCTCGCCGTCGACGAGCACGTCCGTCGGGGCCGCGCCGAGCGGTCCGACCAGCGTCCCACCCGTGATGAGCGTTCTCATGCGTCAGATCCCTCCTTGCGGCGGGGTGGGGTCAGGGGGCGGTGAGGTCGCCGTAGGCGTCCGGCCGGCGGTCCCGGTAGAAGGCCCAGCGGTTGCGCACCTCGGCCAGCAGGTCCAGGTCGAGGTCGCGGACCATCAGCTCGGGCTCGTGCGCGTCGCCGGTGCCGTCGACGAACGCGCCCTCGGGGTCGACGAAATAGGACGTGCCGTAGAAGTCGTCGTCGCCGAGGTCCTCGATCCCGACCCGGTTGATGGCGCCGATGAAGTACTCGTTGGCGACCGCCGCGGCCGGCTGCTCCAGTTTCCACAGATAGTTCGACAGGCCACGCGACGTCGCCGATGGGTTGAACACGATCTCGGCGCCGTTGAGGCCGAGCGCCCGCCAGCCCTCGGGGAAGTGCCGGTCGTAGCAGATGTAGACGCCGACCCGCCCGATCGCGGTGTCGAAGACCGGGAATCCCAGGTTTCCCGGCCGGAAGTAGAACTTCTCCCAGAACCCGGTCACGTGTGGAATGTGGGTCTTGCGGTACTTGCCGAGATAGCGGCCGTCGGCGTCGAGGACGGCCGCGGTGTTGTACAGCACGCCGGGCTGCTCCTGCTCGTACATCGGCAGCACCATGACCAGGCCGAGCTCCGCGGCCAACGCCTGGAAACGCTCGGTCGTCGGCCCGGGAATCGACTCGGCGTAGGCGTAGTAGGCGGGGTCCTGCACCTGGCAGAAGTACGGGCCGTAGAACAGCTCCTGGAAACAGATCGCCTTCGCCCCGGCGGCGGCGGCGGAGCGGGCGTACTCCTCGTGCGCCTTGATCATCGTTTCCTTGTCGCCGGTCCAGCGGGCCTGGACGAGAGCGGCTCGAATCACCCTGGACATGCCTGCACCACCCCTGTCGCCGGCCGGCCGGGCCGCTGCGTGTTCGCCCGACGGTCTGCCGTAGAAATTTGTCGTGTCAGATCCGCCGTGCACCGGTTCGGCGCACCGCCGCGGGCCGGTCCGGCGCCATTCGCCTTACCCCGCCGCCGGTCCGCGCACGCCGGAGGATCGGTTTTGCTTGACCGCAGACTACTGTCACACTTCAACCCGGACAATCGTCCTGTTGTTACCATTTGTTACAGGCAGGGGACGAACGCCATGCTCGAACTGATCGCCGCCGCGGTGGACGACCGCTCCGCGCGGGGCATCGCCGGGGCGGTGAGCCGGCTGGTCTCCGCGGGGAGCCTGCCCGGCGGGGCCCGGCTGCCCACCGTGCGGGAACTGGCTGCGATCCTCGGGACGAGCCCGACCACGGTGAGCCAGGCCTGGCGCACGCTGGCGCGCGCCGGGGTCATCGTGCCGCGCGGGCGGGCCGGGACCTTCGTGCTGGAGAGCGCCGCGCCCACCGTCGGCGGGGCGCGGCGCTACCGGCGGGTGACCCGCAGTCCCGGCCGGATCGGGCGGGACTACTCCACCGGAACGCCCGACCCGGCGCTGCTGCCCGACCTCGCCCCCGCGCTGGCCCGGATCGCCCGCGGCAACCTGACCACCAGCTACCTCGACGACCCCGTGCTGCCCGAACTGGAGAAGGCACTACGGGCCCGCTGGCCGTTCTCTCCCGAGGCGATCACGGTGGTCGACGGGGCCATGGACGCCCTCGACCGGGTGACCGGCTCGCTCGTCGGCTACGGCAGCCGGGTGCTGGTGGAGAACCCCTGCTTCCCGCCGCTGCTCGACCTGCTGGAACTGGTCGGAGCGGAGGTCGTCGCGCTTCCGTCGGACGCCGCCGGGGTGCGTCCCGACGCGGTGCGCGAGGCCCTGACCACCCGCCCGGTCGCGCTGTACCTGCAACCGCGGGCGCAGAACCCGACCGGGGTGAGCATGACCGAGCACCGCGCCCGCGAACTCGCCGAGCTGCTCGCCGGCACCGGGGTGACCGTGATCGAGGACGACCACGCCGGCGACGTGGCCCTCGCGGCGCCGGTGAGCCTCGGCCGCCATCTGCCGGCATCCTGCGTGCACATCCGCAGCTTCTCCAAGAGCCACGGCCCGGACCTGCGCCTGGCCGCCGTCGGCGGGGTCGCCGCCACCGTCGAGGCGGTGGCCACCCGCCGCCTGCTCGGCCCGGGGTGGTCGAGCCGGCTGCTGCAGGCCGTCCTCGCCGAGCTGTTGGCGGACCCGGCGACCGAGCGGACGCTCGCCGCCGCCCGCGCCCGCTACACCGCGCGCCGGGAACGGATGCTCGCCGCGCTCGCCGCGCGCGGGGTCCGCGCGGTCGGCGCGGACGGCATCAACCTGTGGGTCGACGTCGCCGACGAACAGGTCGCCCTGGTCGCGCTCGCCGCCCGCGGCATCGGGGCCGCGCCCGGCACACCGTTCGAGGCGGCCCCGCTGGACGGCGACCACCTGCGCGTCACCGTCGGGCTCATCGCCGACGAGCTCATCGAGGCGACCGCCGACGCGCTCGCCGACGCCGCCCAGGGCTGAGCCCTCGCCGATCTGGTCTACTCGACGCCGCCGCGGATGAGCCGGGCGGTCTCCCGGGCGATCCGGCTCAGCGACTCCTGCGGCAGCTCGGCCTCGGCGGTGGACGCGCTGACCTGCGATCCCGGGCGCAGGCCGAGGTAGGAGGCCGCGGCGAGGGCGGCGCCGATCGCCGGCGCCACGATGAACAACCACAACTGCCCGAGCGCCCAGCCCCCGACGAAGACGGCCGGACCCAGCGAGCGGGCCGGGTTCACCGAGGTGCCGTCGAGCGGGATACTGATCAGGTTGCACAGGACGAGGACCAGCCCGATCGCGAGTCCCGCGAAGCCGAACGGGGCCCGGACGTCGGTCGCGCCGAGCACCGTGAACACCAGCAGCGCGGTGAGCAGGATCTCGACGAGGAAGACGCCGCCGAGACCGTAGCCGCCCGGCGAGTGCACGCCGTAGCCGTTGGCGCCGAGCCCCTGCAGGCCGGGCGAGTACCCGAACGGCCCCGCGTCGGCGAGCAGCCAGACCGTGCCCGCGGCGACGATCGCGCCCACGCACTGCGCCGCCACGTAGCCGAGCGCGTGCCTCGGCTCGATCTTCCGGCACAGCAGCAGCCCGAGGGTCACCGCCGGGTTCACGTGGCAGCCGGAGATCGGCCCGATCACGTACACCAACACGAGCAGCGCAAGCCCGAACGCCAGCGCGACCCCGAGCACGCCCACGGCGTCGCGGGCCAGCACGGCCGTCCCCACCCCGCCGAGGACCAGCACGAACGTTCCGAGACCTTCGACCAGATACCTGCGCACACGGCACCCCCTCCGCCGCCGGGACCGCCCCGGCCGCGGCCGGAGGACACGTCCACCTAGTTACTCCAAGCGCATGAATCGTTTCACAGGGTCCTCAACCCCGCCAGATGATCATGTGTGAGCCATCGGTGGCCGGGCCGGATGTGCCGCGATGGGCCCGCCGCGCGCCCATACTCGCGCCATGGGCATGGCCACGGCACCGGCGGCGCCCGGCGACGACAGCTTCAGGGATGACGGCGGCAACGGCGGCGGTGGGCTCGAACCGGGCGCCGCGCTCGCCGGGGAGGCGGCGCGCTACGCGCGGCTCGGCTGGATGCGGGCGACCTCCGGCAACCTCTCGGTGGTCGTCGGGACGGATCCCGTGCGGATCCTCGTCACCGCGAGCGGCCTGGACAAGGGTGCCCTCGCCGCGACCGACGTCGTCGAGCTGGACGGCGCCGGGGTACCGACGGGACGGCTGCCGACCAGCGGGGCGCCGACCAGCGGGGTGCCGACCGAGCTGGCGCAGCCGCCGGGTGCGGGCAGGTCGCGAGCGGCGGGCGGCCCGCTGCGGCGGCCGTCGGCGGAGGCCGTCCTGCATGCCCGGCTGATCGCGCTGACCGGGGCCGGTGCGGTCGTCCACCTGCACACGGTCGCCTCGGTGCTGGCCGCCGACCGGTTCCCGGCCGGGCTGACCCTGCGCGACCACGAGATGCTCAAGGCGCTCGGCCGCGCCGCCGACGGCGATCCGGTCCGGCTGCCGGTCGTCGCGAACAGCCAGGACATGACCGTGCTCGCCGGGCGGGTGAGCGCGGCGTGGGACCCGGCGACGCCCGCGGTCCTCGTCGCCCGGCACGGGATGTACGTCTGGGGCACCGACCTGGTCGCCGCCCGGCACCGGGCCGAAGCGGTGGAGTGGCTGTGCGAGTGGGCCGTGCGCAGCGCGGAGCGGACGGTCGGGTGACGCCGAGACCATCCGGCGGAGCGGACGGTCAGGTGACCGTGGGGAGCGGGCCGCCGGGCCTCGCGCCGTCCTCGGTGACGAGGAGGCTGACCAGGTGGGCGGGGGTGACGTCGAACGCGGGATTGAAGCCGCGGACGCCCGGCGGCGCGATCGGGTGGCCGGCCAGCGTGAGTACCTCCGCGCCGTCGCGCTCCTCGATCGGGATGTCCGTCCCCGACGGGGTGTCCGGGTCGATCGTCGAGCGCGACGCGGCGACGACGAACGGGATGTCCGCGTAGGCGCAGGCGAGCGCGATCCCGACCGTGCCGACCTTGTTCGCGACGTCCCCGTTGGCGGCGATCCGGTCCGCGCCGACCAGCGCGACGTCGACGAGGCCGCGCAGGATCGCGCCCGCGGCGGCGCCGTCGGCCTGGATCCGGCAGTCGATGCCGGCCCGGGCGAGCTCCCAGGCGGTCAACCGGCTGCCCTGCAGCAGCGGCCGCGTCTCGTCGACGTGGACGACCTCGACGGCGCCGCGGGCGTGCAGCTCGCGGATGACGCCGAGCGCGGTCCCCCATCCGGCGGTGGCGAGCGAGCCGGTGTTGCAGTGCGTCAGCACCCGCAGGGGGCGCCGGGTCGTGCGGGCGAGCACGCCGTCGGCGCCGTGCCGACCGATCGCCCGGTTGGCGGCCTCGTCCTCGGCGGCCAGCCGCTCGGCCACCGCCAGCACCGCCGGCAGGCCGTCGGGGATGCGCCGGGCGGCCGCGTCGACGCCGGCGGCGAGCGCCAGCGCGGTCGGCCGGGCGGCCCGCAAACGGCGCAGCGCCGCGTCGAGCCGCCCGGGTGCCCAGCCGTCACGCTCGGCGTTACGCAGCGCGAGCACGACGCCGAACGCCCCGGCGACCCCGAGCGCGGGTGCCCCGCGCACGGCCAGCCGGCGGATCGCGGCGACCAGCTCGTCCGGGTCGTCCACCTCCAGGTGGACCAGCGTCTCGGGCAACGCGGTCTGGTCGAGCAGGCGCAGCGAGGTGCCCGTCCAGACCAGCGGCCGCGGCTCGGGGTCGCCGGCATCTACCATGATCGGACCGTAACCGATGACCGTGGGTCGCGCCCGGCGAAACGACCGGGATACACCCGGTCGGCGGCACCGGACACCGGCCTTGACCCGCATCCCGGCCCGGCGGAACATTGACGGGCGATGACCTATCTCACGACGTGGACGGCCGATACCCGGCCGCGCCTTCTCGAAGAAACCGCCGATCCCGCGCGGATCGCGGCGGTATTGACCGGAATATCCGTGCGTTTCGAGCGGTGGCCGTTGGCCCCCGGGCTGCCGGCCGGCGCCGGAACCGAGGAAATCCTCGCCGCCTACCGCTCGCGGATTGACACGCTGACCGCCGCCGAGGGATTCGTCCTCGTCGACGTCGCCGCCCTGCACCCGACCGCGGCGGCCGACTGGCGCGAGGTGGCGGCCGCCGCGCGGGAGCGTTTTCTCGCCGAGCACACCCACGACGACGACGAGATCCGGTTCTTCGCCGCCGGCAGCGGCGTGTTCTACCTACACGTCGACGATCGGGTGCAGGCGGTGCGCTGCGAGGCCGGCGATCTGATCAGCGTGCCGAAGGGCACGACCCACTGGTTCGACATGGGCGTCGATCCGGATTTCGCCGCCGTCCGGTTCTTCCGCGCCGAGGACGGCTGGGTCGGCGCGTTCACCGGCAGCGACATCGCCACCCGGATTCCTGATTTCGACGCCCTCGCCCGGCGGGCCGCGAGCGCCGCCCAGCCGGCGGCGGAAGCGCCGGCCACCGGAGCGCCGGCCACCGAAGGGCCGGCCGCAGCCTCGTGAACCCGCCGCGCCTGAGCGCCGGGCTCGCCCTGCTCGACATCGAGGGGACGACCAGTCCCACCGCCGCCGTGCTGGGCACCCTGTTTCCGTATGCCCGGGCGCGGCTGGGGCCGTGGGTCCGCGAGCACGGTGATGATCCCGAGGTGCGCCGGATCGTCACCGAGGCACGGTCGCTGCTCGGTGAGGCCGACGCGCCGGTGGAGCGGGTCGTCGCCGCGCTCGCCCGGTGGAGCGACGATGACCGCAAGGTGGCGCCGTTGAAGGCGCTGCAGGGGCTGATCTGGGCAGCGGGTTTCGCGGCCGGGGAGCTCGACGGTGAGCTGTTCGACGATGTCGCCCCCGCGTTGCGGCGCTGGCACGCGGCGGGGGTCCGGCTGGCGGTGTTTTCGTCGGGTTCGGCCCGCGCCCAGCGGGCCTGGTTCGCCGCGACCCCGGCGGGCGATCTGACCAGCCTGTTCGACGGATACTTCGACATCGACAGCGCCGGGCCCAAACGCGATCCGGCCGCCTACCGCCGGATCGCCGCCGAGCTCGCCGTGACGCCGCCGCGCGCGGTGTTCCTGTCCGACGTGTCCGCCGAACTCGACGCCGCGGGGGCCGCCGGGTTCGCCACCGTCGCTGTCCTGCGGCCCGGCGAGCCGCACCACGTCGCCGGCACTCATCACTGCGTCGCGTCGTTTGCCGAGTTGGCCATCGACCCAGCCTGACTCGCCGCCGACCCCGACTCGCCGCGGGCGCAGAGCGGGCCGAGCCCACGGATCGGGCCGAGCCCACGGATCGGTCAGCCGTGGCTCTCCCGGGTGTTGACGGACAGCGCACCGAGATCGGCCGGCCAGTCGGCGAGCTCGGGACCGGGCGCGGGGTCGGGAGGACGGCGCACCGCGCTACGCCCAGCCGTCCCACGCGCCAGGGTCTGGACGGGAATCTGCTCGCCGTGCTCCAGGTAGCCGGCCCGGTGCGGGGTGCGCCGCAGGCGGGCGGCCGCGGCGACCCGGCGGGCGTGCAACGGCGGGAGCAGCCGGTCGACCTCGTCCACCGGCACGAAGGCGAAGTTGACGAGCTCATCCATGTCGAGCCGGATGCGCTCGCGCCAGGCGGCGGGCAGCAGGCCGCCGTCGAAGACGAACAGCAGCATCTCCCCCTCCAGCCAGCCGTCCTTGGGACGCGGGGCCCAGTCGACCGCGAGGAGCTCGCCGATCGGCGGGGTGATGCCGAGTTCCTCCTCCACCTCACGCACGCAGGCGGAGTACGGAGATTCTCCGGGCTCGACAAAACCGCCCGGAATGTCCCACCCGGGCTTGTAGGACGGCTCGACGAGCATGACTCGGCCGTCGTCGTCGAAGAACAGGGCGCCGGCGGCTACATAGGGCCGCGCCATCGGCGGGATCTCGCCACTGGAGGCCGATCGGGTCACGGTGGGCACTCCACCGTCCACCACATAGTCTGCCGCCCCCTCCGGCGAGCGCTGTTCGCGTCCGACGAAATGCGCTCCGTTATAAGATCCGCTTCCGTCCGTCATACTGGAACTCTCACGATCTTCATTCATGTCCGTCCCCATCTGGCGCAGGACTGACGATCAGGCCGGCAGCCACGAAGCGGACCGCCTGCGCAGCCGCATCACCGATACCCGACCACGAAATGGCCGGCCTCGCCAGCGATTCGCGGCGACCTCGGGGAAGACCACGCGCCGGAAGCATGAACTTCCAGGCGAGCATAATCCACGAGATCCCGCGTTCATTTCGTTGACATCTGCGGCGACCCGAGCATCCGGGACGAGCTGTTGTGCCAACTAAGGCGGGCAGTGTCGACGATACGGAAGGATGCCACCTTCCGACCGGACCGCGATGAACGGCGCAGTCCGCCCAGGATCCTCACACCCCACCCGAAAACGAAGATTACGGATCCGCAAAAGCGGAGCATTCTGCTAAAAATAAACGCATCTACGTGTGCCAGAACGCATCTTGATCCGTAGATGCGGATGCACGCACGAAGCTGCACAGCAGGGACATCCGGGACCGTCCCGGCCGACCGTCGACATCGCCCCCGGTCGCAGACCGATGCGGCCGCAACCGTTCGGCCACCGTAGAGACCCCGCACGCCTCCAGGTCGACCACCGTGAGTAACGGGCAGCCCCGTCGCTGGGCACCGGCCGCCGGAGCGGTGTGATTCCTGTCATCCCGACCGATCAGTCGCCATTTCCCCTTTTTCGGTCGGGTTAGTGAAGGTTGCTCGGGAACGAGTCACTTTTCCGGCGAACGCGCAGGATCCGTCCGCCCGAGCAACCGCGGAGCCGGAAAGCGGCCCGAAAAGCCACCGTGACGGTTCATCCGCACACCATTGGTGACTGCCTGACGCGCAGGGTGGACGGGCGACCCCACCTCGCCCGGCGGAGTGGTCGGCTGGTGGCGGACCGGCGACGCCCGCGGCGGGGCGTGACCGTCGTTCGGGCAGGTGGCGGGCGCGGCGGGCCCACCCGGCGGCCGCGATGCCCCGGCCCGCCCCGTCCGTCACGGTTCTCTTGCCAACGCCGTTAGGTTGCCCTAACTTAGCTGAGGTTAACCGCAGGTGACGGGCCGCACATCCGCAAGGCCGGGAAGTCGCGGGCGAACAGAGACGGAGGCAGGGTTTGCTTCCCACGTTTGTGATCGGCCTTCGGGAGGGCCTTGAGGCGTCGCTGATCGTCGGCATCGTCGCGGCCTTCCTCCGGCAGCGGGACCGCCGGGACGCCCTGCGCCAGGTGTGGCTCGGCGTCTCGCTCGCGGTGCTGCTCTGCCTGGGCATCGGCATCGCGCTGCACGTCCTGGACCGCGAGCTGCCCCAGCGCAAGCAGGAGGGGCTCGAAACGGTCATCGGACTCATCGCGGTGGCCATGGTGACCTACATGGTGGTCTGGATGCGGCGTCACTCCCGCGACCTGCGGGGGTCGCTGGAGTCGGCCACGGCGTCGGCGCTGGAGACCGGCTCGACCCGGGCGCTGGTGTTCATGGCCTTCCTGGCCGTGCTGCGCGAGGGATTCGAGACGGCCGTGTTCCTCATCGCGGCGTTCAACGCGAGCAGCTCGCCGGGCACCGCCGGCGGGGGCGCGCTGCTCGGCGTGCTGGTGTCCGTGGCGGTCGGCTTCGGCATCTACCGCGGCGGCGTGCACGTCAACCTGGCGCGTTTCTTCCGCGTGACGGGCCTCGTCCTCGTGCTGATCGCGGCCGGCCTGCTGGCGACCGCGGCGCATACCGCGCACGAGGCGGGCTGGCTCAACATCGGCCAGCAGCGGACGTTCGACCTGTCGTGGCTGGTCCGACCGGGTACGCCGCTGGCGAGCGTGCTGACCGGAGTGCTGGGGTTGCAGCCCCGACCCGTGGTCGCCGAGGTCATCGCCTGGCTCGTGTACCTGGTGCCGCTGACCGCGTACGTCGCCTGGCCGGCCCGTCGCCGCCCGCCCGCCGCCCCTCGGCCCACGACCACCGCGGAGCGGGACGCCACGGGCGCGCCGGCCACCGACCCGGCGCCCGCGGCCCAGTGACCGCCCCCGGGCCGCCGGTCAGGTCCCTGCCGTCACATGGGACCAGTCGCCATGCATATCCATTTCACTGATCCGGAAGAGAGAAGAGTGGGGGCACACGTGCGCCGCGCACCTGTCGCGTATAGCGCCATCGCCGTTGTGATCGCGACGGGCGCCGTCGCCTGCGGAGGAAGTGACTCGGGCAGTTCCGGGGGCTCGGGCGCCGCCGCCGGGGCGAAACAGACGGTCAACGTCACGATCACCTCGAAGGCGTGTACGCCGGACGTGTCGACGATTCCGTCGGGCCCGACCATATTCAAGGTGGTCAACAAGGGCGCGGATGCCGTCACCGAGGCCGAGCTGGTCGACGGCGACACCATCATCGGCGAGAAGGAGAACATCACCCCCGGCCTGTCCGGGACGTTCTCGCTGAATGTGAAGGCCGGCAAGTACCAGCTCTACTGCCCCGGCGCGGACACGGAGAAGGTCGACTTCACCGTCACCCAGGCCGCCGGCTCGGCCCCCGCCGCGACCCACAGCGCCGAGGTCACCACGGCGCTGACCACCGCGACCACCGGCTACGCCACCTACGTCCGCCAGCAGGTCGCGGACCTGGTCACCTCGACCGGTGCGCTCGTGACCGCGGTGAAGGCCGGCGACCTCGACCGGGCGGCCACGCTCTACGCCGCGCCGCGGCTGGCCTACGAGCGGATCGAGCCGGTCGCCGAATCGTTCGGGGACCTCGACCCCGCGATCGACGCGCGCATCGACGACGCCCCCGACGCCGCGAGCTGGACCGGCTTCCACCGACTGGAGAAGGCGATCTTCGCCGACCGTTCGCTGGCGGGCACCGGGCCGATCGCCGACAAGCTCAACACCGACGTCGGCAAGCTCAACACGCTCGTGGCGAAGACGACCTTCCAGCCGGCGCAGATCGCCAACGGCGCCACCACGCTGCTCGACGAGGTCGGCAAGACGAAGATCACCGGCGAGGAGGAGCGGTACAGCAAGCTCGACCTCGTCGACATCCAGGGCAACGTCGAGGGTGCGAACAAGGCGTTCACGCTGCTGGAGCCGGCGCTGAAGTCGCTCGACCCGAAGCTCGCCAGCACCGTGCGCACCCGCTTCACCGCGATGGACAAGGCGCTGGCCCCGTACAAGGAGGGCACCGGCTACGTCAGCTACGACAAGGTGACGCAGGACCAGCGCCGCGGACTGTCCCAGGCGGTCGACGCGCTGGCCGAGCCGCTGTCCCAGGTCGCCGGCGTCGTCGTCAGCTAGGCCGCGCCCCGGCGAGAGCCGGGCCGCAGAACAGGCAGGGCGGTGCGCGGGCGGCCGTGCACCGCGAACGACCAGGTCAGAGGGGTCGAGGGGCGGGCGGAAGCCTGACCCCTCGGCCCGTGGGAGAACCCCCTGACCCACGGGAGAAGGGGTATCGACATGGCCGAGCAAGTCGCGTTGTCGCGCCGGCGGGCGCTGTTCGGCGCCGCGGGCCTTGCCGGGGCAGGCGTGGTCGCGGCCACCGCCGCGGGCTGTTCGGACGACTCGTCGTCCGCGACCGCCGCAGCGCCCCGGGGCGTCGTGCCGTTCCACGGCGCGCAGCAGGCCGGGATCACCACCGACGCCCAGGACCGGCTCGCCTTCGCCGCCTTCGACGTCTCCGCCGGGGTGAGCCGGGACCAGCTACGCGAGCTGCTCGTCGGATGGACCGCGGCCGCCGCCCGGATGGCCGCCGGGCAGGCCGTCGCCGACGACGCCGCCGCGCCGCACTCGCCGCCGCGGGACACCGGCGAGGCGATCGGGCTGACCGCCGGCAACCTGACCATCACCTTCGGAGTCGGGCCGAGCCTGTTCGACGGACGCTTCGGCCTGGCCGGGCGCAGGCCCGCGGCGCTCGCCGACATCCCGCCGCTGCCCGGCGACAACCTCGACCCGCTACGCAGCCGCGGCGACCTGTGCGTCCAGGCCTGCGCCGACGACCCGCAGGTCGCCTTCCACGCCGTGCGCAACCTGCGCCGCCTCGCCCAGGGCACCGCCGTGCTGCGCTGGTTCCAGCTCGGCTTCGGCCGGACCAGCACGACCAGCAGCGGCCAGGACACGCCGCGGAACCTGATGGGCTTCAAGGACGGCACGAACAACGTCAAGCGCGAGGACACCGCGTCGCTGGACAAGCATGTCTGGGTCGGCGCGGACGGCGACCAGGCGTGGATGCGCGGCGGCACCTACGTCGTCACCCGCCGCATCCGGATGCTGCTGGAGTCCTGGGACCGCGACTTCCTCCTGGACCAGGAGCAGGTGTTCGGGCGGACGAAGGCGAGCGGCGCGCCGCTGGGCGCGGCCGAGGAGTTCGACCCGGTCCCGCTGACCGCCAAGGGGGCCGACGGCGAGCCGGTCATCCCCGCGGACGCCCACATCCGGCTCGCGGCCGCGTCGACCAACGGCGGCGCGACGATCCTGCGCCGCGGCTACTCCTACACCGACGGCGTCAACCAGGAGACCGGGCAGCTCGACGCGGGCCTGTTCTTCATCGCCTTCCAGCGCGACCCCCGCACCGGGTTCCTCCCGATCCAGCGCCGGCTCGCCGCGTCGGACGCGCTCAACGAGTACATCGTCCACACCAGCAGCGCCGTGTTCGCGATCCCGCCCGGCGTCCGCGACCCCAAGGACTTCTGGGCCAGCAGCCTGTTCACCGCCTGACGCCGCCCGTTCCTACTCAACGTCCGCCCCTTGCTGTCGCTGTGCGCCGACCGCCGGATAAGAGCACCGAGGATGTAGCCGCTCACGCGGCTGCGGCGGCCCGGTACGCAGCGGGCGCATCAACAGCAGCCTGACCGAGAACGGCGACCGGATCACGCTCGTCGCCCACGTCGCGCAGTTGCCCGGCAAGATCATTGAGCACAGCCGCGATCTCCGGGGACGCCGGGTAGAGGCCCACAGAGTCCCGCACCCAGGCGAGCGCGGCTGCATGCGCATGCAGGACCGCAACGACCCGGTCGGCAGCATCATCCGGCTGCTCGAGCAGTCGATCGACCAGCACCTGAGCCTGTGCGCGTTCATCGATCCCCGCCAGGCGCATGATCTTATCCTGTGGGGACCGGCAACAACCTCCTTCCGCGTCGCATCGTTGTGGCGGTGCGTGGCAGGACCTGCACGTGGAGGCGCATGCGATACCTGGGTGTTCGATGCTGAATACGCGGATCGAAACGCATCATCAGGCGAGGCGTGAAGCATTCTTCGCTGGGAAGGCGGGGCGGCGATGGGCATCAGCGTGGCGTCGGCCGTGGGAGAGAATGACTGCTATTCGTGTGCGGGCAACGCGGCGCTGGCCGGGCTGCCGCCGCGGGAGCGGGTGCTGATCGGGACGGGCTGGCGGGCGGCGCACGCGATCCGCACGGCGCTGCCGGGGTGGCTGGTCCTGGTCAGCCGGCGGCACGTCACCTCCCCGGCGGAGCTCACCGAGGCCGAGGCCGCCGAGCTCGGGGTCCTGACCTGGCGGCTGAGCCGGGCGCTGGTCGAGGTGACCGGCTGCGTGAAGACCTACGTGGCCGCGTTCTCGGAAGCCGCCGGGTTCGAGCATCTGCACATCCACGTCGTGCCGCGCGCCGCGGATCTGCCCGCCGCGGCCCAGGGCCCGGACGTCTTCACGTTCCTGCGCCGTCCGGAGGCCGAATGGGTGCCGCCGGCGGTGATGGACGACCTTGCCACCAGGCTCACCGCAGCGCTCGGCGCCGCGCCCTGACGCCTCCCGGCTACTGGTACAGCCCGGATGCCGGGATACCCGGATGCCGGGGATACCCGGAGCCGGCTCAGTCGACGACGGCCGGGGCGGTGGGGTCGTCCAGGTAGCCGAACATCATGGCTAGCTGGCCGGTGGTGTTGCGCTTCTCGGACAGCGGCGGCAGGGCGTCGCGCGGGAACCAGCCGACCTCGGAGGTCTCCAGCCCGCCACCGAGGCTCCCGCCGACCACCCGGCATCGGATGAAGATCTTGTAGGTGTCGTTCGGGTACGGCGGGTGGGCGTGGCGGCGCTTGTCGAGGACGGCGAGCAGGCGCTCCGGCTCGGCGCGCAGCCCGGCCTCCTCGAAGATCTCCTTGACGACGACCTCGGCCGGGGTGAGGCCGACGTCGGCCCAGCCGCCGGGCAGCGACCAGCCGCCATCCTCCTTCTCGCGGACGAGCAGGATCCGGTCGCCGTCGAACAGCACCCCGCGCACGTCGACCTTCGGCGTCTGGTAGCCGACCTCACCGCCGAAAAGGCCCTCCGCAGCCTCGACGGTGACGACGGTGCAGTGGGCCGCGATCTCGTAGCTGAGCCGCCGGAGCTGGGAGAACCGTTCGAGGTCGTACGGGTCCTGGGAGTAGGCGAGCCCGGCCTGGGCGATGGAGTGCAGCTCACGCACCCACGGCAGCCACTCGGGATTGCGCGCCCCCACCTGCTGCCAGGACGACTCTGGCTGGGCAGGCGGCTCTGGCTGGGCAGGCGGCTCGGACCGGGCGGGTGGCTCGGACTGGACGGGCCCCGCGGGCGCGGGGTGCGGCGGTGCGGCGTCCTCGGTCATGGCCTGATCCTCTCCTCCGGCCGGGCCCCGACGGGGCCCGGCCCGCGGGAACGTCGACGCGTCGGGCGGGCGGCGTCGAGGTTTCCGGCGATGCGTGCCGATTTCGGCGTGTCCATCGCGATGATCGGCGATCCTCGGGGGGTGAGCTCCTTTGCGGACGAGCCGTTCTCGGCCTTCCAGGCCTGGGCCGCCGAGGCCGGGGCGGACGGCCCTCCGGAGAACGTGGTTCCGGGCGTCGTCCCGGTCACGGCGGTCATCGGTCGGACGGCCGACACCGTCGTCGTGCTCGCCGGGCTGGCCGCCTGCGCGGACGGTGTCGCGGTGTCCGTCGAGGTGCTGTTGCGGCGGGGGGATCCCGGCGAGGCCGAGCTGTCGCCGAACCGTGGTTGGCTGCACGGGGCCCCGGTGCGGGTGCCCCTGCGGGTACGTTTTGCCGACGGTACCGAGACGACCGGCCCGGATTCGCCCCTCGAGCTGCCCCCGGGTCTCGGCCCGGACGCGACCGGCCCGACGCCCGTTGCGACGCTCACCTTCGGCGGCTCCTCGAGCGTCCCGGGCCGGACCCGGCTGCGCTACTGGCTGCGACCGCTGCCGCCGCCCGGTCCGGTCACCTTCACGACCTCGCTGGCGGCCCGGGGCCTGGCCGAGTCCACGCTGACCGTCGACGGCACGCTCATCCGCAGCGCCGTGGAGCGGGCGATCGAGCTGTGGCCGTCGGGTCCGGCGGTCGACGCCGACCCGGCGCCCGCCTAACGTCTTCAGGTCGTGCCCCAGGTGATCGCGGTGACCTGCGCCTGCGCCGCGGTCTTGGCAGCAGCGCCGGTCCGATGGCACAACGACATGCGTGCAACCGGCCGCGGTCACACGTACCGCGACCGGCTGTCACACCATGGAGCCGCCTACGATGCGGCCGTTCCGCGGTAGCCCACCGGGCCCTCGTTCGGGAACTGGGCCGTGCCCTGGAACGAGACGCCGTCGTTGAAGAAGGTCACGCTTCCGTTCCCCTGCGGGCCCGACCAGGACACCTGGGTCCCGGTGGCGGGCCGGCCCGACTGGGGCACGACGCCGTTCCGGTTGCTGATGACGATCTGCAGATCGCTGTCCTTGTGCCAGTCCGCGCCCGGACCGCCCCACTGGATTTCGGTGTGGTAAAGGGACATTTTTCCACCTTTCCTGTCCGCACGGCCGCATCTCGGCCCATGCAAGAATCCGACCGGCGAAAGAGAACAGAACAACCAGCCGGGCCCGTCCCGCGAGACAGCCCACAACGGTCGGCGGCCCATCGCACCGACGCAGAAAGTGAACCCCCGTGATTCAGCCGGCTGCCCGAAAAGGCGCATCTCGAACCGGCGCAGGGGAAGCGTAACGATCCCGGAACCTGGTGACAACACCCAGGTACGGCAAAATACCGTACCGAGTTACCAGAACCCATTATGCCCGTATTGCCCCGTCGGCACGGCTATCCAGGAAGAGACGGTGTCGTACGGGAACATCCGTTCACCTCCCGGTGCCACCAGACCCGTCACGCGGACTGTGCCGCGGCCCGCAGCGCCGCGACCGCGTGCCGCACCGCCGGGCGACCCGCGTTGTCGGCGCGCCAGACGGCGTAGATGCTCCTGCCCAGGACCGGGCGCAGCGGGAGCACGCGGACCCCGGCCGGCACCGGACCCTGACCGAGCCGAGGCACCATCGCAAGCCCCATGCCCGCGGCGACCATCGCGAGCTGGGTCGAGTACTCGATCACAGTGTGCTCGATCCGGGGCTGGGCATCGTGGGCCCGCAGCGTGTGGATAAGCCAGTCGTGGCAGGTGGAACCCACGGTCCGGCTGATCCAGCGCTCGCCGAGCACCTCGTCGACGGCGATCCAGTCCCGGCCGGGCCCGGCGAGCGGATGGTCGGCGGGCAGCGCCACCTCCGCGACGTCCGCCATGAGCGTGGCGCGGTGGAGTCCGTCCGGCAGGGTCATCGGTGCGTTTTCCCAGTCCTGCACCAGGCCCAGGTCCAGCTCACCCCGACCGACCCGCACGAGGGGACTCTGGAAGTCCATCTCCTCGACCCGGACAACAAGGCTGGGATGCCGCTCTCCCAGCAGGCGCAGCGCGGCCGGCAACAATCCGCGGGCCGCGGTCGGGAACGCGCCGACAGTCAGCGTGCCGACCACCTTGCCGAGCTGCGCGTGAAGGTGCGCCTCCGCCTCGCTCATCATCGACAGGATGCGCTCGGCGTGGTCCACCAGCAGGGTCGCCGCAGCTGTGAGCCGGACTCCCCTGCCGTGGCGGAGCAGCAGGTCAGTGCCCGTCTCCCGCTCCAGCTTCGCGATCTGCTGGGAAACCGACGAGGTGGTGACATGAAGCATGTCCGCGGCTGCGCCGACCGATCCGTACCTGGCGACCAGGCACAGGACCCGCAATCGTTCCAGGTTCAACATATAAGCAATGCTACGCGGTGCTCATTAGTAGGTTTACCTTGTTCTCTCCGCCGGGGCGCGCCAATGATGGGCCGATGCCGCCACCATTCCGTCATAGCCCGCAGGCGTCGCTCCCGGCCGCCGGGAGTCGTGGCCAGGCCGACGAAAAGCCCTTGTCCTCGCACGTCGCCGGCCGAGCACTGCCCAGGGTCGGCTGGCGGATGCGGTTCGGACTGCTGGCGACGATCTGGGGACTCAGCTTTCTCCTCGTCAAGGTAGGCACGCAGGGATTTCCCGCCCTGCAGGTCGCGTTCGGCCGGGTCGCCTTCGGGGCGGCCGCCCTCACCGCCACCCTCGTGCTCAGACGCGACCGGCTGCCACGCGGGCTCGGGCTGTGGGCGCACCTCGCGGTGGCGGCGATGTTCCTCAACGCGGCCTCGTTCGCCCTGTTCGCCTTCGCCGCGCAGCGGATCCCCTCGGCACTCACCGGGATCTGCAACGCGACCACGCCGCTGTTCACGACGCTCGCCTCGCTCGTCGCCCTCCCGGGTGAGCGGCCCGTCCGACGTCAACTCGCCGGCCTGCTGATCGGCTTTCTCGGCGTCCTGGTCGTGCTCGGCGTCTGGGATGGTACGGCGGGACAGAGCATCACCGGAATGGCCCTGGCCCTGGCCGCGGCGACGAGCATGGGCGTCGGCTGGGTGTACGTGCG
This sequence comes from Frankia sp. ACN1ag, assembly GCF_001414035.1. Classification (NCBI taxonomy): domain Bacteria; kingdom Bacillati; phylum Actinomycetota; class Actinomycetes; order Frankiales; family Frankiaceae; genus Frankia; species Frankia sp. ACN1ag. The sequence continues at coordinate 3,418 of NZ_LJPA01000048.1, read as the reverse complement.
GCGTTTCCTGACCGGTTCGGGGTGTTCGAGCCTGGCGCTCTCGACCGGTCAGCTTGCCGCCGGGGCTGTGGAACTCGTGGTCGTTACCGCCGCCTTCTCGGACCTCCCGACCCGCTTCCCCACGCGATCGCTGCTCGCGGTGCTGGTTCTCGGCGTCCTCGGCACGGGTGGGGCGTTCCTGCTCCAGTACGGGCTCGTCCGGGACGCGGGCGCGACGGTCGCGGCGACGGTCACCTACGTCGTCCCCGTCGTGTCGACGCTGGCCGGGGTCCTGCTCCTCGGCGAAAGCCTGACGTGGAACGAGCCGGCCGGCACGGTGGTGATCCTCACCGGCGCCGCCCTGTCCCAACGCGGGGTCGCCGCCGCGGCGACCCCAGACCCGACCGCGAACGGCTCGTCCGCCCTCGGTCCTGCTGCGGTGACCGGCGGCCGCGGCGACCGCGTTCGCGGACACGGTCACTCCTTCGCACCACGTTGGCACGCAGCGCACAGACGCCCATTAGGATCATTCGGGAGGGATCGTCGCAAAAGGTGAGGGGGCTGGTTGTGGTGTCGAGCGCGGATCTACCCGACCCGGTTGGCGAGCAGCCGACGGACCGGGCCACGACGGACCGGGCCACGACGGACGGGCAGTGGTGGAAGTCCCTCGCGGACGAGCACGTCCCGGTGGCGCTGAAGACCGACCAGCCGCACTCGGCCCGGATGTACGACTACTACCTGGGCGGGAAGGACAACTTCCCCGCCGACCGGGAGGCCGCCGAGCAGGCCCTGTCGGTGTTCCCGAACGCGCGCATCGCCGCCCGCCAGAACCGGGAGTTCATGATTCGGGCGACCCGGTACCTGGCCGGCGAGGTCGGGATCCGTCAGTTCCTCGACATCGGTACGGGCATCCCCACCAGCCCGAACCTGCACGAGGCCGCGCAGAGCATCGCGCCCGACGCCCGGGTCGTCTACGCCGACAACGACCCGATCGTCCTGACCCACGCCCGGGCCCTGCTCACCGGCACCCCGGCGGGGCGGACCGCCTACATCGACGCCGACCTGCACGACACCGAGCGCATTCTGGACGCCCCGGAGCTGCGCGAGACGCTCGACCTGTCCCGCCCGGTCGCCCTGTCCCTGATCTCGATCTTCCCGTTCATCCCGGACACCGACGATCCGCACGGCATCCTGCGCCGGCTCCTCGATGCCCTGGCGCCCGGCAGCCACCTCGTCCTCACCCACCTGTCCGCCGACTTCGATCCCCCCGCCGCGTCGCGGCTCATGGACACCTACCACCGGCAGGGCATCCCGCTGCAGCTACGGAGCCGTGCGGAGGTCGAGGGGCTGTTCGCCGGCCTGGACCTGATCGACCCCGGCGTGCAGATCGTGCACCGCTGGCGTCCCGACGGCAGCGCGGCGGACCTGACCGACGTCCAGGTCGCCGGCTACGGCGGCGTCGCCGTCAAGCGCTAGCTGGGCTCCGGGCTTACCTCAGTTCCCGGGTTCCTGCCTGGTCAGGGGCACGGGGATCGCGGCCGCCTCCGTCAGTTCCGCGTCATCCGGGTCGGCGGATGGGTGGCCCGCCCCCGGACGGTCGGCAACGTCTCGAGGTGCCTTGACGAGGGTGGGCGGTTCGACGAGGGCGGGCGGTTCGGTGGAGCCGTGGGCGAGGACCTGGCGCATGCGTTCGGTGTCGAGGACGCCTTCCCAGCGGGCCACGACGAGGGTGGCGAGAGTGTTCCCGCAGACGTTCGTCAGTGCCCGGCATTCGGACATGAATTTGTCGATGCCGAAGATGAGCATGATGGCGGCCACCGGAATCGTGTCGACCGTGGAGAGGGTGGCGGCGAGGACGATGAATCCGGAACCGGTGACGCCCGCGGCGCCCTTCGAGGTCAGCAGGAGCACACCGACGATGGCGAGCTGTTGGCCGATCGACAGGTCGGCGTCGACGGCCTGGGCGAGGTAAAGGGCGGAGAGGGTCAGGTAGATGCAGGTGCCGTCGAGATTGAACGAGTATCCGGTGGGCACGGTCAGCCCGACGACCTGTCGGGGGGCGCCGAGCGCTTCGAGCTTGCGCATGAGCTGGGGAAGCACCGGCTCCGAGGAGGAGGTGCCCAGGACGATCAACAGTTCCTCGCGGATGTAGCGCAGCAGCCGCAGAATGTTGACGCCGACGGCGGCGGCGATCGCGCCCAGAATGACGAGGACGAAGAACACCGAGGTGCCATAGAAGATACCGATGAGCTTGCCGAGGCTGGTCAGGGTGTCGACGCCGTACTTGCCGATGGTGAAGGCCATGGCCCCGAACGCGCCGACGGGAGCCGCGTACATGATGATCCNCATCACCTGGAACATCGCGGTACCGACCCGCTCGATCCCGGACGCGATGCCGGTGCCGGCGGACCCGATGAGGTTCAGGGCGATCCCGAACAACACCGCGAAGAACAGCACCTGCAGGATGTCGCCGTCGGCGAAGGCGCCGACCACGCTGCCCGGCACGATGTCGGACAGGTAGTGGCCCCAGCCCTCGCTCCTGCCCTGCTTGATGTAGCCGCCGACGGTGTCGTTGACGGCGAGGGCGGCAGGGTTGGCGTGCACCCCGTCGCCGGGTCGGAACACGTTCATCACGACCAGGCCGAGCAGGAGCGCGAGGCTGGTGACGGCCTCGAAGTAGACGATGGACTTCAGGCCGACGCGGCCCACCTTGCGCAGGTTGTCGACCTGCGCGATGCCACCGACGACGGTGCAGAACACGATGGGCGCGATGACCATTTTGATGGCGTCGACGAAGGTCGTGCCCAGCGGCTGGAGGCGGACCGCGAAATCCGGGGCGAGCTGACCCACGACGATGCCCGCGGCGATACCGGCGAGGACCCACACGTACAACTGGCGGTACCACGGACGGCGGACCCGCGGGGCCGGTGGAGCGGGCGCGGTCATCTAGGCCTCCTCGCCGGGCGGGAAAACCTTTCCCGGTGGTGTCGATGTTCGCGACCACACTACTCAGCACCGGACCTCGTGTCACGGTTCTGCTCATATTCTCCAGGCACGGCACCATGGTGCCCGTGCTCAATACCAGGAACTTAGGTTCTGATCGTGTAGGTTCGAGGGGTGCCGAGACGCGGTCAGGTGAAGGAGAAGCCCGAGGACCGGTTGGTGNACCGGGTCGGGCTGGGGGTGCTGGCGGCGCAGTTCCCGGACGCGCTGGTCGACCGGGTGGTCACCGAGACCGGTCGTCGCGAGAAGCGGACGCGGGACCTGCCCGCGGCGCTGATGGTCCGGTACGTGGTCGCGTTGGCGTTGTTCCCCTCGGATGGCTACGACGAGGTGATGCGGCAGGTGAAGGTCGCCGACGACTGGCTGGCAGACAGTGCCGGGCCGGTGAAGGTGCCGGCGACCACGGCGATCACGAAGGCGCGGGACCGGCTCGGGG
>NZ_LJPA01000047.1:12638-47586 GCF_001414035.1 Frankia sp. ACN1ag | reverse complement strand
GCGTATTCGCCGCGGTTTCTGTGGATGTGGCCGAACGCGCGGATCTCGGTGATGGGTGGGGAGCAGGCCGCGGCGGTGCTCGCCACCGTCCGCCGCGAGCAGTACGCCGCCCGCGGGCAGGACTGGCCGGCCGAGGCGGAGGAGGACTTCCGCGCCCCGATCCGCGAGCGCTACGAAGCGCAGGGCAGCCCGTACTACTCGACCGCCCGGCTGTGGGACGACGGGGTGATCGATCCGCGGGACACCCGCACGGTGCTCGGGCTCGCGCTGTCGGTCGCGGCCAACGCGCCGATGGACCCGCCCGGCTACGGCATCTTCCGGATGTGAGGGCGAGCATGTTCTCGACAGTGCTGGTGGCCAACCGCGGGGAGATCGCCGTCCGGGTGATCCGGACCCTGCGCGCACTCGGCATCGAGTCGGTGGCGGTCTACTCCGACGCCGACGCGGGCGCGCGCCACGTGCGGGAGGCCGACGTCGCCGTGCGGATCGGGCCGGCGCCCGCCCGCGAGTCCTACCTGAACATCGCCGCGGTGGTCGCGGCCGCGGTCGCCACCGGGGCCCAGGCCGTCCATCCCGGCTACGGGTTCCTGTCGGAGAACGCGGCGTTCGCGGCGGCGTGCGCCGAGGCGGGTGTCGTGTTCGTCGGGCCGCCGGTCCGCGCCGTCGAGGTGATGGGTGACAAGATCACCGCCCGGCGCGCGGTCGCCGCGGCGGGGGTGCCCGTGGTGCCCGGCCGGGACGACCCGGCGATGACGGATGCCGACCTGGTCGACGCCGCCGCGCAGATCGGCTACCCGGTCCTGCTCAAGCCGTCCGCGGGCGGCGGGGGCAAGGGCATGCGGGTCGCCACGGACGCCGCCCGGCTGCGGGCGGAGATCGCCGGTGCCCGCCGCGAGGCCGCCGCCGCGTTCGGCGACGACACCCTGTTCGTCGAGCGGTTCGTGGACCGTCCCCGCCACATCGAGGTGCAGGTCCTGGCGGACGCGCACGGCACGACCGTCCACCTCGGCGAGCGGGAGTGCAGCCTGCAGCGGCGCCACCAGAAGGTCGTCGAGGAGGCGCCGTCGGTCCTGCTGTCCCCGCAGACGCGGGAGCGGATCGGGGCGGCGGCCGTCGCCACGGCCGCCTCGGTCGGCTACGTCGGGGCCGGCACGGTCGAGTTCCTCGTCGCCGCGGCGAACCCGGAGGAGTTCTTCTTCCTGGAGATGAACACCCGCCTGCAGGTCGAACATCCGGTCACCGAGCTGGTGACCGGGATCGACCTCGTCGCCGAACAGCTCCGCGTCGCGGCCGGGGAACCGCTCGGCTACACCCAGGCCGACATCCGGCTGACCGGCCACGCGGTGGAGGCCCGGGTGTACGCCGAGGACGCCGCGCGGGGCTTCCTGCCGACCGGCGGGCGGGTCCTGCGGCTGGACGAGCCGTCGGGGCCCGCCGTCCGGGTCGACTCGGGGCTGCGCCTCGGCGCCACCGTCGGGTCCACCTACGACCCGATGCTCGCCAAGATCATCGCTTTCGGGCCGGACCGGGACACCGCGCTGGACCGGCTCGACCGGGCGCTGGCCCGCACCTGCGTGCTCGGCGTGACCACCAACGTCGGCTTCCTGCGGGCCCTGCTCGACCATCCGGACACCCGCGCCGGCCGGCTCGACACCGGCCTGATCGAACGGGACCTCGACGCGCTCGTCGCCGCCGCCCCGGGCGCGGCCGACCTCCCGGCCGTGTACGCGCTGGCCCGCCTGCTGGAGCTGACGCCGGACACGCCCTTCGTCGACCCCTGGGACGTCCCCAGCGGATGGCGGCCCGGCGAGCACTCGTCGCTGCACTGGACGATCACGGCCGCGGGCCTCGCCGAACCGGTCGAGGTCGGCGTGCGCGGCACCCCCGGGGACGCGCTGGTCGCCGTCGACGGCGGCGAGCCGATCCCGGCCGCCGTGGAGTGGGTCGGGGCGGGCGCGGATGGGCCGGGCAGCCGGCTGGCGGCCGGCGGCGAGCTGGTGGTGACGCTGGCCGGCCGTACCCGCCGGTGGCGGGCCGTCGCCGACGGTGCCACGCTCTGGCTGGGCGCCGACGGCGCCGCGTGGCCCGTGTCCGAACACCGCCGCCGCTCGGCCGCGGCCGCCGTCGAGGCCGGCGGCGAGGCCCGCAGCCCCATGCCCGGCACCGTCATCGCGGTGCACGCCGCCGCCGGCGACGAGGTGGCCGCCGGCGCGCCGCTGGTCGTCGTGGAGGCGATGAAGATGGAGCACACCGTCGGTGCCCCGGTCGCAGGCCGGGTCAAGGACGTCCTCGTCGGCATCGGCGAGCAGGTCACCCTCGACGCGGTGCTCGCCGTCGTCGACCCGGCCCCGGCCGGAAGCTGAAGCCCAGTCCCGAAGCCGAATTCCCCAGCGGATCCCGCAGCCGAATCCTGAAGGAGGACATCATGCCCGACACCCGGTTGAGCGAGGATCAGGAGTCGCTGCGCAAGCTCGTCGAACAGTTCGCCCGCGAGGTCGTGGCGCCGGCGGCGGCGGCGCACGACGAGGCGAAGACCTTCCCGTACGAGGTCGTCGCGCAGATGGCGGAGATGGGACTGTTCGGCCTGCCGTTCCCGCAGGCCGTCGGCGGGCAGGGGGCGGACTACTTCACCCTGTGCCTGGCGATCGAGGAGCTGGCGCGGGCGGACTCGTCGGTGGCGATCACCCTGGAGGCCGGCGTCGGGCTGGGCGCGATGCCGGTGTACCGGTTCGGTTCCGACGCGCAGAAGGAGCGGTGGCTGCCGCTGCTGACGTCGGGACGGGCGCTGGGCGCGTTCGGGCTCACCGAACCCGGCGCCGGCAGCGACGCGGGCGGCACCCGCACGACCGCCAGCCTCGACGGTGACGAGTGGGTCATCAACGGGTCGAAGGCGTTCATCACCAACTCGGGCACGGACATCACCCGGCTGGTGACGGTGACCGCGGTGACCGGGCAGACCGCCGCCGGGCGCAAGGAGATCTCGGCGATCCTGGTGCCGGTGCCGACCGCGGGTTTCACCGCGCAGCCGGCCTACTCGAAGGTCGGCTGGCACGCCTCCGACACTCATCCGTTGACGTTCGACGACGTGCGGGTGCCGGCGGAGAACCTGCTCGGCGAGCGGGGCCGCGGGTACGCGAACTTCCTGAGCATCCTCGACGAGGGGCGGATCGCCATCTCGGCGCTGTCGGTGGGGCTCGCCCAGGCCTGCGTCGACGAGAGCGTGCGCTACGCCAGACAGCGGGAGGCGTTCGGCGCGCCGATCGGGCGCAACCAGGCCATCGCCTTCAAGATCGCGGAGATGGAGACCCGGACGTACGTCGCGCGGGCGGCCTACTACGACGCGGCCTCCCGGATGCTTGCCGGCCAGCCGTTCAAGAAGCAGGCCGCGATGGCGAAGCTGTTCTCCTCGGAGGCGGCCGTCACCAACGCGCGGGAGGCGACCCAGATCTTCGGCGGCTACGGGTTCATGAACGAGTACCCGGTGGCCCGGCACTGGCGGGACTCCAAGATCCTCGAGATCGGGGAGGGCACCAGCGAGGTGCAGAAGATGCTCATCGCCCGCGACCTCGGCCTGTAGGCCCGCAAGACGCAGTCAGGTTCCCGGGAGACGCAGTCAGGTTCCCGCAAGACGCAGTCAGGTTCCTGGGAGACGCAGTCAGGTTATCGTCAGGTCCGGACTGCGAGCCTCGCGGCATGACTGCTGTGACTGGCCGGGCGGGACCATGGGGCCGGACGACGTTGAACAAGGTCCCACAGGTCACGATCTTCTTCTGGATCATCAAGGTCCTCTGCACCACGATCGGTGAGACCGCGGCGGACTTTCTCAACTCGAATCTCGGCCTGGGCCTGACCGCCACGACCTACGTGATGGGCGCCCTGCTGGTCGTCGCGCTGTTCTTCCAGTTTCGGCTGGAGCGTTACATTCCCTGGGTCTACTGGCTCGCGGTCGTCCTGATCAGCGTGGTCGGCACGCTCATCACCGACAACCTGACCGACAACGCGGGCGTGCCGCTGGCAGTTACCACCGCCGTCTTCGCCGTCGCGCTGGCCGCGACGTTCGCGGCGTGGTTCGCGGTCGAGCGGACGTTGTCGATCCATACCATCTACACCACGCGGCGGGAGGGTTTCTACTGGCTGGCGATCCTGTTCACCTTCGCTCTGGGCACGGCCGCGGGTGACCTGGTCGCGGAGAAGCTGAACCTGGGCTACGGAGTATCCGTGCTCGTGTTCGCCGCGGCCATCGCCGCCGTGGCGGCCGCCCGGTTCGCCCTCGCCGTGAACGCCGTGGTCACCTTCTGGATCGCCTACGTGCTGACCCGGCCGCTCGGAGCCTCCGCCGGTGACCTGCTGTCCCAGCCGCGGGACGAGGGCGGGCTCGGTCTGGGCACGGTCGGGACCACGGTGATCTTCCTGGTCGCGATCGTCGGGCTCGTCGCCTACCTCACGGTCCGGCGCCGGGACGAGATCGCCCCCGAGGGCCTGCCGGGGAGGACGACGCAGGCCTGAGACGCGGGCGGCGGGCGGCGGTCGGGGTGGCGAACGGCGGACGGCGGACGGGTCAGTGCAGCCGGTATCCGATCCCGCGGACGGTGTCGAGCCGGGCGTCGACCGCCGCCCTCCGCAGGGCGCGCCGCAGCCTCGTCACATAGGAGTCCAGGGTGTTCTCCCGCACGATCGCGCCGGCCGGCCAGGCGGAACAGACCAGCGTCTCCCGGCGGACGACCTCCCCGCGGCGCACCAGCAGGGTCGCCAGCAGGCGGTACTCGGTCGGGCTCAGGGGAACGGCCGTCCCGCCGCTGCCCAGGCGGAAACGCAGCGGATCCAGGGCGATCGCGTTGCCGCCCGCATCCGGTCGGCGGCGCCGGACCAGCACGTCCAGCCGGGCGGCGAGCTCGGCGAACGCGAACGGCTTGGCCAGGTAGTCGTCGGCCCCGCGGGCGAAGCAGCGCAGCCGGTCGGGCAGCGCATCGCGTGCCGTCAGCACCAGCACGGGTGCCTCGACGCCGCGGTCGCGCAGGGCACTGACGACGTCCATCCCGTCCATGTCCGGCAGGCCCAGATCCAGCACGAGGGCGTCGGGCCTGGCCGCGATGGCGGCGACCTGGCCGAGGGCGGAGGCACCGTCGCGGACCGCCCAGACGACCTGGAAGTCCGCCGCCTCGAGTCCGCGGACGAGGACGCGCCGCAGCGCCGGATCGTCCTCGACCACCGCTATCGCTCCGGGCACCGCTCCCGCACCTCTCCTTCGACGCGAGCTCGACGGATGGAACCGCCTGCAGAACATCACGCCGGGGGTGTGAAGAGCGTGTGAGGGCGACGACGCAGGCTCGGACCAGGACTGGAGTCCGCTTTTTCCGACCTTCGGGCCATACGTTCTGGCTCCATCGTGGCGGGCTGGAATGGTCTGCCTGGGTAACTACCTTTTCTGCATTCACAGGTTTCACATCCGGTCGCCGTAGCCTGGGCCGGGTGCAAGGAACTCTGCCTTCGTTCCGGTGTCGCGCGAACAGCGCTGGCGCCTGGATTCTGCTCGTAATGGCCTGTTATCTCCTCGGCGAGATCGGGGAAATCGTCGGGGTGCCCGCGCCGCAGCTCGTCGTCCCGTTGCTGGTGGGGGCCGCTCTCGCCCTCGGCGGGATGGTCCGGCGGAATCTCCCGGCCCCGGCCCTCCGCGGATCCCAGGCCGTCCTCGGCGTCCTGATGGGAAGCTATCTGAACATCTCGCAGCTGCGATCGGTCCTGGGCACGGCGCTTCCCCTGACGGTGGTCACGCTGGCGACCATCGCGCTCTGCCTGCTGGCGGCCCTGCTGTTCAGCCGTACCAGCCGAGGCAGCTTCACCGACGCGGCGCTCGGCATGATGCCGGGCGGCTCGGCCGCGATCGTGGCCTGCGCCGAGGAGTTGCGGGCGGACAGCCGGCTGGTGGCCCTGAGCCAGTACCTGCGGGTGGGCCTCGTCGCGCTGACGGCCCCCGCCGTCGTCGCCGTGTCCCACGGGACGGTGGGACGCCCGCACCCGGGATCCTTCCCGGCCTTCGCGCACCTCGTCGACGGCTCCAGCCAACTGCTCGGCCTGGCGTTCCTCGCCGGGGTCTGCCTGCTGGGGGCCCGCGCGGGGCGCCGCCTCGCGCTGCCGGCGCCGGCGCTGCTGGGCCCGATGCTGCTGGGGATGGTGGTGGGTTCGATCGCCGTCGGGCCGGGGTTCGCCCCCGCGGGCCCGCTGCGTGACCTGGTGTTCATCCTTGTCGGGCTTGACGTCGGCCTGCGCTTCAGTCGCGACTCGGTGCGCGAGATCCGCCGGGTGCTGCCGTCGCTGTGCGGCTGCATCGCCCTGGTCTGCCTGGGCTCCGCGGGCCTGGCCTGGGTGCTGGCCAGGATGATCGGCATCCCGTTCCTGGAGTCCTACCTGGCGACGACCCCGGGCGGCATCAACGCGGTGCTTGCCACCGCCACCGTGGCCCACATCAACGTCGGTGTGGTCTCCACCGTCCAGAGCTTCCGTCTCGTCCTCGTGGTGCTGCTGACCCCGCCGCTGGTCCGCTGGCTCGTCCGCCGGACGACGCCGGTCACCGTGGCCCCCGCGTCAGTCCCCGTCCCCGTCCCCGAACACGGCCCGGGCGGTGGCGATCCGCAGGTCGTCGAGCGCGTCGGCCTGCCTGCGGGCCCGCTCGAGCAGCACGTCGAGTCGGTCCTGGTCGAGCCGGTCGTAGCGGTCGGCGACGGCACTCAGCGTGCGCCAGGCGGCCGCCTTGCCCGCGATCCCGATTCGCAGCGTCTCGAGCTCGACCACCGTGCTCAGCGCGGAGCGGCGCACGACCCGACCGTTGGACTTCAGTCGGCCCGCCGCCTCGGCGATCCAGCCGGCGGCGATCTTGTACTTCCGCTCGGGAACGCCGAGGGCGCGCATGAACTCGAGCAGCGCGTCGCGGTCCTCGGCGATCTCCGAGGCAATCCGTGCCAGCGTGTCACCGAAGGGTGTTCCGCGGTGGGCCGTCGACGTACGGCGAGCGAGCCGCAGCCCGGCGGTGGCGCCGGCGAGGTGGTCGTTCAGGTAGATGCCGATCGGACTCGGGCCGGCCTGCGTCCCGACCACCCGACCGCCGGTGATGGTCTCGGTTCTGACGTCACTCATGCCACGCCTCCCTCGCTCGGACTCACCGCCACGGCTCGGACTCACCGCCACGGCTCGGTCCTGCGGTAGGTGTCTCCGGTCGGGCCCGGGCTAACCGGCGCGGCAGACTCCCAGAGCCGGGTGGTCAGCGCCAGGCGGCGGTGATGGTGGGGGAGGGCACCACGAAGGCGATGTTGCGCATGGTGTAGCGCACGACATGTTCGGCGTACTCGTACGGGTCGCCCGCGATGCAGTCCGGCGGGACGACGACGGTGTAGCCGAGGTTCATCGCCTCGATCGCGGTCCCCAGGACCGCGATGTTCAACGAGACGCCGGTGACGATCAGGGTGGTGACCTTCGTGTTGCGCAGGTACTGGTCGAGGCCGGTGGCGAAGAAACCGGTGAGGCCCTGCTCCCGGCGGAACACGACATCCTCCGGGCGCGGCGCGATCTGGGGCATCACCGGGCCCTGGCCCCCGGTGGTGCCGGCGGCCGACGACGCCCGCAGGTTCACGAACGTGTTGTGCGCGAAGCCGAAGCCGTCGGGGCGCCGTTCGTCGGTGCAGTAGTAGATCCGCACGCCCACCTTGCGGCCCGCGTCGAACAGCGCGGACAGGTTGTCGAGCAGGCCGGTACGCCGGGCGGACTCGGCGAGGCCGGGCAGTAACGGTCGGTCGCCGAGGAGGTTCTCCTGGCATTCCATGTTCACGATGGCGGTGGTGGCCGGGTTCAGGTGCGGTGTCACGTCGAGAGGCATGGTCCGCACGCTACCCGGCACCGCCCGCCCCGGTCGTGGTTCGTTGCTCGGCGTCGGCGTCGAGCAACGAACCCCGGAACCACGGACCTGCGGAACCACGGACCTGCGGGGCGGACGCGCCTGGCTCAGGCCTTGGCCTGCGCGTCCGACCGGGCGGGGTTGGCCTGGTGCGCGGCCTTCGGATCGGTCTGGTGCTGCTTGGCCCGCACGCCCGCCTCGATCCGGCCGCCGAGCTCCTTGTCGACGTTGCGCCAGTACTCGAAGGCACGCTCGAGGACCGGCTCGCTGACACCGTTGAGCAGGTGGCCGACGATGTTGTCGACCAGTCGCTGGCGGGCGGCGTCGTCGAGGACCTCGCGGACCATGGTGGCGGCCTGGCCCCAGTCGTCGTCATCGGGCCGCAGGGTGTAGGCGGTGCGCACCATCTCGCCGTCGGCGTGCCAGCGGCCGCCGTCGTCGGTCAGCTCCGGCTGGGCCGCCGGGCCGCCGTACGAATTGGGCGCGTACACCGGGTCGCTGACGTTCTGCACCCGCATCGCGCCGTCCTTGGAGTAGCTGTGGACGGGGACCTTCGGCGAGTTCACCGGGATCTGCTTGTAGTTCACCCCGAGCCGGGCACGGTGGGCATCGGCGTAGCTGAACCCGCGGGCCAGCAGCATCTTGTCGGGGGACAGGCCGGTGCCGGCGACGAGGTTGTTGGGCTCGAAGGCGGCCTGCTCGATCTCGGTGTGGTAGTCGCTGACGTTGCGGTTGAGGGTGAGGCGGCCGACCTNGTGCAGCGGGTAGTCGCCGTGCGGCCACACCTTGGTCAGGTCGAACGGGTTGAAGTGGTAGGTCTTCGCGTCCTCGAACGGCATGATCTGCATCTTCAGCGTCCAGCTCGGGAACTCCCCGTCCCGGATGTGCTCGTACAGGTCACGCTGGTGGTAGTCGGTGTCGATCGCCGCCATCTGGTCGGCCTCGTCCTGGGTGAAGAACTCGATGCCCTGGTCGGTCTTGAAGTGGTACTTCACCCAGAACTGCTCGCCGGCCGCGTTGATCCACATGTAGGTGTGGCTGGAGTAGCCGTTCATGTGCCGCCACGTGCGCGGGATACCGCGGTCGCCCATCAGCCAGGTGACCTGGTGGGCGGATTCCGGCGACAGCGTCCAGAAATCCCACTGCATGTCGTGGTCGCGCAGGTTGTTGTCGGCGCGTCGCTTCTGCGACCGGATGAAGTGCTGGAACTTCAGCGGGTCCCGGATGAAGAACACCGGCGTGTTGTTGCCGACGATGTCGAGGTTGCCCGCGCTGGTGTAGAACTTCACCGCGAAGCCGCGGGGGTCGCGCCAGGTGTCGGGGGAGCCCCGCTCGCCGGCCACGGTGGAGAACCGGATGAGCACGTCCGTCTGGGCGCCCGGCTGGAACACCGCCGCCCGGGTGAAGGCGCTGACGTCGCGGGTCACCTCGAAGGTGCCGAACGCGCCGCCGCCCTTGGCGTGCGGCTGGCGCTCCGGGATGCGTTCCCGGTTGAAGTTCGCCATCTGCTCCAGCAGATAGTGGTCTTGCAGTAGCAGTGGGCCGTCCGGCCCGACGGTCAACGAGTGTTCGTCGCTGGCGACGGGCACTCCGGCGTCGGTCGTCGTCGGACGGGTCTCGTAGGTGGTCACAACGTCCTCCTCGCCTTACCGTGCAGGGACACCATCCGATCTGCAGCTACGGCACACGGCCCGGCTACCCGGCCGCGGGCGCGACAAACCAGAACGACCACGCCGTCTCGATGATCGGCCCGCCGTGGCCGTGGGCGGCGGTCCCCTCAGCCGGCCTGGGCTTCGAGCAGGGCCAGGGTGTCGAGGTCGGCGGTCGCGACGGAGAAGCGTCCGATCATCGTGTGGTTGTCCTGCCCCCAGTGGTCCTTGGTNCCCATCCAGGCCTGCAACCCGTACATGGCCCACCGCCGGTACTGCTCCCAGATCGCGTCCGCGGTCGGCACGTCACGCGCGCCCGTGGCCAGCAGCGCCTCCCGGTAGCGGACCAGCAGCTCGCGCTCGTGGGCGCGGCGCTCCTCCACGGTGAGCGCGCCGACCATGAAGTAGCTGACGTCGCGCCAGGCGTGCCCCTTGCGGACCATCTGCCAGTCCAGCCAGATGCGGTGGCCGTCCGGGCGCAGGTAGGTGTTGCCGAGGTAGGCGTCGCCGTGCACGATCGTGCGCGGCCCGGTCTGCTCGCGGGCGTACTCGTTGAGCAGGTCGTAGGCGCGCAGGAAGCGCTGCGGGTCGGCGACCATCCAGGCCGGCAGCCGTTCGATGTAGACGTCGCGGCCGAGGTTCTCCTCGACCAGCCACCACATGATGCGGGCCTGGTCGCAGTCACCGCGCGTGTCCATCGAGGTGGGCAGCCAGCTCGCCGCGTCGAGCCGGGGGCTCGCCCAGTAGCTGCCGTGCAGGACGGCCATGTCGTCGAGCGCCCGGCCGACCGCGTCGACGCCGATGTGCTGGTAGCTGTTGCCGAACTCGCCGCCGAGCTCGATGAGGTCCTCGAGGACCGCCAGCCCCTGGCCGCTGCCGTCGGGATCCCAGTCGGCGTAGTAGAACCGCGGCGCCGGGATCCGGGTGCCCTCGACCAGCTCGTGGTAGAAGCGCGCCTCCACCTGGCAGATGTCCATGGGGTTCGCGCGGCCGGTGAAGTTCGCCTTGAGGCACAGGTGCTCGGGCAGGCCCGCCCGCCGGCCGACCTCGTTGTAGGTGACGGCGACCCGCCCCTTCGTGGTATGCGTGCTGCGCAGCTCCACCGTCCGCAGGTCGGTCACCTCGATGCCCGGGTAGCGGTTGGCCAGCATCGCGCCTAACCAGGGCGCCGTGACCTCGTCCCAGCGCATCGGCATCGGCGCCGGCCGGGCGTACGGGCCGTAGCTGGCCAGCTCCGTGACGTCGGGCCGCCAGGGCTGGGCGGAGGGCAGGCTCGGGCTGTTCGACACGCGGCGACTCCCGTCGTTCACACTCGGCGACGACGCCCGCCCTGTGCGGGCACTGGCGCCGGTGGCAGATTGTGTCAGCCTTGCCCGCGACGCGCCTGTTCACGTGGAACGCTCGGCTCGGCGGGGATCAACCTTTTCTCTGGCACCGGGTGCCACTAGAGTTCTGGGCGTCCGGCCCCGGGAGGCCGGGTCGGTGGGCGCTGGCCCGCCCCGGCCGTGGAGGGCTCTGGCTGCATGGACAGGATCGTCATCGTGGGGGCGGGGCTCGCCGGCGGGCGGGCGGCGGTGGAGCTGCGCGCGCAGGGGTTCACCGGGAGCATCGTGCTGCTGGGCGCGGAGGAGCACCCGCCCTACGACCGGCCGCCGCTGTCCAAGGGCGTGCTGTCGGGCCGGACCGAGGAGACCACCCTGCCGCTCGACCTCGGCGGCGTGGAGGTCCAGCTCGGCCGGCGGGCCACCGGGCTGCGGCCCGGGGTCGTGGAGACGGACGCCGGCCCGGTCGCCTACGACGGGCTGGTGCTCGCTACCGGGGCCGCGCCGGTGACCCTGCCGGGCGACGGGCCGCAGCGGGTGCTGCGCACCATCGACGACGCCCGGGCGCTGCGCGACGCGCTCAAGCCCGGCGTCCGGCTGGTCGTGGTGGGTGCGGGGTGGATCGGCGCGGAGGTCGCGACGATCGCGGCGAAGATCGGCGCCGAGGTGACGGTGATCGAGGCGGCCGCGTCGCCGTTGCAGGTGGCGCTCGGCGGCGAGGTCGGCGGGCAGACGGTCGCCTGGTACGCCGAGGCGGGCGTGGACCTGCGCCTCGGGGTGTCGGTGCGCGAGATCGGCCCCCAGGAGCTGGTGCTCGGCGACGGTGCGGTGCTGCCGGCCGACGAGGTCGTCGTCGGGGTGGGCGTGCGTCCGGACACCGCGTGGCTCGCCGAGTCCGGTCTCGTCCTCGACCGTGGGGTCGTCGCCGACGAGCATCTCGCCGCCTCCTGGGACGCGGGGTCGGATGGTCCGCCCGTGGTAGTGGTCGGGGACTGCGCGGCGTGGTGGTCGCGGCGCTACGACCGGCGGCTGCGGGTGGAGCACTGGGACTGCGCGCAGGGCAGCCCCGCGGTCGCCGCCACCACGCTGCTCGGGGGCGAGGCGGTCTACGACCCGGTGCCCTACTTCTGGTCGGAGCAGTTCGGCCGGATGGTGCAGGTCGTCGGGCTGGCGGGGGCGGGGGACACGCTGGTGTGGCGGGGGGATCCCGGCGCCGTCGCGGCGCCGGAGGCCAAGCGGGCGCCCGGCTGGTCCGTCGGCTGGTTCGCCCCCGACGGCCGCCTGTCCGCGATCGCGACCGTCAACCGCCCGATGGACGCCGTCGCCGCCCGCCGGCTGATCGCCGCCGACGCGGTCGTGGACGCCGCGCGGTTCACCGACCTCGCCGTCGCCCTCAAGGACCTCGCCGTCACCGCCTGACCATTTCGTCGGGATAATGCGCAGAGCGACTGTTTGTTCAGGGATACGGCGGACGAGAGGCACGGGGCTGGCGTGGGTGAGGTGCAGGATCGTGACGATTCCGGGCAGTGGTGGAACAGCGTGGTCGAGATCGACCGGGCGCCGATCGATCTGAAGACCGATCAGCCGCACTCGGCCCGCATCTACGACTACTTCCTGGGCGGGAAGGACAACTTCCCGGCGGACCGCGCCGCCGCCGAGCAGGCGCTGATCGGTTTCCCGACGGCCCGGACCGGTGCCCGGGAGAACCGGGCCTTCCTGCGGCGGGTGACCCGCTTCCTCGCGGCGCAGCGAGGGATCACGCAGTTCCTCGACATCGGCACCGGCATCCCCACGTCCCCGAACCTGCACGAGATCGCCCAGGGCATCGCCGCCGACGCGCGGATCGTGTATGCCGACAACGATCCGATCGTGCTCGCGCACGCCCGCGCCCTGCTCGCCAGCACGCCGCAGGGCCGGACCGCCTACATCGACGCGGACCTGCGGGAGCCGGAGGCGATTCTCGCCTCCACCGAGCTGCGGGACACCCTCGACCTGACCCGCCCGGTGGGGCTGTCGCTGATCGCGGTCTTCCACTTCATCCCCGACGAGGCCGACCCGTACGGGATCGCCGCCCGGCTGCTCGACGCGCTGCCCGCCGGCAGCTACCTCGCCCTGTCGCACGCCACCGCCGACTTCGACCCCGGCGCCGAGGAGCTGGCCGCGACCTACCGGGCGCGCGGCGTGTCGATGACCATGCGCGCCCGGCCGGCGGTGGAGCGGTTCTTCGCCGGGCTGGAGCTCGTCGAGCCGGGCGTGGTGGCCGCCCAGCGCTGGCGCCCGGATGACCCGACCCTCGGAGGAGTGGCCGACGCCGAGGTCAGCGGCTACGGCGGTCTGGCTCGCAAGCCCTGAGGCCGGCGCGCCACTGCTAGGGCCGGCCCCCTCCGCGTCCGAGGGTGTGATCAGCCGACGAGAACCGACGGGCCGCCGGACGGTATGCCGCCGCCGGCGGCGTTCCAGGTGTTCATGGCGATTTCGTAATGGTGGCCGGGCGTCAGGTCGTCGACGTGGGCCGAGGTGCCTCGCACGCCGAAGGTCATGACGTACGCGCCGGCGGTGTCGTCGTCGAACACGAGCAGGCCGTAGCGATCGATCGTGTCGGTGTAGGGACCCGTCGGAGCGGTCCACGTGACATCGACGCCGGTCGGGGTGCCGTGGGTGGCGATGTCGCTCGGTGGTGGCGCGGTCTGTGGGTGGGCGGTCGCGGAGACGGTCGCCGACCAGTCGGAGGTGCGGGCATCGCCGTTCCAGGTGCGGACCTGGTACTCCCACTGCTGGCCGTCGGTCGTCCAGGTGGTGTCGTACCGGTTCGCCGCGAGTTGCACCTCGTTCCAGTCCGCGGCGCCGCCGGCGCGTACCCGGATGGTGTACCCGAGGGCGCCGAACACGGGATCCCAGGTGACGGTGACACCGAGGGGACTCGACTCGGCCGTGACGTTCGAGGGGACGGGGGTGGGGCGGGTCGGCACCTGGGCGGGGACGGCGGGCACGCTGGCGCCGAGGCCGTAGCTGTCGTGCAGGGTTTCCTCGAAGGCGTGGGCGAGCTGGTATTCGCCGAGGGCGTTGGGGTGCAGCCCGTCGTAGCCGGCCGGGCAGCTGTCCGTGCCGCACTGGTAGGTGGTGCTCCAGTCGACCAGCTCGACCCGCGAGGCGGCGGTGGACCAGGTGGGGACCGCGTCTGCGAGCAGGCCGTCGTACCTGGTGGTGTTGGTGACCAGGTCCGGGCGGCCGATGTCGCTGCGCTGGGGGACGTCGGCAAGTGCGAAGTCGATACCCGGCTTGGCGGCGCGGGCCTCGTCGACCAGCGTCTTCATGCTGTCGAGGGTGCCGTCGGCGTCGCTGGCGAACCAGCCCATGTCGTTGAAACCGAGCGCGACCAGTACCAGATCGGGCTGATAGGTCGCCACTTCCTGGCGGATGAGGGTCTTGTCCTGGGCGATCTGGCGGCCCCAGGCGGCGAAATGGTCGCTGTCGAATGTCCCGACCCCTGCAGCGTACTGGCCGGATGCCCCCGAGGCATCCCCGCCGGAGGAACCTTCCGGGGAATCCGGGGGCGGTGGATTCTGGGCGGTGCCCGCCGAGTCGGATCCCAGCAGCGGAGGTGGGGTGGGCGGTGAAGGCGCCTGCGGTGGCTTGGTGCCGGAGTAGGGACCGACGAAGTCGACCGTGACGTCGTTGGCCGCGAACCACTGCCACAACCGGTAACGCCAGGTGTAGTCGCCCTCGGCACCCTGGGACAGCGAGTCGCCCACCACCATGACCTTCACGGAGTCCGCCGGCCAGTCGGTGGGTCTGGTGATGGCGTTGAAGGCGTCCTCGAAGGCGGCGCCGACGAGATCGGCGAATCTCTGGAGGTTGTTTTTGATCGAATCCAGGGCGTTGAGCGCGGTCTGGCCGGCCCAGCTCTTCATCGTGGTTGCCATGTTCCCCACCCAGGTGGAGAACTTCTCGTACAGCGGGCGCATCTGTTCCTTGGCGAATTTGTTGAGCCCCTTCTCCCACGCGGTCGCGCCGAGCGCCACCGCCGTGGCGGCGGCCAGCGCCTTCGCCCACTCACCCGGGTCCGTCTGCTTGCCGTCGACGAAGATGACGAATGCCTGATAGATCATCGTGCCGGTGAAGCCGCCCAGGGCCGCGCAGACCGGGCCGGCCAGCGCCGCGCCCACGCTGAAGAAGGCGTAGCAGGAAATGCGGACCGCGAGGGCGCTGAGGATGCCGACGGCCTGCGCGATCATCCGTAGCCACCAGGTGATCTGAGTGCTGACCTCGTTCTTCGGTATGGTCAGACGGAGACCGGTGTCGGTGACGGTCACGCTGCCGTCGAAGTCCACCCACGGGTCGGGTATCTCGTTGAGCGGTACCCCGAGGCGATACGCGTCGAAGTCCGTCCTGATGGCGTCGCTCAGGCGTGCGCTCTGCCCGTCGATCTGGTTCACCCATTGCTGAAGGAGACTCGTGTCGTAGTCTCCGTCCATGTCCAGGTCGATCTGC
Source organism: Frankia sp. ACN1ag (assembly GCF_001414035.1). Taxonomy (NCBI): domain Bacteria; kingdom Bacillati; phylum Actinomycetota; class Actinomycetes; order Frankiales; family Frankiaceae; genus Frankia; species Frankia sp. ACN1ag. The sequence goes on along the minus strand of NZ_LJPA01000047.1, from coordinate 32,239 downwards.
AGCGAACTGTCGTCCTCGCTGACCTGGGGGGCCGCGATTGCGGCGTCGGCTCGTGGCTGCATCGGCGGTCCCGGCACCACGCGGTCCGGAATCCTGCCGGCCACCAGCAGAAGCACGCACAGGGCGGCTAATCCCGGTACCGAGAAACAGGTTCTCCTGATCATGGCATCCGTTCCCGTCGATTGATGACGTCGTCAGCTATACCGGTATGCATAGTCCGGACGCAAGCGAAGGAAAGGAGTATCGGGTCCGGCGTGGTTCACTCATGTGGCGCACGGGAGGTGACCGTTCGGTGACCCACTGGTGTTCCGGTCCAGGTTATGGTGCGACAATCGCGCGATCGTCAGGCGAGGGTGACCGGGAGCTCGATGGGAAGAAACACAATGCCGAGGGTTTCGGTCGGTAAGCGATCGCCGCCCGGCCGAGGCGACCCTCGACGCCGTGGCCGGTGCCGAGGTCAGCGGCCATGGCGGTCCGGTTCGCGGACCCCGGGACGGTGCGCGGGCGCGCGGAACTTCCTATTGCCCGATCGGGAGGGAGCCGGCCGGGCCTGCGGCGGCCGGGGGGCGGGTGACGATGGGCCCGCCGAGGTCGCTGGCCTCGCCGAGGTAACCGACGTGCCCGCGGAGGCAGCGCATGAGTTCCCCCGTCCTCGATCTTCCCCGGGCCGCAGACCCCGCCGGGAACCCCGCCTCGTACCCCGCCGTGGACCCCGCCGTGGACCCCGACGAGTACATCGCCGCCCTGATGCGCTGGCACTTCACCGCGTCGACGGGCAGCCCGTTCTGGCTGCGCCGGGCGCGCAGCCTCGAGTTCGACCCGATCGCGGACGTGCGCACCTTCGCCGACCTGCGGCTGTTCCCGAACGTCGTCGACGAGTTCCGAGACGTGCCCGTCGAGGACCTGATCCCGCGCGGGCTCACCGGCGAGGACCGGGTGATCGCCGGCGTCTACGAGAGCGGCGGGACCACCGGGTCGCCGAAGCGGTTCGTCATGTTCGACCGCTGGATGGAGTTCGCGCTCGGCTGGGACGAGTTCCACTACGCCGCTCTCGGGCCGGCGAACGTGCTGGCCGTCGCCCCCAGCGGCCCGCACATGTTCGGTGAGTTCGCCGCGCGCCGCGCGCGGCGCCACGACGGCGTGCGGTTCACCGTCGATCTCGACCCGCGGTGGATCAAGCGGCTCATCGAGCGTGACGGGCCCGGCGCGGCGGACCTCTACGCCGAGCACATCATCGACCAGGCGGCGCACATCCTGACCACCCAGGCGGTGGGCATCCTCATCACCACGCCCCCGCTGCTCGAACGGATGGCGCGCCGCGACGACCTCGTCGCGCTGATCCGCAAGAACGTCCGGTTCATCTGCTGGAGCGGCGCCCACATGGACGCCGACTCCCGGGAGATCTTCCAGACGGAGGTCTTCCCCGGCATCCCGCTCAAGGGCCTGTACGGCAGCACCACCATCCTCGGGATGTCCCGGGAACGCCCGGGGGAGGAGCTCGACGGCCTCGCGCTGTTCGACCCGCCGAGCCCGTACATCGCGTTCCGGGTCGTCGATCCCGCCACCGGCGACGACGTGAACCTCGGCGAACGCGGCCAGGTGGTGATGAACCACCTGACGAAGTACGCCCTGATCCCGAACAACCTCGAACGCGACCACGCCCTCGCGGTCGAACCGCCCCCCGGCTGGTTGGGCTGCTCGGTGGCCGACGTCGGCCCGGTCGCCACGTTCGACGATCACGCCGTCATCGAGGGGGTCTACTGATGGCCGAGTTCCTCCACATCGACGCGCTCGGGCCCACCGGGCCCTACCGCAGCCGCAACCGCCGGCCGCTGACCTCGCTGGCCGGCACCCCGATCGGCGAGATCAGCCAGGTGCCGTCGCTCTACGTGCGCCGCACCATCGCGGCGATGCGCGCCGCCCCGGTGCTGGCGGGCGCGCAGCGTCTCGACGCCCTGGACGCCGCTGCCGAGCTGTTCGCGACCGCGCCCCTCGGCGGCCTCGGGCCGGACGAGTACGTGCGGCTGGTCTCGACCGCATCGGGGGTGCCGCGCGCGGTGGTGCGCCAGTCGGTCGACTGGATCGTCGACGTGCTGCGCTCGCAGCGCACCACGGTCGAGCTGGCGATGCCGCGGGGCGCCGTCGGCGACTGGCGCGACGAGCGGACCAGGGCGGGCTCGGCGGTGTGGGCACGGCGCGGCGAGGTGTTCGCGGTGCACGCGGCCGGCAACACCCCGGCGGTGCACGGGCTGTGGCCGGAGGCGCTCGCCCTGGGCTACAAGGTGGTGGTGCGCCCGTCCACCCGCGAGCCGTACACGGCGTTGCGGCTGGTGGAGGCCCTGCGCCAGGCCGGCTTCCCGCCCGCGACCCTGACCCTGCTGCCCACCGACCACGACGTCGCCGACGTGATCATCGCCGAGGCCGACTACGCGATCGTCTACGGCGGCCAGGACGTCGTCGACAAGTACAGCGCCATCCCCACCGTGCTCACCCAGGGCCCGGGGCGCTCGAAGATCCTCGTCACGGCGGACGTCGACTGGCGGGAGAAGATCGACATCATCGCCGACTCGGTCAGCCACCTCGGCGGGACGGCCTGCACCTGCGCGAGCGCGGTGCTCGTCGAGGGTGACCCGGAACCGCTGGCCCGCGCGCTCGCCGAGCGGCTGGGGCGGATCCCGAGCCTGCCGGCCGACCATCCCGACGCCACTCTCACCGTGGCGCCGACCGCGTCGGTGGTCGAGGTCGACCAGTACCTACACAAGGTCGCCGGGGACGCCCGGCCGCTGCTCGGCGGCGACACCATCGTCGACGAGCTGCCCTCCGGCGGTGCGGTGCTGCGGCCGGCCGTGCACCTGGTCGACTCGAGCGGCGCGGCGCAGCTCGGCGTCGAACTTCCCTTTCCCTGCGTCTGGGTCGGGCCGTGGCAGTCGGCGGACGGGATCGCCCCGCTGCGCGACTCGCTCGTCCTCACCGCGATGACCACCCGCGCCGAGCTGATCGACGCACTGCTCGACGAACCGTCGATCATCAATCTCTATCTCGGCGACAATCCCACCACCTGGCTGCGCCCGGGAATTCCACACGACGGGTATCTCGGCGAGGTTCTCATGCGCACCAAGGGAATGATCCGCACGGCGGTCGGACCCGCGGCGGCCTGACCCGTCGGCGCGAACAGCGCGAACAGCGCGATCCGCGTCGCTGTTCCGGTGGCGTCGCCGGCTCTGGCGACCGGCGGCGCCACCACCACTTCAGCCCGCCGACCTCAGGCCGCGGCGGTCAGCAGGCAGGTGCAGCTTCCATGCGCGACGAGCTTGCCGACGGAATTCGTGACCTGGGCCTCGGCCGTCGCCGTCCGGCGCCCCACGTGAACCGTCCGGCCGACGCATTCCAGCGCCGCCGCGTCGAGATTCACCGACCGCACGAAATTCACCTTCAGCTCCAACGTCGTGTAAAACAGGTCGGCCGGCAGGCTCGTGTACACGGCGCTGCCCATCGCCGTGTCCATCAGCGTCGCNATGACGCCGCCGTGCACCGTGAACATCGCGTTGGCCGCGGCCGGCGACGGTTGCAGCGTCCAGACCGTCCGCCCCACCTCGAGGGTCCGCACCCGAACGCCCAGTGAGTGGCCCACGCCGACCCCCTCCGCGAGGCCGTGTTCCAGCAGTACGCGAAGATCGTCGATGCGCTTGGCGACCTCGGCCTGCGCGCTGATGCCGTTGTGCTCCACCGCTGCACCTCTCTGTTTCGGACGGGGTTCTGTTCCGGACGGGGTCGAATATCCGGACACGTTATCCGCATCGATGGACCCGTGTCGCCGAGTCGCGGCCGCGGCGTGCGGGCCACGTGGCAAACAACGGCCGAACTCGCGTCGACTCCGCGGGGTTGATGTTCGGAATATCCGGTGAACCGCGATAACCTGCCTCCTCGTATTTCTCTCGCGGTAACCTTCGGCCGATTCGTCCTGCTTATTGTCCCCGGCGATGGATCGATTGGAGAGATGGCTCTTTCGTTGACCCGCCGGCGTCGGATTGTCAGGCTTGCGGAGGCGACATCGAGCGGTCCGGAAGACCGGTCGAAAGGCTCCGCCGCCGTCCGGCCGGACCGGGAGTTTCCCCGGCCGCCTGTTGTTTCCCGCCTTCGTGCGACCACGTCCGGCCACCGCACCTGACACCTGCACCGCACCTGACACCTGCACCGCACCGGACACCTGCCCAGAACGGGAGAGCATCTGATGCGAGGCACGACGCTGCCCGGCGCCCTCGACGAGGCGGCCGCGACCGGGCCCGACATCGCCGTGAGCTTCCCCTCCTCGGCCGAGCGGCTCACCCTGACCGCGCTCGCCGCGCGTACGACCGCGCTCGCCCGCGCCCTGGTCGCCGAGGGCGTGGCGCCCGGGGAGCGGATCGGGGTGTTCAGCCGGAACAACGCCGACTTCATGACCGCGGTCATCGCGGTCGGCCGGGCCGGCGCCGCCGCCTGCCCGCTGCCGCTGCCGACCTCGGCGGGCGACCTCGCCGGCTACGCCGCCCGAATCGCCGCCGTGACGAGCGCGGCCGGCGTCGGGCGTGTGCTGGTCGGGGCGGGGGCCGACGGCCTGACCCGCCGGCTCGCGCCGGTGCTGCCCGCGCTGCGGTTCGACGGCATCGCCGGGCTCGTCCGATCGGCCCGCGACGGCGTGGCGCTGCCGGACGTGTCGCCGTCCGACCTGGCGATCGTCCAGTTCACCTCGGGCAGCACCGCCGTGCCCAAGGGCGTCGTGCTGACCCACCGCAACGTCGTGCACGGCACCGCGGCCATCGCCGACGGCATCGGGCTGGGGGTCGGCGACCACGGCGCCACCTGGCTGCCGCTCTACCACGACATGGGCCTGTTCGGCGCGCTGAGCGCGATCCTCACCGCGGTGCCGATGACGATCTGGTCGCCGTCGACGTTCATCAAGGATCCGGCGTCCTGGCTGCGCTCGTTCGCCGAGATCGGCGCCACCGTCGCCCCGTCGCCGAACTTCGGCTACGACGCCCTGCTGGCGGCGGTCGACCCGGCCGAGGTCGCGGGCCTGGACCTGCGCCGCTGGCGGGTGGCGCTCAACGGCGCGGAGCCGGTGAGCCCGGTCACCGTGCAACGTTTCGGCGCGCACTTCGCCCCGGCCGGGTTCGCCCCCGAGGCGATGTTCCCCGTCTACGGGATGGCCGAGGCGACCCTCGCCGTGACCTTCCCGCCCCTGGGCCGGCCGCCGGTGACGACCTGGGTCGACCGCGACCGGCTGGCCCGTGACGGCGTCGCGGTGCCGGCGCCCGCCGGCGACGCCGGGGCCCGCGGGCTGGTCGGCGTCGGGCGGCCGGTGCGGGGGATGCGCCTGCGGATCGTCGACGGCCGCCGTCGCGCCGTCCCCGACGGGACCGTCGGGGAGATCGAGATTGCCGGCGACGCGGTCACCGCCGGCTACCTCACCGCCGGCGGCCCGCCGACGGCGCTCGAAGCCGACCCGGCGGGCGAGCGGTGGCTGCCGACCGGCGACCTCGGCTTCCTCGCCGCCGGCGAGCTGCACGTCAGCGGCCGGCGCAAGGAGATGATCATCGTTCGCGGGGTGAACTACTACCCCGAGGACGCCGAGGCCCTCGTCCGCGACGCCCCGGGGGTGTACCGCCGCCGGTGCGTCGCCGTCGCCGACACCGACGACTCCGGGGCCGGTGCCGAGTCGCTGACCGTGATCGCCGAGACCACCCTCGACGACGCCGCCGACCGGATTCGGCTGGCCGCCGACCTGCGGGTCGCCGTCGGGTCCGCGCTCGGACTGGCCGAGGTGTCGGTGCGCCTGGTGGCCCCCGACGCCCTCCCGCGGACCTCGAGCGGGAAGTTCCGCCGCGCCGAGGCCCGTGACCTCGCCCGCCAGTGATCCCGACGGAGGTAGGCCCGACATGCACGGCTACGACGTCTTCCGCCACTACGAGCAGAAGCGCTGGACCCTCGCCGAACTGCCGTTCGACGACATCGACCGCGACCGCGTGCGACCCGAGTACGTCACGATGGTCAAGAGCTCCGTGATGGGGGAGGCCAACTCGATCGCCGCCCAGCACGGTTTCCTCAACGAGTTCGACGACTACGACTTCTCGACCTTCGTCGCCGTCTGGGGCTACGAGGAGCTGCAGCACCACTTCGCGTTCCGGACCTGGCTGGACGCGGTCGGCGTGGCGATGCCCGCCGCCCCCGTCCAGGCGATGCGCGCGCCCTACGCGCCCGGCACCACGCCGAGCGCGACGCTCGCCACGAACATCATCTCCGAGCTGACGGTGAACCACGTCTACCGGTCCGTGGCCGCCTGGGTCGACGAGCCGGTCCTGCGCTCGCTGATGCTGCGCGCCAGCCGGGACGAGGCCGGCCACGCCCGCGAGTTCCTGCACTACGCGCGCCGGCGCCTGGCGGCGTACCCCGACGAGCTGCCCTCGGTGCTGGAGACGCTGTACGTCTACACCTCCGAGGCGCGGATCAAGCATCCGGTCGGGGTGTTCAAGAGCGGGCTGGCCGAGGTCGCGAACCACGAGACCATCGACACCGCGTTCGACATGTTCCTCGCGGGCATCGCCACCGAGGGCGAGCTCGACCGACTCCAGGACAACATCCGCCGGGCCTTCGCCGCGCTGACCGGACTGGACCTGAGCACCAACGGCCGCGTCCGCCGGCGTCTCGCCGAGGCGCTGGCGTGACCGCCCCGGAGCTGCCCTGGGCGGTCCTGGCGGACTACCGCTGCTTCGGCTGTTCGCCGCACAACCCCCACGGCCTCGCGCTTGAGTTCGCCGAGCACCCCGAGGGCCTGCAGACCACCTTCGACCTTGGCCGCAGCTACGAGTCGTACCCGGGGGTCGTCCACGGCGGCCTGCTCGGCGTCGTCTGCGACGAGACGATGGGCAACCTCATCGTCGTGCGCACCGGGCTGGTGGCCTTCACCGTCAGCATGCGGACGCGCTACCTCGCCCCGGTCGCCACCGGGCGCAGCTACACCTGCGTGGCCCGCCTCGGCGCCGGCAGCGCCGGTGGGGCCGGTGGGGCCGCCGGCTCGCCCCTGATCAGCGCGACCGCGGAGATCATCGACGCCGACGGCGTCGGAGTCGTGAGCGCGTCCGCGACCTACCGCAACGTCCCCTTCGGTACCGCCCGGGAGCGCATCGCCCTGACCAACCCCGAGGCCGACCGACTCCACCAGGCGCTGTCCCCCACTCCGGCGCCGCTCCCCACTCCGGCGCTGTCCACCGCCCCGGCGCCGTCCAGCACCCCGGACGGCCCCGTCCCCGTTGAGGAGACCCTGTGACCACCGACGCTGACGGCATCCTCCGGCAGATCACCGAAATCGTCGCCCGGGAACTCGCCGTGCCCGCCGAGTCCCTCGCCGCCGACACCGACCTGCGCGCCATCGAAGGCGCCGACTCCGTCCGGCTGCTGCGGGTCGTCGCCAAGGTCGAGCAGACCTGGGACATCGAGCTCGACGACGAGGACGTCTTCACCGTCTCCTCCGTCGCGGAGCTGGCCGGCGTCGTCCGCGAGGCGCTGCAGGTGAAGGCCGCGTGACCACCTCCGCCGAGCTCGCCGCCGCCCCGTCCGCGCCCGCGGGCGAGACCAACCAGCACTACGACCTCGACCCGGAGATCTTCGGGCTGTTCCTCGACCCGCTGCGCAAGTACTCCTCCGGGCTCTACCGGCGCCCCGGGCTCACCCTCGCCGAGGCGCAGGTCGCCAAGCTGCACTTCGTCGCGGACCGGCTCCGACTGGCCCCCGGGCAGCGGCTGCTCGACGTCGGCTGCGGCTGGGGATCGCTGATCCTGTTCATGGCGCGGGAGTACCGCGCCGAGGTGACCGGGGTCAGCCCGGCCGGGCGCCAGCACGAGTTCATCGCCGCCCGCGCCGCGCAGCTGGGCCTGACCGATCTCGTCTCCACCCGCGTCGGGAAGTTCGCCGACGTGGAGCTCCCGGCGCGCTCGTTCGACGCGGTCACCATGCTCGGCTCGATCGTCCACATGCCCGACGTCGACGCCGCGGTGCGCCGCGCCCGGTCCATGCTGCGCCGCGGCGGCCACTTCTACGTCTCGGAGAGCTGCTTTCGCAACGCCGCGGCCCGTGAGGAGTTCGACCGCCGCGCCGGCACCGAGTTCGTGCGTAACTCGATCTTCGGCTGGGGTGACATGCGGCCGCTGTCGGAGCTGGTGCGCGCGGTCGAGGACGCCGGCTTCTCGGTGACGAGCGTCGACGACCTCACCGACGACTACCGCCGCACGATCGACGACTGGCTGGAGCGCGTCGCCGCCGGCGCGGCCGCGATCGACGAGCTGCGCCCGGGCACGTCGGCGGAGCTGACCCGCTACCTGGAGGTAGCGAACGCCGGGTGGGGCTTCACGACCAAGCACTACGCCCTGGTCTGCCGCAACGCCCGCTGACCGGAGGAACGATGACGACCACGAGCGACCCCCACCCGACGATCCCGGCGATCCCCGCCCGGTCGGTCGGACTGCCCGCCGAGGACCTCGACCGGGCGGTCACCGCCTTCATGGCCGCCTCCCCGGTGACCCGTCGGTGGGACGTCGAGACCGCCTTCGACTGGGCGGCGGCCGACGCCGACCGGCTCACCGAGGGCCAGCGTTCCGCCGTCCGGTTCATCACGTTCATCGAGGATCACCTGCCGGGCTACTTCGCCCTCTACGGCAGCCGGTTCCCGCTCGACGGCGACGTCGACGTCGAGACGTTCCTGCTCAACCGCGAGATCTACCACTTCACGGTGCGCTGGGCGCAGGAGGAGGACAGCCACGCCCGCGCCCTGTTCCGCTACCAGGTGGAGTCGGGCATCGCGCAGCCGGCGGCCCTGCGCCGCGAACTCGCCGAGGAGGGGCGCAAGCAGTTCGCGCTGCCCCACGAGCACCCGGCCGCGCTGTTCGCCTACACGCTCGTGCAGGAGAAGGCCACCCAGATCTACTACCAGAACCTGCGGGCCGTCGTCGGTGACCCGGTGCTCGCCGAGGTCCTGGGCCGGCTCAGCCGCGACGAGGCCCGCCACTTCACGTTCATGGCCGACATGGTCGACCTCTACCTGCGCCGCTACGGCGACGCCGTCGTCGAACCGATCCGCGAGGCGGTGGCGCAGTTCCGGATGCCGCTGGCGGACACGCTGCGCGGCTACTGGCGCTGGGCGCTGCGGATCGCCGACACCGCCCACTACGACCACACCGAGGCCTACGACCACCTCGTCCGGGTCGTGCGCCGCGCGGTGGACGCGCCGTCCGACCGCGTCGACGAACTGGCCAGGTTCGTGCGGGCCTGCCGCGCGACGGATCCGACCCCCGCGCCGCGCTGACCGCCTCCGCCCGCCGTCCCCACCCCAGGAGCCCGCCGTGGACATCGGCACCGACACGTCTCCCGTCCTGGCCGCCGGTACCGCGACGGCCCTGACCCCGCCGGCGGATCTCACCGTGGACCAGGCGGCGCTGAACATCTTCGACCCCGCCTGGCATCACGACACCTTCCCCAACTACCAGGTCCTGCGCGAGGCCGGTCCGTTCGCGCCCGGCCCGCTGGGCCTGCGGCTGGTGACCCGCTACCGGGAGGTCGAGGCGATCCTGCAGGACTCGGCGTGGAGCCACGCCGAGGAAGGCGAGATCATGCATCCCGACAGCGACGGATCGGACCTGCCGACGTCGTTCCTGTGGATGGAACCGCCGGACCATACCCGGATCCGCCGGCTGGTCGGCAAGGCGTTCAGCGCGCGGCGGATCGAGGGGCTGCGCGCGCGGGTCACCGAGGTCGCGGGCGGGCTCGTCGACGCCGCGATCGCCGCGGGCGAGGCCGACCTGGTCGAGGCGATCGCCTACCCGCTGCCGCTGACGATGATCGCCGAGCTGATGGGCGTGCCGGCGGCCGACCACGCGGCGGTGCGATCGATGTCCTTCGGGCTCGCCCGCGGACTGGACCCCGACATCCTGCTGTCCCAGGCCGAGATCGACCTGCGGCGCGACTCGGCCGCGGCGTTCCGGGAGTACTTCACCGATCTCGTCGCCCGCCGGCGTGCCGACCCGGCCGACGACCTCGTCAGCGCGCTGGCCCTGGCGGAGGCCGAGGGCGATCGGCTGACCAGCGACGAGATGCTCGCGACCCTGGTGGTGCTGCTCGTCGCCGGCCACGAGACCACGGTGAGCCTGATCTCCAGCACGTTCCTGATGCTGATGCGCAACCCCGACCAGTACGCGGCGCTGCGGGCGGACCCGGACCTGGCCGCGCCGGCCGTGGACGAGCTGATGCGCTACTGCACCCCCTCGCACCTCACGACCCGGGTCGCCACCCGCGACGTCGAGGTGCTCGGCGAGCGGTTCACCGCGGGCGACGGGGTGATCATCCTGCTCGCGTCGGCGAACCGCGACGCCGAGCTCTACGCCGACCCCGAGCGGCTCGACCTCGCCCGGTACGCGGGCGGCGGCGCGGTGCCCCGCCATCTCGCCTTCGGCCGCGGGCACCATTACTGCATCGGCGCACCGATGGTGCGTCTGGAGATGGAACTGCTGCTGCGGACGTTGGCGCTGCGCGCACCCCGGCTGACGCCGCTGGTCGACCCGCCGCCCTACCGTCCCAACCTCGTCGTGCGTGGCATCGCGGAGCTGCCGGTGCGGATCGACAGCTGAGTCCTCCAGCGCCGGCCAGCCGGGTGTGGCGGGGCTCACGCCGCTCGGCAGGCGTCCGACACTCCGGTGACTTGCGGCGGGAAGGTGCGGTTCACCAGAGGTTATCTGGCACCGTTAGGCTTGCGCTCGACGCCCCTGTGGAGGTGGCAATGGAGTTGCGGCACCTGGTGTCCTTCCTTGCTATCGCGGACGAGCTGCATTTCGGCCGCGCTGCCGCTCGACTACATCTTTCGCAGCCATCCCTGAGTCAACAACTACAACGACTGGAACGAAGTCTCGGTGTCGAGCTGGTGGCCCGGACGTCCCATGATGTCCGGCTCACCGCCGCCGGAAAGGCCTTCGAGGCCGAGGCGCGGGCCATCATCTCGCAGATGCGCAAGGCCACCCACACCGCCCGCGAGGTCGCGGCCGGCCGGACCGGGGTGGTGAGCGTCGGGTACAACTTCCCCGGCGGTCAGCACGTCGTCCCGGCCGCGCTCACGAAGATGTCGGCCGAATATCCCGACGTCAGCGTCACGCTGGTGGAGCAGCGCACCGGTCCACAGCTTTCCGCGCTTGCCGCCGGCGATCTCGACATCGCCATCGTCTACGGTCGTCCGACCTCGCCCGAGTTCCGCTCCCGGCGACTTTTCCGGGTGCCGCTCGTCGCGGTCGTCGGCCATGGGCACACGTGGGCGGGGCGCGGTGGCATTCCCTTCGGGGAGCTTGCCCGCCAGCAGTGCGTCCTGTTCGCCCGGGAGAAGAGCCCGGCGATGTACGACGCGATCCAGGCGGCCGCCGAGGCCAGCGGCATCACCCTGTCGGTCGCCCACGAGGTGGACGACCCGAGCGCGACCACCATCATCGTGTCGGTGAAACCGCTGGTCGGGTTCGCCTCGGCGTCGCGCGGGCTGAACATCGGCTCCGCGGTCGGGGGCCCGCGGCCGGCCGCGGTCCAGCTCTACGACCCGGTACCCACCCTGGATCTCTACGTGGTCTGGCGGGCGGCGAATTCGGCGCCGTTGGTGGACATCTTCGTCGACTGTATCGAGGCGGCCCGGCCTTTCCAGGTTCCAGCATACGGTCACGCCGAATCAAGAGTGAGGCGATAGGAAAGGCCGACCGTTCATTCAGGGAAAGCGCCTTGCCGCGTTCTCGGAATAATCCGAGACTCGGGCGTGAAATGCTGGAACGCACTTCACCGTGCGGATGGCTGCGTCCGCGCCACGCGGAAAGGTGATGACACGTGCAGAAATCCACCTCGGCCGGCGGCCCCGTCCTGCCGGACGACCAGGGACTCTGGTCCGTGGTCGACGGGGGCGCCCAGGCGCATCCCGAGCGGCCCCTGCTGGGCCGCACCGACCTTCCCGGCGAGGCGATCCACGAGATCAGCAGCGGCGAGTTCGCCGACCAGGCCCGGACGGTGGCGGCCGAGCTGCTGGCCCTCGGAGTCGCGCACGGCGACCGGGTCGCCATCATGGGGCGCACCGGCTATCCCTGGGCGCTGCTGAGCGTCGCCGCCCTCGGTGTCGGCGCGGTGATCGTCCCCGTGTACCCGACGGCGTCGGCGGTGCAGGTCCGCCACGTCCTGACCGACTCCGGCGCCGCGTGGGCGTTCGCCGAGACCGACGAGCAGGTGCGGCAGGTCAGCGAGGCCGGCGCCGCCGGGCTGCGCCGCCCGGCGTGGCCCCTGGAACAGGTCGACGACTGGGTGGCCGCGGCGGCGGGCTCGACCGCTGTTGCTGCCGCTACCCCTGTTGCTGCCGCTATCGCTGCCGATACCGCTGCCGCTACCGACGCCGGGGCACGGCGGGCCGCGCTCGACGAGGAGTTCGCCCAGCGGGCCGGCAAGGTCCGCGCCGACGACCTGGCGATGATCATCTACACCAGCGGCACCACGGGCCTGCCGAAGGGCTGCATGCTCACCCACCGCAACATGTTCGCCTCCTCGGCGGGCACGGTGGAGCAGACCGGCGAGCTGTTCCGCACCGCCGAGCAGGGCCCGCAGGCCACTGTGCAGGCCACCACGGCGCAGGCCACGGTGCAGGCCACCACGGCGCTGTGCCTGCCGCTGTCGCACGTGTTCGGCCAGACGATCCTGTTCGCCTGCCTGTACGCGGGGACGCGCACCGTCCTGCTCCCCGGCATACCCGAGCTGCTGCCCGCGATGGCGCAGATCCGCCCGACGTTCCTCGCCCTTGTGCCGTACGCGCTGGAGAAGATCCGCAAGCGGGTGCGGGACCTGCCCTCCGACGACGTCTCCGCGGCGTTCGGCGGCCGGCTGACCCAGGTGATCTGCGGCGGCGCCTCGCTCGACGACACCACCGCGGCGTTCTTCGCCAGCGCGGGCGTCAACGTGCTGAACTGCTACGGCCTGACCGAGGCCGCCACGGCGGTCACGGTGAACGCCCCGGCCACCAACCGGCCCGGGACCGTCGGACGGCCGATCCCGGGAACGACGGTCGCGATCGCCGACGACGGGGAGGTGCTCGTCCAGGGCGCCAACGTCTCGCCCGGCTACTGGTCGGCCGGTGAGCGCGCCGTCGGCCGCGACGCCACCGGGCCGGAGGAGGACCGCTGGCTGCACACCGGCGACGTCGGCCGCCTCGACCCAGACGGCTACCTGGTCATCACCGGGCGCCGCAAGGAGATCCTGGTGACCAACAGCGGCAAGAACGTCGCGCCGACGCCGCTGGAGGACCGGGTGCGCCTGCACCGGCTGGTCAGCAACTGCATGGTCGTCGGGGAGGCCCGCCCGTTCGTCTCGGCGCTGATCACCGTGGACCCGGCGCCGCTGGCCGCCTGGGCCGCGGCGAACGGCGTGCCGCTGGACGGCGCGCAGGACTGGCGGGAGCACCCGCGGCTGCTCGCCGAGCTCCAGCTCGCCGTCGACGACGCCAACAGCCTCGTCTCCCGGGCCGAGTCGATCCGGAAGTTCCGCGTGCTCGACGGCGACTTCACCGTCGAGCGCGGCCATCTCACGCCTTCCATGAAGCTGCGCCGCGCGATCATCGAGCGGGAATTCACCGAAGCGATCGCATTTCTTTACCAGTGATCTGCGCCACTCGATTGAGTGGGCTTATCGGCCGATGAGATGTCGGCCTGTCCATTGACCGACGATCTGACCGATCAGCACCATGACAAGGTAGCCGGCCCGAACGCTGCGCTGCCGGCGGCCGCCGGACGGCCGCCGGCGGTCTACAACGGGAGGACAATGCCATGTACGACGTCATCGTGGTGGGCGCGCGCTGCGCCGGATCGCCCCTGGCGATGCTGCTCGCGCGGCGCGGGCACAAGGTGCTCGTGGTGGACCGTGCCACCTTTCCGAGCGACACCGTCTCCACGCACTACATTCATCAGGCCGGCCTGTCCCGACTTCAGGACTGGGGCATTCTGGACCGTCTCGTCGCCACCGAGCCGCCGGCGATGCGGCATCTGACGTTCTCCTACACGGACATCTTTCTCGAGGGTTTTGCGGACCCGATCGACGGAATCACCGAGGTGTACTCCCCGCGCCGGACGATCCTCGACGAGATCCTCGTCGACGAGGCGCGCAGGGCCGGCGCCGAGGTCGTCGAGGGGTTCACCGTCACCGACGTGATCTTCGCCGAGGGGCGCGCCGCCGGCGTGCGCGGACGCATCGGCGACGGCCCGGAACGCGAGTTCACCGCCCGGTTCGTGGTCGGTGCCGACGGCCGCAACTCGACCGTGGCGGGCCTGGTCGGGGCCGAGATCTACCGGTCCGTCCCCGCGGCCTGCTTCGTCTACTACTCGTACTATGACGGGCTGGACTGGACGTTCCAGCACCGCACCGGCTTCGGTGAGCAGCAGCTCGGCGCGTGGCCGACGCACAACGACCAGCACCTCGTCGCCGTGATGCGTCGCAAGGAGCGGATGCGCGAGTTCCGGGCCAACGTCGAGGGCAGCTTCCACGAGATCATCGACCAGGTCGTGCCCGAACTCGGCGAGGACCTGCGCACGAACGGAAAGCGGGCGGAGAACTTCCGCGCCATGGCCTACCCGGACAACTTCTACCGCCGTTCCGCCGGCCCCGGCTGGGCGCTCGTCGGTGATGCCGGATACCACAAGGACCCGTTCACCGGCTGGGGTATCACCGACGCACTGAAGTACACCGAGGTGCTCGCGGAGAAGCTGCACGAGGGTCTTTCCGGTTCGCGTCCGATCGATGAGGCGGTCGAGGAGTACACGAAGATCCGTGATGCCGAGAGCAACGGCACCTTCGAACTCACCTGCAGCCTCGCGGAACTCAGCCTCACTCCCTACTACGACTCNGTGTTCCGGGCCACCAGCATGAGCCCGGAATACACGACGAAGTTCTTCGGTCTCATCGCCGGCGGAATTCCCGGCGAGGAGTTCTTCGCCCCGGCGAACCTCGAGCGGCTCTACGAGGACGTCAACATGCCGGCCGACCGGAGGATTCTCACCCGTTCCTGAGCGCGACCGCGCCGCCGACCGCCACTGCTCGGCCGGGCGCCATCTGCGCCGCCGACCGCCACGAAAGGCCCCCGAACATGCCCGCAGTCAGGTTCACGGCCCTCGGCGACAGCTTCGTCGAGGGCCGTGGTGACGTCGCCGCCGACGGCACCTACATCGGCTGGGCCAGCCGGTTCGCCCGGCGGATGGGCGTGGCCGCCCGCGAGGTCCGCAACCTCGGCGCCTACCAGACGACCACGCAGCAGGTCGTCGACCGGCAGCTGCGCCCGGCCCTGGCCCGCAAGTCGCCGCTGATCGGCGTGGTGGTCGGCGTCAACGATCTCGTCCAGGACTTCGATCCCGACCGGTTCGCCCGCAACCTCGACACGATCTTCCGGTCGCTGGCGGGCCTGGACACCACCGTGTTCACCGCCAGCTACCCCGACATCCCCGCGAACCTGCCGCTGCCGGAGGAGTTCCGCGGCCTGTTGCGCGAGCGGTTCGTGTTCGCGAACAGCGTCCTGCGCGAGGTGTGCGAGGCGACCGGGACGCTGCACCTGGACATCGCCGCCCACTCCGACTGGGCCGGGCGGCGGCTGTGGAGCCCCGACGGCCTGCATCCCAACGCCGAGGGACATCGCCTGTTCGCCGAGCAGATGGCGGACCTCGTCGAGCGCACGTCCTGGCTGACGGCCGCCTGAGCCGCCCAGTCCGCCGGCGTCGCCCGGCAGAGAAGGGAAAAGGGAAAATCGTGACCCAGCCAGCGCTCCCCCTGAGCCCGTCCGAGCCCGACGGTTTCGACGACCGCCGGCTCGCCCGGACCCCGATCGCGATTGTGGGCATGTCCGGCCTGTTCCCGATGGCCCGCAACCACCGCGAGTACTGGCAGAACGTCGTCGACGGGGTGGACTGCACGACCGAGGTGCCACCGTCGCGGTGGGACCTCGACGACTACTACGACAGCGATCCCGCCGCGCCGGACAAGACCTACTCGCGGCGCGGCGCCTTCATCCCGGACGTCGAGTTCAGCCCGCTGGAGTTCGGCCTGCCGCCGAACCAGCTCGAGGTCACCAGCACGATGCAGACCCTCAGCCTCGGCGTCGCCCGCGACCTGCTGCGCGACGCGGGCGCCCGCGACGCCGCGGGAGCGGACGCGGACTGGTACGACTCCGGGCGCACCGGCGTCGTGCTCGGCACGACCGGCCCGGTCCCCCTCATGCACCCGCTTGCGGCCCGGCTGTCCACGCCGGTGCTACGCGAGGCGGTGCGTAGCTGCGGGCTGAGCGAGGCCGACGCCGACGCGATCAGCCGCAAGTACGTCGAGGCGTTCGCGCCCTGGGAGGAGAACTCCTTTCCCGGCCTGCTCGCCAACGTGGTCGCGGGCCGGGTCGCCAACCGGCTCGGCCTCGGCGGGATGAACACGACGGTCGACGCGGCCTGCGCGGCGTCGCTGTCCGCGGTCCGCCTCGCCGTGGCGGAGCTGGTCGACGGCCGCGCCGACACGATGATCACCGGCGGCGTCGACACCGAGAACACGATCTTCATCTACCTGTGTTTCTCGAAGGTCCAGGCGCTGTCCAAGAGCGGCACGATCAGCCCCTTCTCCGACGACGCCGACGGCACCCTGCTCGGCGAGGGCATCGGCATGCTGGCGCTGCGCCGCCTCGCCGACGCCCAGCGCGACGGCAACCGGATCTACGCCGTGATCCGCGGCATCGGCTCGTCCAGCGACGGCCGGTCCAAGAGCATCTACGCCCCCCGCGCCGAGGGGCAGCGGGTGGCGCTGGACCGCGCCTACCACGACGCCGACTGCTCGCCAGCGTCGGTGGAGCTGTTCGAGGCCCACGCCACCGGCACCGCGGTCGGCGACCGCACGGAGCTCACCGCGCTCGGCGGCCTGCTGCGCGATGCCGGCGACGAGCGCAACTACGCGGCGCTGGGCAGCGTGAAGTCCCAGATCGGCCACACCAAGGGCGCCGCCGGCACGGCCAGCCTGATGAAGCTCGCCCTCGGTCTCTACCACAAGGTGCTGCCGCCGACGATCAACGTCGAGCGGCCGAACAGCGCCGTCGACTTCACCGACGCCCCCTTCTACGTCAACGTCGCGAACCGGCCGTGGATCCGTGACCCGCACCGGCCGGCGCGCCGGGCCGCCGCGTCCGCGATGGGCTTCGGCGGGACGAACTTCCACGTGGTCCTCGAGGAGCACTCGGGCGACCGGTCGGCCGTGCAGGTGCTGCACCGCACGGCCCGCGCGCACCTGTGGCACGCCCCGGACGTTCCCGCGCTGCTGGAACTGCTGCGTTCGGGCGCCCCCGGCGGCGACGGGCCCATCCCGGCCGACGCCGCCCGGGTCGGCTTCGTCGCCGTCGACGACGAGGGCGTCGACGAGCTGCGCGCACTCGCGCTCGCCCAGCTCGAGCGGGCCCCGGACGCGGTCGAATGGTCGCATCCCCGCGGCGTGCACTTCCGCCGTGCGGCCCGGCGAGGCGTCACCGTCGCCGGCCTGTTCGCCGGGCAGGGCAGCCAGTACCTCGACATGGGCCTCGACGCCGCGATCGGCGTCCCGCCGGTCGGGGCCGCCTTCGACGAGGCCAACGCCGCGTTCGACGGCGCCGAGAGGCGGCTCGCGCCGATCGTCTTCCCGCCACCGGTGTTCTCCGCGGCGCTGCGCCAGGAGCAGGAGGTGGCCCTGCGCGCCACCGAACACGCTCAGCCGGCGATCGGCGCACTGTCCGTCGGCCAGTTCCGCTACCTGCGCGAACTCGGCCTGCGTCCCGCCGGCTACCTGGGCCACAGCTTCGGTGAGCTCACCGCGCTGCACGCCGCCGGTGCCCTGGACGCCGCCGGCTACTTCCGTCTCGCCCGCGAGCGTGGCCTGGCCATGGCGCCCCCCGCCGACGACACCGGCGACCGCGGCACCATGGCCGCGGTGCCCGCGTCGCGCGACCGGGTCGCCGCGATGCTGACCGAGCACCCCGACCTGGTGATCTGCAACCACAACGCCCCGGAACAGGTCGTCGTCGGTGGGCCGACGGAGGCGGTCGCCGCCTTCGTCCGCCGCTGTGCGGACGAGGGGCTCGACGCCCGCCCACTGCCGGTGTCCGCCGCCTTCCACACCCGCTACGTCGCCCACGCGGTCGACCGCTTCGCCGAGGCGCTGAGCACGGTCGGGATCGGCGAGCCGGCCGCGCCGGTCTACTCCAACACCCGCGGCGCGGGTTACGGCTCCGACAGCGCCGCCAACGCCGCCGTGCTGGCCCGCCAGCTTCTCGAGCCGGTGGAGTTCGTCGACGCGGTCCGCGCCGCCCACGCCGCCGGCTGCGACATCTTCGTCGAGTTCGGCCCGAAGCAGGTGCTGACCCGGCTCGTCCGCCAGATCCTCCCCGACGCCGACGTCGTCGCGATCCCCACCGACGCGGGCCCCCTCGGCAGTTCCGACGTCGCCCTGAAGCAGGCCGCCGTCCAGCTCGCCGTGCTCGGCGTCGACCTGTCCGGTCTCAACCGCCACCAGGCCGACCCGTTCGAGGCGGTCCCCGCCAAGGGCCCGACGGTGACCCTGTCCGCGCCCGAGTACACCCCGCCGGCGCGCCGGGCGGCCCACGCCGCCGCCCTCGGCGACGGCTACCGCATCACCGCCGCGGGCGCCCCCGCCGCGGCCGCCCTGCCCACCCCCCGGGCCGAGCTCACGTCCGAGGTGACCACGGTGGACTACGTCCCCGCCAGCGCGAACGGTGCCGGTGTGAACGGTGCCGGTGTGAACGGTGCCGGCGCGCACCACGACCTGAACGGCGCCGGCCTGCTCGACAGCGCTCCCGTGAACGGCGCGGGCCGCAACGGCGGCGGGTACCTCCCCGAGCCGGTGGCCGCCCATCACCCGCAGCCCGTCCCAGCCGACGGGGGAGCCGGCCTGTCCGCCGGGGCCGACATCCTCGCCCAGCAGGTCAACCTGCACGCGGTCTACCTGGAGAGCCAGCTCGACGTGGCCAACCGCCTCGTCGGCGCGCTGCAGGAGTACCAGCGCCGCGGCCAGGCCGACGAGCGGTTCACCGAGGCGGTCGCCACCGTGGCAGGCCAGAGCGTGGCCATCGGCCAGACGCACACCCGGGCCAACGAGGTGCTGGCCCAGCTCGCCGCGCTCGAACTGGCGACGGCAGACTCCGGTGCCCCGGCGCCGGGCGGTGGACACCGACCCGCCCTGCCGACCTCGTTCGGGCCGACCTCGTTCGCGCCGGCACCGGCCGCTCCCCGCGAGTTCCCGCCGACCCAGGCAGCGCTGGCCGCGCCCCCGATCACCGCGCCCCCGATCACCGTGACGCCCCCGGTCCCCGCTCCGGTCCCTGCTCCTGGCTCGACCCCTGCTCCTGGTTCGACCCCTGCTCCGGCCCAGCTCCCGATACCGGCCCAGCTCCCGATACCGGCCCAGCTCCCGATACCGGCCCAGCCGGTCACGCCGGATGCCCCTGGCGTCGGTGGTGCCGTCGATCGTGCGGCGGTGCGGGGTGCGTTGATCGAGGTGGTGGCGGAGAAGACCGG
>NZ_LJPA01000047.1:0-11918 GCF_001414035.1 Frankia sp. ACN1ag | reverse complement strand
GGGGCGTTGCGGGAGCGGTTCCCGCAGTCGCCGACGGTGGGTCCCGAGCAGCTTGCGGAGCTGCGGACGTTGGACCAGATCGCCGACTTCGTCGCCGCCGCGCCGCCCGGATCACCCGGATCACCTGCCGCGTCCGTCGGCCCGGAGGCAGGTGGTGTCGACCCAAAAGCCGGTGAGCCGGCCGGGGCGCCGCGCCGGCCCGTCCGGCTGGTGACCCTGCCCGGAGTCGACCGGCTCGACCGCCCCTACGCCGAGTCCCCGGTGGCCGTCGTCGTCCATCGCGGCGACCCGGGCGTGGGTCCGATCCTGGACGGCCTGCGGACACGGGGGTGGACCGTGCGGGAGGCCGACCTCGACGCCGCCACGCCCGGCGGCCCGGCCGTGCCGACCCCCGACGACGTCGAACGGGCCCTGGCCGCCGCCTTCGAGGGGCGGGTGGACCTCGCCCTCACGGTCCTGACCCCGAGCGCTGACCGGGACCGCGCCGACCGGGACCGCGCTGACTGGGACCGTTCCGTCGCGGTGCTCGCAGAGAACGTCCTGGTCGCCCGGCACGCTCACCTGTCGCTGTCGGCGACCGCCGCGGCCGGCTCCCGCGCCGCGTTCGTCACCCTCACCCGCCTTGACGGCGGGCTGGGGCACCATGGCACGGCCGGCGCCGCGGCGTCCCTGCTCGGCGGGGTCGGCGGGATCGTCAAGACGCTCGCCGCAGAGACCCCGGAGCTGTTCTGCCGGGCCGTCGACGTCGCGCCGGGCCTCGCCGGGGACACCGTCGCCGAGCTGCTCGACGCCGAGCTTCATGACGCCGCCCGCGACACCGGCGAGGTCGGCATCGACGCCGGCTCGGTGCGCTGGACCGTCGTCCCCGGCCTGTTCGACCCCCTCGCGGCGGCCGACCAGGCCGTCCCGGCCCCCGTGACCCTCGGCGACGCTGTGACCCCCGGCGACGCTGTGACCGACGGCGACGCTGTGACCGACGGCGACGCTGTGACCGACGGCGGTGCGGAGGCGGTCACCGTCGGCGCGGACGACGTCCTCGTCGTCTCCGGGGGCGCCCGCGGCGTCACGGCGCTGTGCGTGCGCGCCCTCGCCGAGCGTGCCGGCGCCCGCTTCGTGCTCCTCGGCCGGTCGGCCCTGGCCGACGAGCCCGACTGGGCTGCTGGCGTCCCCGACGACGGTCTCAAGGCCGCCGTGATCGCCCGGCTGCGGGCCGAGGGCACCCGCCCCACCCCTCGCGAGGTGGAACGCATCTACCAGGGGCTGCTGGCCCAGCGCGAGATCCGCGCGACAGTCGCGGCGATCGCGGCCGCCGGCGGGCGCGCGCAGTACGTGGCGGTTGACGTGACCGACGCCGACGCCCTGGGCGCCGCCCTCGGCGAGGTGCGCGGGCAGGTCACCGGGGTCGTGCACGGCGCGGGGGTGCTCGCCGACGCGCTGCTGCCCGCCAAGACCGCCGCGGACGTGGCCCGGGTGTTCGCGCCGAAGCTGACCGGGCTGCGGGCGCTGCTCGATGCCCTCGACGGTGCCCCGCTGCGTCACCTGGTGCTGTTCACCTCGGTCGCCGGGCTGTACGGCAACCCCGGCCAGGCCGACTACGCCGCCGCCAACGAGGCCCTGTGCCGGGTGGCCGCGGCGATGAGACACGACCGTCCCGACTGGCATGTCACCGCGATCGACTGGGGCGCCTGGGACGGCGGCATGGTGACCCCCGCCCTGCGGGAGCTGTTCCAGGCGCGCGGCGTCGAGCTGCTGGCCCCCGACGCGGGTGCCCGCGCCTTCGCCGATGCGTTCCGTCCCGACCGCGCCGGCGAGGTGTGCGTGCTCGTCGGGCCGGGCCGCTCCCTGGCGGAACCGACTGCGGCCGGCGGGCCGGCCGTGCGTGCCCGCCGGCCGCTCACCCCGATCGTCGACCATCCCGTCATCGCCGCCCACCGGATCGGTGCCCACCGGGTGCTCCCGGCGACGTTCGGCCTCGGCTGGATGATCAACGTCGTCGAACGGTCCCACCCGGGTCGCCGCGTCGTCGAGGTCCGCGACTTCGCGGTGCACAAGGGCATCGTCTTCGACGGCGCGTCGCCCGACGGCGCGCGGGTCGAGGCCGAGCCCGCGGTTCCGGGCGAGGCGGGGCGGCTGCTCGTCCGCGTCGCGGTCCGCGCAGACGGCTCGGGCCGGCTGCCCGTGTCGCACTACGCGGCGACGTTCGTGCTTGCCGCCGCCGAAGCGGGTCCGGCGCGCCTCGGCCCCGCGGTGGCCGGCTGGCCCGGCTACCGGCTGGGGGAGGGGCCGCCCGACGCCCTGGCCATCTACACCGAGGGCACCCAGTTCCACGCGCCACGCCTGCAGGGCATGCGCCGGGTGCTGGCTCGCGGCGGCGACCGCCTGGTCCTCGAATGCCAGCTCGACGACGACCAGGAGCTGCGCGCGGCGTTCGGGGGCGCGCTGCACAGCCCCGTCCTCGCCGACGTGCTCCTGCAGGGGCCGCCGGTGCTCGGCAAGGCCCTGCTCGGCCAGGCCTGCCTGCCACTGGGCATCGGCCGCGCCGAGTACTTCCATCCCCTGCCCGACGCCGCGCCCTTCGTCCTCGTGCTGGACGGGGCGCGGGTGGACGCCGGCGGCGGCACGGCGACCGTGACCGCCACCGCCTGCACCCCGGACGGCGCCGTCCTGGTGCGGTTCACCGATGTCACGGTGGCCGCGACGCCAGGCATGGCCGCGAAGTTCGCCGAGGCCGTCCAGGCCTGGCGGCAGATCCCCACCGCGGATCCCACCCCGACCGACAACGAGGAACTCCCGTCATGACCGTGGTCGACCAGGCCGAGCGCCTCGACTTCGTCGGCGAACCGTTCGACCCGCTGGCCTTCGCACCTGCCTCGGGTCCCGCCGCGCCGCCTTCCCCGCCCTCCTCGACTGCTCCGTCCTCCCCTGCCGAGACCCATCCTGCCGAGACCCATCCTGCCGAGACCCATTCCACCGACGCGCGCCCCACCGAGCTGATTCGGCAACTGCGCGCGACGACCGCCGCGGCGCATGCGAGCGCCCTGCGAGCCCAGGCCGCGCTGCAACTGCGCGTACTAGGCGGGCTCGACGGCGGGCCGGCGCGTCCGGTCGGGCCGGCCCTCCTCCCGTCAGCTCCTGCCCTCCCGTCAACTCCTGCCCTCCCGTCAGGTCCTGCCCTCCCGTCAGGTCCTGCCCTCCCGTCAGGTCCAGCGGTGCCCACCGGACTGCCGCCCGCCCCGGCGCGGCCCCGGGTCACGACCGAGGCGTCGTTCAAGCCGTTGGCCCGCAGCGCCGTGGGGGTGCTGGGCGTCGCCGACCTCGACCGGTTGGCCCGGGGCGCCATCGCCGACGTCCTCGGCCCGGCCTACGACCAGGACGGCCACGACCGCTCGGTGCGCCTCGCCGCCGACGGCGGGCTGCTGCTCGCCGCCGTCGACGCGATCGAGCTGCGCGGCGGGCGCCCCGGGCGGGGCCTGGTCCGTGCCCGGCTCGTCGGCCCCGCACCGCACGGCGAGGGCCTGGTCGAGGCCGCGGCCCAGGCCGCCCGCCTGTTCGCGGTGTACCTCGGCCTACACCTGTGCCTGCTCGACGCCCACTTCGTCGACGGCGCCGCTCCCGGCACTCAGGTCGACCCGGCTGTCACCGGTTCGGGCGAGCTCGAGCTGGTCCTCGAGGTGACCGACATCGACCTGGTGCCGCGGCCCGCGCTGCGCGCCGACGCCGAGATCCGCCCGGTCGGCAGCGACCAGGTGCTCGGGCGCGTCACCGACGTCGCCGTCGGCCTGCGCGAGGGCGCCGGCCGGCCGGTCGGGCCCGGGCCCGGCGGGACGACGCCGGTCTGGCTCGGCCGGAAGAACCGTTTCGGTGACCCGGCGATGCTCAACGAGTTCCACATGGCCCACTTCTGCCGCGGCGACCAGGCAATCGCCCTCGGCCCGGAGTTTGCCGGCTACACCGGCCGCAAGGCCACCCGGCTGCCGTCGGGCGGGCTGCTGCTCGTCGACCGGGTGCTGGAGGTCCACGGCACCCGCGGCGATCCGGCGTCGCTGGCCGGCGGCGCCTGGCACGTCACCGAGTACGACGCGCCCGCGGACTCCTGGTACTTCGCCGACACGGCGAACGCCTCGATGCCGAACTGCGTCTACATGGAGACGTCGCTGCAGGCGGCGCTCATGGTCGGCTACTACCTGGGGGCTACGCTGGCCGACCCGGCGGCGATGGTCAGCCTGCGCAACCTCGGCGGGACCGCACGGGTGCTGCGCGAGGTGGACCTGCGCGACGCGACGATCCGCCAGCACTCGACGCTGCTGTCCACCACCGACATGCCCGGTTCGTCGCTGCAGAGCTTCGGCTACACCCTGTCCGTCGACGGCGAGCCGTTCTACGAGGGCGAGACGATGTTCGGCTACTTCAGCGACGCCGCGCTGGCCAACCAGACCGGCCTGGACGCCGGCCGGTCGGTGCCGACCTGGCTCGACGCCATCTCGCCGCGACCGGCGGTCCGCACCCTCGACGTCGCGGCGCGCCGCGACGACCCGGGCGCGCCCCTGGTCGCCCGGGACCACCTCGCCCTGCTGGACACCCTCGACGTCGTCGACGGCGGCGGCCGCTACGGCCAGGGCTACCTGCACGCCGTACGCCCGATCGACCCGGACGACTGGTTCTTCGCCCGCCACTTCCACCTCGACCCGGTCATTCCCGGTTCCCTCGGGGTGGAGACGGTGATCCAGGCGATGCAGGAGTGGCTGCTCGACTCGCCCCACGCCGAGGGCCTGGTCGACCCGGCCTTCGTGCTGCCGGTGGACGCGCCGTTCACGTGGAAGTACCGGGGACAGTTCCTGCCGACGGACGGGGAGACCCGTCTGGAGGTGCACCTCAAGGAGGTGCGCCGCGCCCCCGGCCGGGTCCGCGTCACCGCCGACGCGAGCGTCTGGAAGCCGGGGCTGCGCATCTACGAACTCATCGATGTCGCCGTCGAACTGCGCACGGACGGAGCCGCCCCATGGTGACGCCCACGGCCACAACAGCGAGCCGGCCCGCGGCCCCGCCGGCCCCGCCGGCCCAGGCGGGTGGCGACCTGGCGCAGGTGCAGCGCGACCTGCTCGCCCTCGACCTGCCCTGCTATGTCCTGCGCGATGGTGTCCTGCGCGACGGTCAGCAGGTCCGCACGAGCACCGACGCGACGCAGGTGGGCCGGGTCGTGACCGGCGGCGGCCAGGTGCTCGCCGCCGTCGGGCCGCGGCCGGCCCACGCGCTCGGCGACCCGGAGTTCCGCCGCGCTCACGGCGTCCGGTACGCCTACATGGCCGGGGCGATGGCCAACGGCATCGCCTCGGCCCGGATGGTCGCCGCGCTGGCCCGCGAGGGCTACCTCGCCTCGTTCGGCGCCGCCGGCGTCCTGCCGGCCCGGGTCGACGAGGCGCTCGCCGCGATCGGGCGGGACGCGCCCGGCAGCCCCTTCGCCTGCAACCTCATCCACAGCCCGAGCGAACCGGCGCTGGAGGCGGCCACCATCGACGCCTGCCTGCGCCACGGGGTCGGGTGCGTCGAGGCGTCGGCGTTCGTCGAACCCACCGCGCAGCTCGTCCGCTACCGGCTCGCGGGCCTGCGCCGCGACCGGTCCGGCCGGGTCGAGGCCGCCCATCGGGTGATCGGCAAGGTGTCGCGCGCCGAGGTCGCCGAGCGGTTCCTGCGCCCGGCGCCGCCCGAGCTGGTCCGCCGGCTCGTCGAGACCGGCGACGTCACGGCCGAGCAGGCCGAGCTCGCCCGCGCGGTGCCGCTCGCCGACGACCTCACCGCCGAGGCGGATTCCGGCGGCCACACCGACCGCCGGCCGCTGCTGGTGCTGCTGCCGGAGCTGCTCGCGCTCGCCGAGCGGATCCGGCGCGAACAGGGCTACGCCGCGCCCGTGCGGGTCGGCGCGGCCGGGGGCATCGGCACACCGGCCGCCGCGGCGGCGGCGTTCGCCCTCGGCGCCGCCTATGTCGTCACCGGCTCGATCAACCAGAGTTCGGTCGAGGCCGACCAGTCCGACACGACCAAGCGGCTGCTGGCCGCGACCGGCGTCGCGGACACGGTGATGGCGCCGTCCGCGGACATGTTCGAGCTCGGCGTGGAGGTCCAGGTGCTGCGCCGCGGAACCCTGTTCCCCGGCCGGGCGCGCCAGCTCTACGAGCTCTACCGCACCTACGACGGCGTCGACGCGCTGCCCGCCGACATCCGGGCCACGCTGGAGACGCGGGTGTTCCGCCGCTCGCTCGACGACGTCTGGCAGGACTGCGTGCGGTACTTCTCCGAGCGCGACCCGGACCAGATCACCCGCGCCGCGGACGACCCGCGCCGCCGCATGGCGCTGGTGTTCCGCTGGTACCTGGGGCGCTCCTCGGGATGGAGCATCGCCGGGGACGCCGAGCGTGCCCCCGACTACCAGGTGTGGTGCGGGCCGGCGATGGGGGCCTTCAACGGCTGGGTCGCCGGCACCTACCTGGCACAGGTGGGCAACCGCCGGGTCGTCGACCTGGCCACCCACCTGATGCGGGGGGCGGCATACGCCGACCGCGTCGCGGCGCTGCGCGCGGCCGGGCTGCGCCTGCCCGCCGCCGCCGCGGCATACCTGCCCGCCCCGCCGCCGAACGAGACAGCCGTCAGGAGAGGCAGCCAACCATGACGATCGAGGCCATCACGATCGGGCCCGCCACGGTCGAGCCCACCACGGTCGAGCCCATCCCCCGGCGTGGCCCGGGATCGACCTGGCTGCTCTGCGGGGGCTGCGGCACGATGCTCTACGAGCGGCGGTTCGCCCGCGACGGGCGGGTCTGCCCCGACTGCTCCTGGCACGCCCCGATGACCATCCACCAGCGTCTCGACCTGCTCCTCGACGCCGACTCGGCGCGGCCGGTGGACGTGCCGGCGATCGACGGCGACCCGCTGGAGTTTACCGACACCCGCCCCTACCGCGACCGGCTGCGCGACGCCCGCGCGAGCACCGGCCTCGACGAGGCGGCGGCCTGCGTGCGCGGAACCATCGACGGCAACCCCGTCGTCGTCGTCGTGATGGACTTCCGCTTCCTCGGCGGCAGCCTCGGCGCGACCGTCGGCGAGGTGTTCACCCGGGCGGCCGAGCTCGCCCTGCGCGAACGCACCCCCCTGCTGACCGTCACCGCCTCCGGCGGGGCGCGGATGCAGGAGGGCGCGATCGCCCTGATGCAGATGGCCAAGACCAGCCAGGCCCTCGGCCAGCTCGACGAGGCCGGGATCCTGACCGTCTCGCTGATCACCGATCCGACCTTCGGCGGCGTGGCGGCCTCCTTCGCGACGCTCGCCGACGTGATCATCGCCGAGCCGGGTGCGCGGCTCGGGTTCGCCGGGCGCCGGGTGATCGAGCAGACCATCCGCCAGTCCCTGCCCGAGGACTTCCAGACCGCCGAGTTCCTGCTGGCCCACGGCGTCGTCGACCTCATCAGCCCCCGGCACGAGCTGCGGGCGAACCTGGCCCGGCTGCTGTCGGTGTCGAGCCGGCGCGCCGACGGCATTCCCCGCCAGGCGGGGCGGCCGGACCGCGCGGTCGTCACCGACCCGGAGCAGCTTGCGCGGCGCGACGCCTGGGAGAGCGTGCGCGCCGCCCGCCGCCTGGGCCGACCGACGACGCTCGACTACGCCGCCATGATCCTCGAGGACTTCACCGAGCTGCGCGGCGACCGGATGTCGGCCGACTGCCCGGCGCTGGTCGCGGGTCTGGGCCGGCTCGACGGGATACCCGTCGCCGTCCTCGGCACCCAGAAGGGTCACACCGCCGACGAGCTGCGCTACCGCAACTTCGGGATGCCGACCCCGGCCGGCTACCGCAAGTCCGCCCGGGTGATGCGGCTGGCCGCCAAGCTCGGGCTGCCGGTGATCACCCTCATCGACACCGCCGGCGCCTATCCCGGCATCGAGGCGGAGGAGCAGGCCCAGGCCGTCGCGATCGCCGAGAACCTGCGGCTGATGGCCGGGCTGCCCGTGCCGGTCGTCGCCGTGGTCACCGGCGAGGGCGGCAGCGGCGGCGCGCTAGCGCTGGCGTTCGCCGACCGCGTCCTGATGTGCGCGAACGCCGTCTACTCGGTGATCAGCGCGGAGGGCTGCGCGGCGATCCTGTGGAAGAACCCGGCGGCCGCGCCGACTGCTGCCGCGGCCCTGCGGGTCGACGCCCGCGAGCTGTTGCGGCTCGGTGTCGTCGACGGCGTCATCCCCGAACCGGACGGCGGCGCCGACGCCGATCCGGCGGGAACCGCCGCCCGCCTGCGTGAGGCGTTGCGGGGCGCGCTCGCCGACCTGCTGCCACTGGACCAGATGAACCTGGTGACGCGCCGGCGGGCCAGGTTCCGGCAGTTCGGCGTCGCGACACCTGCATCTGCACCGGTGCCGGCGCCGGCGCCGAGCGGCGACGCGCACGAGTCCCAGACCGACCGGAGCGTGGAGGCGACCAGATGACGACCGACTCGACGGCAATCGACCAGGTGCCGGGAACGACCGGGGACGTCGACCCGGACGGCGGCGACAGCCGGGTGCCCGCACCGGCCGTGGACGCCGTGGTCGCGGTGCTCGGCGCGCACGTGCTGGAGCTGTCCGTGCGGGCACGGGTCGCGCCGAGCCACGTCCGCGTGTCGGCCGGCGATGTCAGCGTCGAGATGGGCTGGACGAGCACCGGCCCGGGGTACGCGGAAGCACCGATCGCGCCCGCGCGGACCCGCTGGGCCGCGCCCTCCGCCCCCATGGCCCCGGCAGCACCCGCGGCGGTGTCCGCACCCGCGGCGGTGGCCTCCGCCCCGGCCGCGGCTGCGGCTGCGCAGCCGAGTGAGCCGGCGGCGCCCGAGGAAGCCGGGACGTTCCCGCTCGGTTCTCCGTCGGTCGGCATGTTCTACCGCGCGCCGGAACCGGGCAAGCCGCCGTTCGTCGCCGAGGGCGACACGGTGCGGGCCGGCCAGCAGGTCGCGATCGTCGAGGCGATGAAGCTGATGATCCCGATCGAGGCGGAGCGTGCCGGGCGGGTCGTGCGGATTCTCGTCGAGGACGCCACCGCCATCGAGCACGGGCAGCCGCTGTTCCTGCTCGCGCCGCTGGACCAGGCCCCGAACGGGAGCCGTTGATGTTCAGCAGCGTCCTGGTGGCCAACCGAGGCGAGATCGCGCTGCGGGTGGTGCGCACCTGCCGCGAGCTCGGCATCCGCACGATCGTCGCGCACTCGGCCGCCGACCGGGATTCCGCGGCCGTCCGGCTGGCCGACGAGTCGGTGCAGGTCGGCCCGGGTCCGGCGAAGCGCAGCTACCTGAACATCCCGGCGGTGGTGGAGGCCGCCCGGACCCGCGGCGCCGAGGCGATCCATCCGGGCTACGGCTTCCTGTCGGAGAACCCGGAGTTCGCCGAGGTCTGCGAGGACGAGGGGATCGTCTTCATCGGGCCGCCGGCCGACGTCATGGCCCGGCTGGGGGACAAGGCCGTCGCCCGTGGGATCATGCGTGACGCTGGCCTGCCGCTGCTGCCGGGAAGCCGCGACGCCCTCGACGGCCCGGACGCCGCCCTCGCGCTCGCCGGCGACATCGGCTACCCATTGATTCTCAAGGCCGTCGCCGGCGGCGGCGGTCGTGGCATGCGCGTCGTCCACGACCGCGCGGACCTCCCCGCCGCCTACGCCGAGACCCGGGCGGCGGCCCTGGCCGTGTTCGGCGACGGCCGGCTGTACCTGGAGCGCTACCTCGAATCCGCGCGCCACGTCGAGATCCAGGTGCTGTGCGACGGCCACGGCAACGGCGTCCACCTGGGCGCCCGCGACTGCTCGCTGCAGCGGCGCCACCAGAAGCTCGTCGAGGAGTCCCCGGCGCCCGGGGTGGACCCCGACGGCGTCGCCGAGCTGGGGGAGGCGGCGGTGCGCGCCGTGCTCGCGGCCGGCTACGTCGGTGCCGGCACCGTGGAGTTCCTCTACGATCCGGCGCGCGGGGCCTACTACTTCATGGAGGTCAACTGCCGGCTGCAGGTCGAGCATCCGGTCACCGAGATGGTCACCGGCCTCGACCTGGTCGCCGAGCAGCTCCGGGTCGCGGCGGGCGAGGAGCTCGGCTACCCGCAGTCCGACGTCACCGCCCGCGGTGTGGCCATCGAGTGCCGGGTGAACGCCGAGGATCCCACCCGGGACTTTCGCCCCACCCCGGGTCTCGTCACCGAACTGGACCTGCCCGGCGGTCCGTTCGTCCGCGTCGACACCCACCTGACCGCCGGCTACCGGATCCCGCCGCTGTACGACTCGCTGCTGGCCAAGGTCGTCGTCTGGGCACCGGACCGCGACGGCGCGATCGCCCGGATGCGCCGCGCGCTCGCCGAGACCCGCGTCGTGGGCGCCGGTGTGGCGACGACGGCCGGCTTCCTCGCCGACGCGCTCGACCACCCGCGCTTCCGCGCCGCCGAGCACGACACATCCCTTGCCGAGACCCTCCTTGCCCCGGCCGAGCCCCGAGTGGCCTAACCGGAACCGGTGCAGAGGCCCTTCGGTTCCGCGGTTCCGCGGAACCGGCCCCGCCTCGGTCTGTCACTCAGGGGTTGGCTCAGGGGTTGAGGAGGGCGTGGATGGAGTCGAGGAGGCTGAGCCGGCCGCCGTCCTCGGTGTGGATGGCGGTGGAGGTGACGTGGCGGGTGGCGCGCGCGAGCATGGCGGCGGGTTCGGGGCCGGGGAGGATGGGTGGGGCCTCGGTGAGAGCGCGGCCGTCGGGGATCCGGGCGGTGACGGTGCCGTCCGGGGCGCGGTCAAGGTGGATGTGCTCGTCGTGGATGGCGTGGTGGTGGGCCGTGCAGAGCAGGAGTAGCCGCCTCACACTTCGGTTGAGGCACCACCATTCGATCATGTTCCCCATCGGGGTGGAGGCCCCAGCAACCGCCGAAGATCCATCTTCTGTTGATCCGTCAGACGCGGCGCACGTGCGAGCAGCCGCGCCACATGATCCCCGATTGATGATCTTTCCGCGGGGGGCAGCCCGCCCGCCCGCCCGTCCGCGGGCATCGGCGATCCGGCCGGCTGCACCATCGTCGGCGCCGCATCCGGCGCGGCGCCGTCCGGGTCGGCTGGGCCGCCGTCCGGTTCATCGCCGAACGGCAGGAACCTCTCNCCGNNGAGNCTCGGCTCACCGCCNGNGCCGNTCANGCCGNNACGTCGNGCTTGCATCAGGGGAACACCGCTTCCAGGCGGACCCCACCGACCGACGGCACGAGACCGACGGGCGCAGGGGTCGACGGGAACAGGACGGCAGTCACCGACGCGCTCCGAGCCCGACCCGGACCGTCACCGCGGNCCCACGAGGTAGCCCGTCCACCTGGCGTCACAGCACACGCGAACCGCGGCAGGACGACCAGCGCCCCACCCGCCTCATCCCCAACGACCAGAGTCGAACGCATGTTCCCATCGGGTGGGGTGGGATCAACGGCCGGCACCCCCCGGGCCCGTTCACATGATCGGCAAAGAATGCGGCAGCGCACAGGAATACCCCCGGGGGTCAGGAAGGGGAAAAGCGGAAACCGGAATGGTTCCCGCTCCACCTACCCTGCCGCCGCGCATACCGGTGTGGAACGGTGCAGATTCGGTTATTCCACGGAATTTCNCCGGCGTAGACGCGGAGTCCACGCCGCGTCAGCCCGGAGCCGACCCGGAGTGGACGGCCCGGAGTGCCCGCGGAGCAGACCCGGACCAGACCCGGAGCCGACCCGGAGAACCNCCGGAGCGCACCCCGCCCGTCCCGCCGTCACCCCACCGTGCTCGAGAAACAGGCGTTCGTCTGGGTACGAGTGCGGCCCCGGACCGGTGGCGAGGGGGCGCCTACCAGTCCGGGGCCGACTTCCGTGACCGGCCGGCGTGCCGGTCACGAGGGGGGAGAGGGCCCCGCCGCGTGGACGAGACGCAC
>NZ_LJPA01000046.1:0-49863 GCF_001414035.1 Frankia sp. ACN1ag | reverse complement strand
TCGGCGGCCGGCAACGTGGGCAGCTTCAGTTCGCCGATGCCTGCGCGCGTCAGGGACCGAACCCACGGCCCGGGAAGGTCCGCCAGAGGCTCGAACTTCTCCCAGTGCTGGACAACCATGCACAGCATNTCCCACCTGGTCATGCTCCCGGCCTTCGTGAGAAAGATTCCTTTCACGGCATGCGCGAGGAACAAGCGCTTCTCGGCCAGCCGGTGACGGATCTTCATGTCACGGGTGAGCAGTACCAGATCGCTGTCGCCCACGTACGGCAGCCATTCAGTGTCCTGGGCTCCCAGACTGATCGGGCAACGCCGGTGGCCTGGGTGGAGAACGTCAGGCCGCACCGCGGCGAGCGCCTTGCCCAGTGGAAGGGTGTTCTCGTCGACGAAGAAGCGCGGCCGTAGTACGGCACCGTCGTCCATGCTCAGGCTGCGATCTCCTGCCCTCGGAGACGACTCTCGTAGCGCACCGCGGCCTCGACGTCCACGTCCGGCAGCTCATAGGCCTCGGCGATCTCCGCGATGGACTCGCCGGCTGCCCACAGCTCGTACAGGTTCGCCGTGCGCGTGCTACGTACTACCGGGGAACCGAACTGTCGCAGCGGATCGAGGACAACCTGCNGGGCGGTGCTATCCGGGAACAAGCGCAGCGCCTCATCCTCGCCGACGCCAGCCCCCGGCGCGAACTCAACCATTTCGAAGAAGTGCTGCGCCTTCGGCGCGAGCACCAGCTGCCCGTCGCTGATCCGGACCATGGACAGCGAAGTGCCGAGGCCGACCTCTTCCTGGACCGCGAGCACGACATCCATCCCGAACACGTAGGGCTTGGCGTGGGCAAGGGGGTAGGACACACCAAACCGCTCACGCAGGCGCTGCACGACAATCCGCATCTTCTGCAGGGAGATCCCCTTGACCCGGTATTCCCGTAGGTAGCCGGCTTCGACGAATTCGCCCCAGGTGACCACCTCGTTCCCGGTCCGCTCGGGGCGGATCACCGGGTCATAGTGGATCTCCCCACGGGTGTAGCCGTCGATCCACCCTCTCAGGCGTGCCGGGCTCACCGCGAGTAGGCGGGCTGCCTCGCTCATCGAGTAGACCTCGCGGTCCAGCACCCTGACGGTCACCCCAACATCATGGCTCATGGACAAGATCGAAGGCATCCGCGCGCGCCCTCTGTGCAGCATCGGACCACCCACCTCGACCTGGACGTTGCCGGCTTCGGCAAGCTTGGTTCAGCGCCCCTGCCGGTCGGCGGCATACCGGCGGGCTACCTGGGCCCGCCACGCGGCCGCCGAGCCTCCCCCTTGGGCGGCCCGGACCGTCCACAGGCAGGTCACGTAGCAGGCGAACGCGGTCAGGGCGTCCGGTGCGACCGTCCAGCAGGCGAGACCGGTCGCCCACTGTCCGGCGTCCGCCGGTTCATGGCCGGCCCCGACAAGCCGGATCACCATGAACGCCGCGTCAACCCAGCAAGCGGCGGCGGGCCGCGCCCAGTCCACCACCCGCACCACCGGGCCGTCGATGAGGAGCCGTCCCCCCATCCACAGTGCCGGCGGAGACCACCGGACCGGCCTGTCCGGTGATTGCGTCTTTCACCTCGCCTGACAGATCATCCCATTCGATCATCGATAGAGCTTGTGCGAGGTGGCGTGGACGGTAGGGCGGGATCGGTGGGGTGAGGGCATCGCCTCCGAAGGTGCGACGGCCGCCGTCGAGTTCGCGTTCACCGAGGCCGGCCGTAGCCGCCCAATCTTGATCATCCATCCGGAGAACATCAGCTTCATCCGCGTCGCCGAGCAGCTTTGGTCTCACCCTCGCCGAGGGACCCATCGACCGAACGGTGAGCCGCGGAACATCTACGCGATCAGCCGGGCCGAGTGGGTCTCCCGGACAACATCAACCATCGGAACCTGATCCGCCTAGAGGTATGGAGCGGTGTGGCACGGTGGCCGGATGACGGGGAATGCGTGGGATGGTCTCGGGGAGGACTGGGCCGCAGAGGAGGATGCGCCGGGCCTGCGGGTGCGGCGGTACGACGTGGCGCGCGAGCCGGGTGAGGTAATCCCGCGACGGCTCGGTGATCTCGGGATCCGGGTGTACACGGCAGAGGCGACCGACGAGTTCGTTGCCTGCTTCATTCCGACGATCTTGTATCCCGGGGATGAGCAGTACGCGGGGTACGACCTGCGTCTACCGCCCGGGGCGGTCGCCGAAGCGTTGCCGTCGCGGCGTCGGTGGCGCTCGTGGCGGGAACGGTGAACGGGCGGGACGGTGATATGGAGGTTCAGGCCGGTACCGGCCCAGACCGGCGGGTCGCGGGGCGGGGTGTAGGCGGGAGCGGCCTCGGGAGAGATCGGGGCCGATCCTGTCCTGCCTGATCGAAGGCTGGGCAGTCCGGCGAACCCGGAAAGATCGTTGCGGAGGATGAGAGATTCGAACTCTCGAGGGGTTGCCCCCAACACGCTTTCCAAGCGTGCGCCCTAGGCCACTAGGCGAATCCTCCGTCGATGAGACTATCTGATCGTCGCCGGTCCGTGGACGCGGGGTCGCCCAGCCGCGCGCAGTCAGGCCCAGCGCGCCTCTCGGGGCACCCTGGTCCGCCTGGGCACGGCCCGCTGACCCCGGCCGTTGGGGGCATCGGCCGCCGGACCGTCCCGTGTTGCGGTAACCGGCGTGGGTCGGGCCTGCGCGGGGAGCGACACTGGCAAGATCCCGGAGGCTGACGCGGTTCCGCGGAATCTGAATGACCGTGTCACGTGGCCGTGGTGGTGGCTTGTGGTGGTGGCTTGTGGTGGTGGGAGGACGGGTCCGAGGGCGGGGCGGCGCGTCGGTGGGGTCCGAGGTCGAGCGGGCCGCGGGCCGCGGCGGCGAGCGCGGAGCGTGGCGGCGGCTGGCGGGTGTTCGGGGTGGCTGCGTGGGAGAGCGCCGATGTGGTCGCTCTGATGGGTTCGGCGTCCGGTATGTCCATACCCAAGGACCACAGGACACCGGCCCCCCGCACACCCCCGTTCCCACCCCCCTCACCCGTCACCGCACGTAACCAGACGGCTGGGCCTCGACCCGGGTCCCGGGCGAACACCCGCGCAGGCGCGAGGACCGTGGCACGTGTTCCGCGGAACACTGCGATCGCGCGGACAGGCCGCACGCGAGCTCCTGGCCAGCGGAGGGCGGAGGCCGGACTTCCTTGCCCTTCCAGAGGATTCCACGCCCGATTCGTCCCCCCGGCAGGGAAAAGGATAAAGCCGAGCCCCGGCGCCAGCGCGGACGGCGGTCGGGCGCGGACGACCGCCGGGGCGGGGTGGCGGCCGGTTCGGGTGGGGCGGGGGACCTCCGGATTCATGATCGTCCGGGACGGGCTAGACTGCGGAGCAGACCCCTCGTGCGGCGTTACCCTCGTGAAACCCCCCAGGGCCGGAAGGCAGCAAGGGTAAGCGGGCTCTGACGGGTGTGCGGGGGGTCCTCTCGTTTCGCCGATCGTCTCGTCGAGCACGCGGAGCAGGCCAGTGAGCACAGCGTTGTACAACCGGTACCGTCCCGCGACCTTCGCTCAGGTCGTCGGCCAGGAACACGTGACCGACGCGCTGCGCAAGGCTCTGCGAACCGGCCGGCTGCACCACGCGTACCTGTTCAGCGGCCCGCGGGGCTGCGGCAAGACGTCCTCGGCCCGGATCCTCGCCGCCTCGCTGAACTGCGAGCAGGGGCCCACCCCCGAGCCCTGTGGCGTGTGCGACGAGTGCGTCGGCATCCGCACCGGCGCCTCGATGGACGTCACCGAGATCGACGCGGCCTCGCACGGCCTCGTCGACGACGCCCGGGACCTGCGCGAACGGGCCTTCTTCGCCCCCGCCTCGGCCCGCTTCAAGGTGTTCGTGGTCGACGAGGCGCACATGGTGACGGCCGCGGCGTTCAACGCCCTGCTGAAGGTCGTCGAGGAGCCGCCGCCGTACCTGAAGTTCGTCTTCGCCACCACCGAGCCGGACAAGGTCATCCCGACGATCCGGTCCCGCACCCACCACTACGCCTTCCGGCTCGTCCCGCCGGGCGTGCTGCGCACGCACCTGGCGTCGATCTGCGAGCAGGAAGGCGTCACCGTCGACCCGACGGTGCTGCCGCTGGTCGTGCGGGCCGGGGCGGGATCGGTCCGGGACTCGCTGTCCGTCCTCGACCAGCTCCTCGCCGGGGCGGACGACGACGGCCTGCACTACGACCGCGCGGTGGCCCTGCTCGGCGTGACCGACGGGGTCCTGCTCGACGAGACCGTCGACGCGCTCGCGCGGCACGACGGTGCCGCCCTGTTCACCGTCGTCGACAAGGTCGTCTCCGCCGGGCACGACCCGCGGCGGTTCGCCACCGACCTGCTCGACCGGTTCCGCGACCTGATCATCATGGCGGCCGTCCCGGACGCCGATGCCCGCGGGCTGCTGGAATCCTTCTCCCCCGACCAGATCGACCGGATGCGCGCGCAGGCCGCCGCGGTCGGCCCCGCGGAGCTGTCCCGCACGGCGGACGTGCTGCACGGCGGCCTGGTCGAGATGCGGGGCACGACGAGCCCGCGGCTGATGCTCGAGCTGATCCTCGCCCGCGCGCTGCTGCCCGCGGCCTCGGCGGACCCGGCGGCGCTGCTGACCCGGCTGGAACGGCTGGAGCGGCGTTCCGTGCTCGCCGCTCCCGACCCGGCCGCAGGGCACCCGGCCTCGGCGCCCGGCTTCAGCCCGGGCCCGGTGGCGGGCAGTTCCCCGTTCCGCGGTGCCGACGGCCCGGATGGCCCGCATGGCCCGCATGGCCCGGACGATGCGGCGAGTCCCGCGCGGGAAGCGGCGCCCGCTCGGCCGGCACCCGCTCACCCGGCGCGCGCCGCCGCGGCTCCCACGTCCCCGGGGCTGGCCGGCGGGTCGTGGGACGCGGCCTCGGCGGCCGGCGGGATCGGTGCGGGTGCCCCGACCGGTGGCGCCGGCTACGGGCCGCCGCCGGCAGGCACCGGCTTCGGGCCGCAGCCGGGAGCCGGTGGCGGCCCCGGAGCCAGGCAGGGCGCCGGAGCTGGGCAGGGCGCCGGAGCTGGGCAAGGCGCCGGAGCTGGGCAAGGCCCCCGAGTTGGGCAAGGCGGTGGGGCTGAGCAACGTGGTGGGGCTGGGCAACGCGGCGGGGCCGGGCCGGGCGGCGGGCGGATCGACGCCGCTGGCCTGCGGATGCTGTGGGACGAGGTCCTCGTGCTCGCCGGCCGTCGCAGTCGCAAGACGCACGCGATCCTGAAGGACCACGCGACCGTCGCCGACGTGCGCGGTGACGAGGTGGTGCTCGCCTTCGCCAGCCCGACGATGGGACGGATGTTCGGGCAGGGCAACAACGCCGAAGTGTTCTGCACCGCGTTGGCGGAGAAGATCGGCGGGACCTGGCGGGTCAGTGTGGGGCCCGCGGGAGGCTCCGGTCCTGGGCGGGGTGGCGGCGGCCGGCCGGCCGGGGGACCGCCACCGCCCGGCGGTGGCTTCGGTGGCCAGCCGGGATCAGGACCAGCCTGGGCCGGTCCTGATCAGCGCGCCGGTGGCGGTGGACCGGCGCCGGCGGCGGGCGGCCGAACCGGCGGGCCCACACCAGGCCAATCTGGGCCAGGGCAACCCGTGGCGGGGCACTGGCAGGGGCCGGGCGGCGGAAATTACCCGGACCACCAGGATCATGCGGGTTATGCGCCCGCCGGTGAGGGACCTGGCGGCGTGGACGGCGGCGGTCGACCGCCCGCTGCGGCGGGCTGGGCACCCGGTCCGGGCGGTCCCGCGCCGCGCGCCGACAGTGGGGGCGCCGGCCGGGCGGCAGGCGCATACGGTCCCGCGGGCGGACCCGGGCGAGGCGGAGCCAACGACGGCTGGCGCGGCCCCGGCGGGGGGCCGGGCGGGGATCATCACCCGGGCCATGGGGGCGACAGCCCCCGCTTCCCCGAGCCCACCCCGCCAACCCACGATCAGATCGGGGACGGCGGCAGCGGTACCCACTCCGGCGACCGCGGCCAGGGGTCCGCCGCCGCCCACGGCATCGCCGGACAGCGCGACGCCGGTGCGCACGCCGCCGGCCAGAACAACGCCAGCCAGAACAGCACCGGCCAGAACAGCACCAGCCAGAACAGCACCGGCACGGCCGGAGCCGGTGGGCACGGTTCGGCGGGGGGTAGCACGGCGGGAACGGGAAGTGGTGGCACGGCCGCCGCACCGCCGGTCAACGACGAGCCGTCTCTCGACGACGACGATGCCCCGGGGCAGGCGGGCGGCGCCCGCGGCGGCGCGGAGGCGGCGATGTCCCTGCTGCGAACCGGGCTCGGCGCCACGGTCATCGAACAGATCCCGACAAGCTGACAGGAAAGTAGGCTCGTCGACATGTCGAACTCGCAGACCTCCGCCGGCGATGGGACCCCGGCCGGCGGTGGACTGCCCGCCGGTGGTGGGGCCCACCTGGGGCAGATCCTCCAGCAGGCGCAGAAGATGCAGGCCGCGCTCCTGTCGGCCCAGGAGGAGCTCGCCTCCGCCCGGGTGGATGGCACGGCCGGCGGCGGCCTGGTCAGGGCCACCGTCAACGGTGGCGGCGAGCTCGTCGACCTCACGATCAGCCCGGAGGCGGTCGATCCGGAGGACACCGAGACGCTCGCCGATCTGATCCTCGCGGCGGTCCGCGACGCGACCACCAACGCGCATCGGCTCGCCGCGGAACGGATGGGCTCGCTCACGGGTGGGCTGGGCGCGAGCGGGCTGGGCGCCGGCGGGCTGGGTGGGGCCGCCGCTGCCGGTGGGGCCGGTGGGGCCGGTGGGGCGCTCGGCGGGCTGGGTGATCTCGGTGGCCTGCTGGCCGGCGGCGGCGCTGTGCCGCGCGGTCCCGGTCGTCCCGGACTGGGCTGACGGGCGGGAGCACCGATGTATGAGGGCATCGTCCAGGACCTGATCGACGAACTCGGGCGGCTGCCCGGCATCGGCCCCAAGAGCGCCCAGCGGATCGCGTTCCATCTGCTGGCCGCCGACCCGGTGGACGTCCGCCGGCTGGCGACCGCGCTGACCGAGGTCAAGGACAAGGTCCGGTTCTGCCGGAGCTGCTTCAACGTCGCCCAGTCGGAGCTGTGCCGGATCTGCGCCGATCCCCGCCGCGACCAGGCCCTGATCTGCGTGGTCGAGGAGCCCAAGGACGTCGTCGCGATCGAGCGCACCCGGGAGTTCCGCGGGCGGTACCACGTGCTCGGCGGGGCGATCAACCCGATCGGCGGGGTCGGGCCCGACGACCTGCACATCCGCGAACTCGTCGCGCGGTTGGCCGACGGCACGGTGACGGAGCTGATCCTCGCCACCGACCCGAACACCGAGGGTGAGGTCACCGCCTCCTACCTCGCCCGCCAGATCGGGCCGATGGGGCTGCGGGTCACCCGGCTGGCCAGCGGCCTGCCGATGGGCGGCGACCTGGAGTGGGCCGATGAGGTGACCCTCGGCCGCGCCTTCGAGGGACGCCGGGTCGTCACCGCCTGACCCGCCGGCCGGCGGGTCAGGCGGGTCAGCCGGTCAGAAGCCGAGGATGGGCGCGTACGTCGAACTGGGGATCGAGGCGAGGGTCAGCAGGACGACGCTGACATCGAGGTGGTCCGCCTCGGCGCTGAACACGGCGTGCAGGCCACGGGTGCGGTAGACGTCCACACCGTGGTCGCGGACGACCCGCACGCCGAAGACCTTCGTCGCCCTGATCCACCAGATCCGGCCGGCGGCCCGGATCCGAATCTGGCGGGCGTCGCGCCGCATGCCGGTCGTCAGCCGGCCCAGCCGGTCCGTGGGCAGTCGCGGCTGGTCCACGTAGCCGACGATGTCCCGCTCCGGGCCGTGCACGACGAGCCGGGCAGGGTGGGCCGCGGAACCGGGCTCGACCAGGTCGAGCTCCGTGGTGATCTCTCGGTCCCGGGGAAACATCTCGGCCGCCCAGACGCCCTCTCCGTGCAGGACCCGCTTGCCCTGCGGGCCGCCCTGCGGATGCCCGTGGGGCAGCATTCCACCGATGATCCGTCCGGCGCCGTCCAACCGCCACGCCACCGAGATGACGGCGCCCGGTGGCAGGGCGGCGCCGAGATCACCGGCATGACGTAAGGGACAGGTCCGCACGCCTCGGATCCACCTATCCATCCAGGCCGCTCAGGTGCCGTCGCGCCCGCGCACGACCCGGGACCGCCCCCCTGGGGCCCAGCGCGCCTCCGGGTGAACCGAGCTTCCTCCTGGAGATCATCCGACACCTCCCCGCCGCCCCCGGTCACCGTCCGCACATATGGTCACTTTCTGCCACCGGGCCTGGCTGCCGCCGGCCGTCCATGTGTGGATCTGCAACGCATCGCTGCGCTGTGCACCCAGATGCTACGCCGCGCGCCCATGTGCCCATCATGTGCACTCGCGCGAGCATGTGCGCACGCTTTCGCGATCTCGTCCGCCCACGCTTTCGGACGCGCGTTGGCACCGCCGTCCGAACGGGCGTCGGCGATCGCCTTGGAACGTTCATCCAGCGGAGCGTTCGCACGTGCATATGCCCGATACGTCCGCCCATCCGGTCGCTCCTACGGACCACGCAACGACCACGGCGAGGGCCGCCGCCAGGCCCGATGCCGACCCCCGCGGTCAGCGGACGCGGAGCCGGGCGGCATGGTTAGAGGCGGCCGGTCCACCGTCCATCAGGAGGTCCTCCGTATGATCATCAGCTCGCATGTCGGCGCGGGCGCCTTCGTGGGTATGGCGATCCGGCATCCCGTGCCCGCCCTGGCCGCGGGATTCCTCTCGCATCTCGCCATGGACGCACTGCCGCACTGGGGCACCGGCCCGAACACCGAGCCGGAGTGGCTGCCGATCGCGCGCCGGGACGGGGTCGCCGGGCTCGCTGCCATGGCACTGCTGACCGCGTCGGCCCCGGACGGGCGGCGCCTGGCCGTCCTCGCCGGCATGACCGGCGCCTGCCTGCCCGACACCGACAAGGTGGGCCGGTACTTCGTCGGTTCCAGTCCCTGGCCGAGCCGGTTCGACCGCTTTCACGAGAAGATCCAGAACGAGGCCCGCCACCGGCTGCCCCGCGAGGTGGCGACGGCCGCGGCCCTCACCGTCGCGGGCACGGTGCTGCTGCGCCGGCTGGCCGCCCGCGCGTCCTGACCGGCCGGTCCGGGCCCGGCCGTGCCGTCCGTCAGG
The DNA here is from genome assembly GCF_001414035.1 of Frankia sp. ACN1ag. NCBI lineage: Bacteria > Bacillati > Actinomycetota > Actinomycetes > Frankiales > Frankiaceae > Frankia > Frankia sp. ACN1ag. The sequence continues at coordinate 40,688 of NZ_LJPA01000046.1, read as the reverse complement.
GCAGCGGGCTGCCCGGCCGTGCCGTCAGGGCAGCAGGACGGCCGCGCCGGTGACCCGGTCGGCGGCGAGGTCGCCGAGGGCCCGGTCGGCGGCGGCGAGCGGGTAGGGCGACACCGTCACCGCCAGCCGGTGCTCGGCGGCGATCGCGAGGAACTCCGCGCCGTCGGCCCGGGTGTTCGCGGTCGTGCTGCGCAGGTCACGCTCCTGGAACAGGTGGTCGGCGTAGACGAGTGGCGGGATGTCGCTGAGGTGGATACCCGCCACGGACAGGGTGCCACCGCGGTCGAGGGCCGCGAGCGCCACCGGCACCAGCTCGCCCACCGGCGCGAACAGCACCGCCGCGTCCAGCGGCTCGGGCGGCGCGTCGTACGCCCCGCTCGCGGAGGCGGCGCCGAGCTCGAGGGCCAGGGCCTGAGCGCGGGCCGAGCGGGTCAGCACGTGGACCCGCGCGCCCTGGGCGATCGCCACCTGGGCGGCGAGATGGGCGGACGCGCCGAAGCCGTAGATGCCCAGCCGGCCGCCAGGGGGCAGCTCCGCGCGCCGCAGCGCCCGGTAGCCCACGATGCCGGCACACAGCAGCGGGGCGAGCTCCGCGTCGCTGTAGCCGGTGGGCAGCCGGTAGGCGTAGTCGGCGCGGACGCAGACGTACTCGGCGTACCCACCGTCGACGTCCCAGCCGGTGTAGGTCGACGCGGGGCAGAGATTCTCCGCGCCGCGGGCGCAGTAGACGCAGGTCCCGTCGGTCGAGGCAAGCCACGCCACGCCCAGCCGGTCACCCAGGCGCACCCCGCGCGGCCCGACTCCAACGCCGACGTCCGCGGCACCGAGGGAACCCGCGGCACCGAGGGAATCCACAGCGCCGAGGAGCCCCTCGGCGCCGGGCTCGACGCTCGGGGGTGTGGCGGCATCCGTATCCGGGGCCACCGCCGTATCCGGGGCCACCGCCGTGTCCGGGGCCAGCGCCACCCCGGGGCCGATCGCGTCGACCCGGCCGACGACCTCGTGCCCCGGCACGGTGCGCGGCCGGTGCGGCCCGAGGTCGCCCTCGGCGAGATGCAGGTCGGTCCGGCACACGCCGCACGCGTCGACGCGCAGCCGGACCTGCCCGGGCCCCGGTTCGGGCACGGGCAGCTCGGCCGCGCGCAGCGGCCCGGTGCCCATCGGCCCGGGCGTCACGACCTGCCAGGCCCGCATGACCCGCTCCGGCCCGCGGCTCAGACGCTGACGCCGTGGTCGCGGGCCAGTCCGCCGAGGTCGTTGTGGCCCTGGCCCACTGCCCGGAACTTCCAGTCGGCGCCGTTGCGGTAGACCTCGCCGAAGATCACGACCGTCTCGGTGGAGTAGTCCTCGGACAGGTCGTACCGAACCAGCTCGTTGCCGCCCTGGTCGACGACCCGGATGTAGGCGTTGCGCACCTGGCCGAAGTTCTGGCTGCGGTTCACCGCGTCGTAGATGGAGACGGGGACGACGATCCGGTCGATCTCGGCGGGCACCGAGGGCAGGTTGATGATGATGGACTCGTCGTCGCCCTCGCCCTGACCCGTCTTGTTGTCGCCGGTCAGCGTGATCGCTCCCTCGGGCGAGGCGAGGTTGTTGTAGAAGATGAAGTAGCTGTCGTTGAAGGCCTTGCCGTCCGCCCGCAGGCCGATGGCCGAGGCGTCGAGGTCGAAGTCGGTGCCGGTGGTGGTGCGGGCATCCCAGCCGAGCCCGACGTTCAGCGCGGTGAGCTGGGCGGTGCCGGCCTCCGCGGCCTGCTTCGTGAGGCTTACGTTGCCACCCTTGGCGAGGCTGACTGCCATTGCGGATCGTCCTTCCTGGACTGATGCGTCGGGGACCATCGCCGGCAACCGCGGGACGCGGTCGATATGACGCGGTCGGTGCCGTCACCCTGGCACAACGGATCGGATCCGCCCAGCGTGCCGTCGTCGGGACGACAGCGTTGCGTCGGGGCGGGGTCGCCTCGGGTCGGACCCCGGGCACGCTGCGCAGACGTGCGCCCAGGTCACATCGGAGCAATCCCCGGCGAGCGGAGCGGGCAGGTGTCGGCGCTCGGTAACCTGGCTGCCATGGCGCTCCTGGTCGCGAAGTTCGGTGGATCCTCCGTTGCCGACGCGGACCGCATCAAACGAGTCGCCGAGCGGGTCGTCGAGGCGCGGCGCGACGGCAACGACGTGGTGGTCGTGGTGAGCGCCATGGGTGACACGACCGACGAGCTGCTCGACCTCGCCGAGCAGGTGTCACCGCTGCCGCCGGCCCGCGAGCTCGACATGCTCCTCACCGCCGGCGAGCGGATCTCGATGGCCCTGCTGGCGATGGCGATCACCACTCTCGGCGCCGAGGCCCGGTCGTTCACCGGCTCCCAGGCCGGCGTCATCACCGACTCGGTGCACGGCAAGGCCCGCATCATCGACGTCACGCCGGGCCGGATCCGGGCGGCCCTGGACGAGGGTGCGATCGCGATCGTCGCTGGTTTCCAGGGCGTCAGCCAGGACACCAAGGACATCACCACCCTGGGTCGGGGCGGCTCGGACACGACCGCGGTCGCGCTCGCCGCGGCGCTGCACGCCGACGCGTGTGAGATCTACACCGACGTCGACGGCGTGTTCAGCGCCGATCCGCGCATCGTCCCCGACGCCCGCCGCATCGACACGATCTCCTACGAGGAGATGCTGGAGATGGCGGCCTGCGGCGCGAAGGTCCTCATGCTGCGCTGCGTCGAGTACGCGCGTCGCTACAGCGTCCCCGTGCATGTCCGGTCGTCGTTCTCCTCGAAGCCGGGCACGTGGGTCACCGAGATTCCGGAGGCACAGCTCGTGGAACAGGCCATCATCCGCGGCGTCGCGCACGACGTCAGCGAGGCGAAGGTGACGGTCGTCGGCTGCCCGGACAAGCCGGGGGTGGCGGCGGCGGTGTTCCGGGCCGTCGCGGACGCGGACGTCAACCTCGACATGATCGTCCAGGTCGGCTCGGTCGCGGGTTCCGGCCGCACCGACATCTCCTTCACCCTGCCCAAGGCCGACGGGCGGACCGCGCTGACGGCGCTGGCGAAGGTGCAGGGCGAGATCGGCTTCGAGCGGACCCTCTACGACGACCACATCGGCAAGCTCTCGCTGATCGGCGCCGGGATGAAGTCGCACCCGGGGGTGTCGGCGCGGTTCTTCGGCGCGCTCGCCGACGCCGGCGTCAACGTGGAGATCATCTCTACCTCGGAGATCCGGATCTCGGTGGTGGTGCGCGACACCGACCTGCCGGGTGCGGTGCGCGCCGTGCACGGCGCCTTCGAGCTCGGCGACCCCGACGGCGGGGCGGTCGTCTACGCGGGCACCGGCCGATGAGGACACCGACCGCAGACAGCGCGGCACTGATCGCGGCCAGCACGGCTCCGATCGCCGAACGCACGGCACTGATCACGGCTCACCTGGAGGATGGGGCATGACGGGCAACGAGGCCGGCCGACGGCCGACGCTCGCGGTGGTGGGCGCGACCGGCGCGGTCGGCACGGTGATGCTGTCGATGCTCGCCGAGCGTCCGGACGTCTGGGGGGAGATCCGGCCGGTGGCCTCGGCCCGCTCGGCCGGGCGCACCGTGCGGGTGCGCGGCGCGGACGTCGCCGTGCAGGTGCTCTCGCCGGAGGTCTTCGACGGTGTCGACGTCGCCGTGTTCGACGTCCCCGACGACGTGTCGGCGCAGTGGGCGCCGGTGGCGGCGGCGCGCGGCGCGGTCGCGGTCGACAACTCGGGCGCCTTCCGGATGGACGACGACGTCCCGCTGGTCGTCCCCGAGGTCAACGCCGACCAGCTCGCCGCCCGCCCGCGGGGCATCATCGCCAACCCGAACTGCACGACCCTGTCGATGATCGTCGCGCTCGGCGCGCTGCACCGGGCGTTCGGCCTGGAGTCGATGTTCGCCGCCTCCTACCAGGCCGCCAGCGGCGCCGGGCAGGCCGGCATCGACACCCTCTACGACCAGCTCGCCACGGTCGGTGGGACGCGGGAGCTCGGCCAGACCGCCGGCGACGTGCGCAAGGCGATCGGCGAGGAGGGCCTCGGCCCGTTCCCCGCACCACTGGCCCTCAACGTCGTGCCGTGGGCCGGGTCGCTGCGCGACGGCGGCTGGTCGTCCGAGGAGTTCAAGGTCCGCAACGAGTCCCGCAAGATCCTGGGCCTGCCGGACCTGCGGGTGTCCGCGACCTGCGTGCGGGTGCCGGTGATCACCACCCATGCCGTCGCGGTGCACGCCCGCTTCGCGCGGCCCGTCACCGGCGAGGAGGCCCGCGCGGTGCTGCTCGGCGCCCCCGGGGTCGCGGTGGTGGACGACCCGTCCGCCGGCGAGTTCCCCACCCCTTCGGATGTGGTGGGCACCGATCCCACCTGGGTCGGGCGGATCCGGCAGTCGCCGGACGACCCGCACGAGATCGCGCTGTTCCTCTGCGGCGACAACCTGCGCAAGGGAGCGGCGCTGAACACGCTGCAGATCGCCGAACTGCTCGTCGCCGGGCAGGCCGGGCAGGCCGCGTCGACGACCAGCTGACGGCCGGCTGACGCGGGGCCGGACTCCGCGAGTGGTGGGCCGGCCGGCGCCAACGCGCGGCCGGCCTGTCACGAGCCCGCACGCCATCCATGTCGAGCCGTGATTGGTCGGGTCGCGACAGCGCGCCGCACATTCGCTTTCCGTGCGTTTCTCAGCAACCTTTAAGCTTTGGTTGCCGAGAGGAGCCGCAAGCGAAGACCGAGAACAAGCGGTCGGAGAACCGCGATGCGGTTACCCGCGCTTTGCACGAACAGCCATCGCCCCGGCGGCGATCCGTCACCGAAATCACCCCGAGCGGCAAAAGTACGGCGCCCCACGGGAAGGCGGATCAACCGGTCCCGATGGTGGGACACCGAAGACCGTTCCATTCCCGCTTGGCCAGGGGGAAAGGCGCCTTCTGGAGAACTGTCCGATCGAGGCTCCGACCGAGGCGACATACCCGACAGGGCCGGGGAAACGAAGCCCTCCGGCACGATCGGGCAGTCGTGCAATCGACTCCGCCACGTGACGAACGACGCGGAGAAGCGGTCAGCCCGCCCAGCGGAGCACCCGATGGGCGGGCTGACCGTGAAGTCTCTCGTGGCTCAGACGACGCGGACGGCGTCGGCCTGCGGACCCTTCTGACCCTGGGTCACCTGGAACTCGACCCGCTGGCCCTCCTCAAGTGCCTTGTAGCCGTCCATCTGAATCGCGCTGTAGTGAACGAAGACGTCGGAGCCGCCGCCGTCCACGGAGATGAAGCCGAAGCCCTTCTCCGAGTTGAACCACTTCACCGTGCCCTGAGCCACGTGCCGTTCTCCCTGCTGGTGCAGTCAGGACCCGCACCGCGCGGGCCCCGGACCGAACGCCAGGAAGCCACAAGAGATCCTGGCGCTGTTCCNCCGCGCCTCGGTTGAGACGCGAACCGGCGAACTCCGGCCAGGGACGACGCTACACGGACGGAGGGCTTCGCGGGAGTCCTCCGAGCAAGGAAGTCCACTTCATGCCCCGGTAACAGAACAACACCGCTGGTCCGGCCACGGGCTAGTACACCCGGGTCGTCCCGCAATCCGTCGAGCTGACAGGGATTTCCCAGCGTGAGCAGCGTGCGGCACCGACCGGGCGGTGGATGGCCCAGACGTGGCAACTCGGACGGGTGACTGACGGGACTTTCGATCCGACCACGACCTGAACCACATCTCGGCCCACAATCGGGCCCACACCGCCGACGGGCCCACACCGCCGACGGGCCCCCACCGCCGACGGGCCCCCACCGCCGACGGGCCCTTACCGCCGACGGCCGGTCCCGGCCAGGCGCGGCTACTCGTCGCCGGCGGGCCGCAGCGGACCGCGGCCGGCCGAGAGCCGCTCGGCCGCCGCGGCGATCTCGGTGAGATCGGCGCCGGTGAGGGTCAGCGAGCCGGCCGGCAACCAGCCGTCGAGCTGGTCCGGGCGGCGGGCTCCGACGATGGCGCCGCTCACCCCGGGGAAGGCCAGCGTCCAGGCGACCGCGACGGCGGCGACCGTGGTCGCGTGCCGGCGGGCCACCTCGGCGAGCACGTCGACGAGCGCGAGGTTGCGTTCCAGGGCCGGCGGGTTGAACTCGGCGGCCTGGCGCCGCCAGTCGTCGGCCGGCAGCTCGGCGGTCCGCGTCGTGCTCCAGCGCCCGGAGAGCAACCCGGACTGCATCGGGCTGTAGACGATCGTGCCGATGCCGTGGGCGGCGGCATACGGCAGGATCTCGGCGGCGACGGCGCGGTCGATCAGGGAGAAGGGCGGCTGCAGCACGTCCACCCCGCCGGCCGCTGCGGCCTGCTCGAGCTGGTCGACGGAGAAGTTGGACACGCCCACCGAACGGATCTTGCCGGCGGCGCGCAGCTCGTGCAGCGTCCCGACGGCGTCGGCGATCGGCGTGCCGTCCTGCGGCGGCCAGTGGAGCTGGTACAGGTCGATGCGGTCGACGCCGAGCCGGCGCAACGAGGCGTCGACCTCGGCCCGGATCGAGGCCGGGGCGCCCACGCGGGCCGGCGGGACGGTCCGGTCGGCGTCGTCCCAGACCAGGCCGCACTTGGTGAACACGTAGGGCCGCTCGGCCGCGGGGATGTCGGCGAGCGCCCGGGCAACGAGTTCCTCGGAGTGCCCGAGCCCGTAGACGGCGGCGGTGTCGATCCAGTTGATCCCCGCCGCGACCGCGTGACGGATCGCCGCGACCGCCTCGGCGTCGTCCTGGGCACCCCAGCCGAAGGCCCAGCCCGCTCCGCCGATCGCCCAGGCGCCGAAACCCACCCGGGTGATCTGCATGCCCGTCGGGCCCAGCGGCGTCGTCGGGAGCGTGGTCGAGGTGGTCATCGCGAGCCTCCTGCGGCACCGGGACGAAGGCGGGGTCGACCGGAGGCTACCCGCCCCCGGCCGTCCGACGCCCCGGCGTGCGGCCGCTCAGTCGAGCCAGCGGCGGTACTTCGCAGCGGAGATCCGCGGCCAGGCATCGAAGAAGTCCCGTTCCGCCAGCCGGCCGCGGCATTCCTCCAGCCCGAGCAGCACGCCGAGCGTGAACGCGGTGGGGTCGCCCTGGGCCTGGGCGGCGACGCCCCAGCCGCGCAGGAGATCGCGCGCGATGGTGGCGTCCTGGTGAGTGCCGAGCAGCTCCTGCGCCCGCTCCGCCTGGCCGACGAGTGCCGTCGCGTCCTGGCCGTACAGCGGGGTCACCGCCTCGACGGCGTACCGCAGCCGCTTGGCCTGCTTGCGCGCGGAGTGCAACAGCTCGTCCCGGTCGTGGCCGACCGGGAGCCCGGCGGCGGCGGTCACCTTCTTACCCAGCCGCCGGTCGGCGCGGTGAACGAGGCCGGGCAGGACCTTGCCGGCCGGGCGCCGCGCCGCGCCGGTCAGCGGCGCGCGGACCAGGGTGAGCAGGCTGGCGACGAGGGCGAAGTACCGGTCGCTGCGCAGCATCGTCAGCGCCTCCTCGCGGGCGGCGGCCATCCCGGTGGACAGGTGGGCGCTGACCGTCTCGTGGACCGGCCCGGCGACCAGGTCCGCGGGCAGCTCGGCCAGCCGGCCGTCGAAGTAGGCGATCTGCACCTCGGCGTCGCGGGCGCCGGACAGCGCGCCGGCCAGGTCGCGCAGCTCCTCGTCGAGCAGCGTCACCGTGTCGGCCGGGAACAGCGGCGCGAAGGTCCGCAGCGTGCTGCGGGCCCGCCGGCAGGCCACCCGCATCCGGTGGACCGCCTCGGGCTCGTCGAGCCGCACCCGCGGGTCGGCGGCAAGCAGAGCGCGCACCTGCTCGATGAGGTAGGCGCGCACGACCTCGCCGGCCGGGGCCCGCCGGCGCGGGCGGCGCGGCAGCGGGGGCACGTCCGGCCCAGGTCCGGCGGCGAGCGCGGGCCCGAGCAGCCGGCCGAGCTTCGAGGAGTCCGCCGCCGCGACCGCCCCGGCCGCCAGCAGCAGCTCGCCGACGTCGTCGAGCAGGCCACGCTTGCCGTCGACGAGCTCGACCTCGATCTCCCGCCAGGTGCTCACGACCGTCGCCTCGCCGAGTGTCTGGGCGGAGACCTGGTCGTCGACGACCTCGGCAAGGTCGACGCCGGCGGCGTCGCGCAGCCGCCGGGCGGTGCGCAGGGTGCGCAGCCGGGCGACCGGACGCAGCTCGCCGCCGCGCAGGTGCACCGACACCAGGTCGACGAACTCCGCCGGCGGGGTGTGCCGCGCGCCCGCAGCCACGTCGACCACGCCGTCGGCGGCGTCGAGCGGGAGTTGCAGCTCGTCGCGCTCGCCGACGCGGACCGGCAGCTTCAGGTGCCAGCCGGCGTCGGAGCCGCCGGTGCGCCGGCGCAGAGTGATCCGGTTACGGGCAAGGCGCAGGTCGTCGGTGTCGAAATACACGGCCTCGAGGCTGACTGCGCGGCGGGTCCGCGCGGTCGCGACCCCGGGCACGCCACCCAGCTTCGGCAGCACGAAGGTTGGCTCGACGGCGTACTTACGTTCGATCTCACGGACCCCGGTGGCCATCCGCCCCGCCCTCCTCGTCATTCGCCCACACCGTCACTTCGGCCCCACCGTCACTTCGGCCCCGCACCGCGTGCGCGGCGCACCCGGGCAGCCCACGCCCACCCGTCCCTCGTGGTTGTCCGATGGTCCGTCGGAGCGTCAGGAAGAATAGCTTCGGACACCTGATAGACGACTTGTGTTTCCCTGTCGTTAACCTTAGCGCGGAGCGGGAATCCAGGAGACCTTCCCGACCAGGAGCACATAGCCGACGAAGGCCACCGTGTCGATGAGCGAGTGGGCGATCACCAGCGGCAACACCCGGCCGTTGCGCTGAAACAGCCGGGCGAACAGCAGCCCCATCGCGAGGTTGCCCGCGAACCCGCCCAGGCCCTGGTAGAGGTGGTAGGAACCACGCAGCAGCGCGCTGGTCGCCAGCGCCCGCCCCGGCGTGACGTCGAGCTCGCGCAGCCGCACCAGCAGATAGCCGGTGACGATGACCTCCTCGGCGAGGCCGTTCTGGCAGGCGCTCAGGACAAGGACCGGCACCCGCCACCACACGTCGGGCAGGCTCGACGGCGCGACGGTGAGGTTGGCGCCGCTGTGCCAGGCCAGCAGGTAGAAACCGAGGCCGAGACCGCCGATCCCGGCCGCGAGCAGGGCGCCCTGGGCGAGGTCCGGGCCGGGTCGCCGGCCGTCGAGGCCGATCGCGCGCCGCCCGCCGCCGTGGCGGGCCAGCAGATGCACGGCCAACAGCACGGGCACCACGCCGGTGGCGACGTCGGCCAGTTGCAGGGCGAGATCGAGCCACGGGCGGCCCGGCGCGGCCGAGGTGTTCAGCCGGGCGACCTGGGAACGGACCGGTCCCGGCCGGGTGAGCACGCCGACGTAGCGGATGAGCGCGTAGAGCGCGGAGGCGGCGAAGGAGACCCCGAGCACGAGCCAGACCTCGGCGGCCAGAACCCGCCGGGTGAGCGGTTCGGCCGTGACCGGCGCCTGCGGGGGGGCATCCGTCACGGGTCGACCGTAGCCCACCCGGATGGGCGGCCCGACCACGGATCGGCCCGGCGGTGGGTCACCGCCGGGCCGATCCAGGGCCGCCGATCGGGTCGGCCGGTCAGTCCACCGGCTCGGGCCGGGTGAACAGCCGGTACAGCACGATCATCGGCGGCAGGACGATCACGAGACCACCGACGACCGCGTAGAGCATCGCGTGGATGTTGGTCGACGGAGCTGCGGCGTCGTCGACCGTCACCTGCCCCACGATCAGGTCGGGGTACTGGGCGATCGCCCAGCCCCAGAGCATGGCGGCGACCGCGAGACCCGCCGCCAGCCGGGCGGCGACGAACTGGTTACGCGCCAGCGCCACCAGGGAGCCGATCCCGCCGATCGCGGAGAGCACGACCAGCAGCAGCGAACGGTCGGCGAACCGGTGCGCCACCACGGGAGCCTGGTCCCAGAACAGCGGCAGCAGGATCAGCGCGAGGATGCCGCACACCACGGCCCCGCCGACGGCGCGGCGGCGGAAGTCGGCCACCAGGTGCTCGGTGGCCGGCGAGGCCGCCGCGTCCTTGCACAGGTAGACGGCGGCGAGGAAGGCCGTCGCGGCAACCGCGAACAGCCCGCAGACGAGGCCGAACGAGCTGCGGACCGGGGCGAACGGGTCGTCGGGCGACATGTCCCCGGTGGCCAGCGCCGCCCCGGCCACCCCGAGCGCGAACGGGGTGATCGTGGACGACACCGCGAAGACGTGCCCCCACCAGTGGTCGGGACCCGCCGCGCCGGCGCCGTAGGCACGGTAGACGTAGGCCGCGCCGCGCAGCACGATGCCGACCAGCGCGGCCGACAGCGGAACCTCCAACGACGAGCCGACCACCCCGTAGGCGGGCGGGAACCCGCTGAACAGGGCGACGACGATGAACACGAGCCAGACGTGGTTGGCCTCCCACACCGGCCCGATCGCGTTCGAGATCAGCTTGCGCTGGGCCCGCGCATCCCGTCCCCGGGCGAGCAGATCCCACACGCCGCCGCCGAAGTCCGCGCCACCGAGCAGCGCGTAGGCGGTCAGGCCGATCACCATGACGACGAGGAGCAGGTCGGCGGAGGTCATCGGGTCTCTCCCCGGTCGGTGCGGCCGGCGGTGCGCGCGCCGGTGTCGGGACGGCGGGCGGTGGAGGCGTGCCGGCCCCCGGCGGAGCGCCGGCCCAGCAGGCTGTGCCAGCCGGGCGCGCCACGCCGGTTCGACGGCGCGGGCCGCCCGCCCCCGGAGGACCCGGTGGGGTGCGGCTCGGGCCGGGGCCGCGGGATGGTGGGCGACGCGGGAGCCGGCGTCGCGGGCGGCGAGGTCGGCTCGGCGCCGTCCGGCCGCGGGCTGATGGTCGGCGGCGGGTTGCGGCTCGGATCCACGCCGGGCTCGGCGCCCGTCAACGGCTCGGCCGCTGTGGACGGCTCGGTTTCGGTCGGCGGCTCGGACCCGGTGGACGGGTCGGACCCGGTCGGCGGCTCGGACCCGGTGGACGGCTCGGATCCATCGGACGGGTCGCCTACCCCGGTGGCCATGATGCCGCCGGCGGGAGCGGGTGCGCCGGCGGGGGTCACGGGGAGGCGGCCGGGGAGGAGCACCGCCACCGGCATGCCCGTCTGGTCACGCTCAGAGAGCAGATCCGTCCGGGGCGTGTACCAGGCGACCGGCTCGGCGGCCGGGTCGTACTCGGCGGCCGGAACGTGCCGGGCGGCGGGAACGTACGTGGCGGCCGGGACATACCTGACCGCAGGGACGGACTCGGCCGCAGGGAAGGACCTGGCGGCCGGCACGTACCTGACCGCAGGGACGGACTCGGCGGCAGGGAAGGACTCGGCGGCAGGGAAGGACCTGGCGGCCGGCACTCCCTGGGCGGCCGGCACTCCCCGGGCGGCCGGGATGTACTGCGCGGCGGGGACGGACTCCTTCGAGCCGGACTCGTCGCCGCCGCTGCCCTGTTCCGGTCCGGAGCCGGCCGGGCCCGAGCCGCCGCTGCCGGACCCGCCGTCGCGCGGACGGGGGGCGGTGGGGGCCGAGGGACCGACGGGCTTGCCGGGACGAAGCTGCTCGCCGCTGGGGCCGCCGGTGGCCATCCGCCGCAGGATGAGCAGCAGGGCGCCGGCGAGCCCGAGGTACAGCACCAGGGTGCCCGCGAACATCGGCGCGACCGCGTCGCCGCCGGCAACGCCCTCGACGACCCGCATGTGGTCGCCGACGATCCACGGCTGGCGGCCACCCTCGGTGACCTCCCAGCCGGTGAGCATCGCCAGCATCGCCGCCGGCCCGGTGCACGCCGCGGCGATCAGCCACGGCCTGCTGGTGGGTAGCAGCGGGCGCTCCCGGCGCCGGCGGCGCCGCAGGACGACGAGGCCGGTGAGCAGCGACAGGCCGATCAGGGCGGAGCCCGCCCCGACCATCGTGGTGAACGCGCCGTGCACCAGCGTGCCGTTCGGTCGTTCGTCCGGCGGCGCGCCGTCCAGGCCCTTGATCACATGGCCGGTGCTGAAGCCCTCCAGCAGGGACAGCCCGCTGGGGATCTCCAGGCCGTAGCGGATCTCGCCGGTCTTGTCGTCGTAGATCCCGCCGATGGCGAAGGGGGCATGCGACCCGGTGTGGTAGAGGCCCTCCATCGCCGCGAGCTTGAACGGCTGGTTGGCNCCGGCGACGCGGGCCGCCCAGTCCCCGACGATGAGCTGCACCGGCGCGCAGACCAGCACGACCGCGAGCCCGATCTTCAGGCCGCGCTGGTGGTAGGTGTCACGACGACCGCGCAGCATGCCCACCGCGTAGATGGCCGCGACCACACCGCCGGCACACATCAGCGCCGCGAGCAGCATGTGGACGAGCTGCGGCGGGGTACCTGGACTGATGAACGGGGCGTACGGCTTGGCCTCGAGGAGCTTGCCGTTCTGCTCGACGATCCCGCGCGGCACGTTCATCCAGGCGTTGACCGTGATGATGAACGCCGTCGACAGGGTGCCGGAGATCGCGATCGGCCACAGCGTCAGCCAGTGGGCCCGCGGCGAGAGTCGCTTCCAGCCGTACAGGTACATGCCGACGAAGATCGCCTCGGTGAAGAACGCAAAGCCCTCCAGGGTGAACGACAGCCCAAGGGCGCCCCCGTATTTGGACATGAACGCGGGCCAGAGCAGCCCGAACTCGAACGACAACACTGTTCCCGAGACGGCCCCCACCGCGAAGAGAACGGCGAAGGCACGCGACCACTTCTTCGTCAGCGCCAGCCAGACCGGATCGCCGGTCTTGAGCCAACGTCGCTCGGTGTAGATCAGCAGCCATGGCAAACCGACACCGAACACGGCGAAGCAGATGTGGAACGCGAGGGAGAACGCCGTCTGGGCACGAGCGAGGTCGACGGCGTCGGCGGCGAGAACCATGCGCACGGCTCCTTCGAAGGACCGCGGGAAGAAATCGACCGGGATTCAGTCGACCTTCTACCCAAAGTAGAAGGTCCTAAGGTACGTAGCGGGGTGATCCGGTCGGCGGTCGGGCTTCCGTGAGGTCCACGACATGCGCGACGCCGGCCGGCGGGGCAGTGCATCGCGCGTCCCCTCTACGTGCATACGCCGTCTTCCGGTCACTTCCCTCCGCAAACCCCGTGTGACGTGCCCGTCAGCCGCGGACCTTGGCATTCGCTGCGTTCACCGCGGCACCAAAGGGCCCGTCCCGCGCATTCCGCGCAACTGGTCACGGCGGGCCGGAACAAGTGCACCCCCGGGCCGGGCCGGTCAGCTCCACCAAAAAAATAACTTTCGGATAACACATCGACGCCGCCAAGCGGGTAACCCGCCACAAGGCCGCCGGGAACGGCGGCGAATGCAATTGCCGACGCCGCCGTCGGGCCCGGCCGGACGCCGGGTGGCCGGGACGGTCCCCGGGGTGCACCCGGCCGAGGGCGGCGTGGGAGGAATGGGCCGGCGTCACGCCGAATCGGGCCAGGAAGAAGGTCCCGACGCCGCGTGGGGCGACGCCGGCCGGCGGCCGGCTCGGCGGTGCGACCTTCGGGCCACGGGCGGGTTGTGACGTCCGCGGCGCCGGCCCGAGCCGGCTGACGGCGGTGCGAGGCCGCCCGCACCCGCCGTCGCGAGGCGAACGCCGAGGTCGCGCGGCTGTGTGACGGAGGAGGCGACGCGAACGAGACCGTTCCGCCGCCCTGAACTTCTACGCGACGTAGGATAGACGTATGGCGCGCCTGGGTGACCTCGAACGGTCGGTCATGGACGTGTTGTGGTCGAGCGATGGCTGGCTCACGGCCCGCGAGGTCGCGGCCCGCCTCGACCATGAACGCGATCTCGCGTACACCACCGTGCTGACCGTGCTCGAACGACTGGAACGCAAGGGTTTCGTCCGTCGGCAGCGGGCCGCTCGAGCCCACCGTTACGCCGCGTCCGACAGCCGGGAGGCCGTCGTCGCCGAGGCGATGATGGAGGCTCTGGGCACCGCGGATGACCGCGGTTCGGCGCTGGTCCGCTTTGTCGGATCGGTCTCGGCCGAGGAGGCGGAGATCCTCCGCCGGGCGCTGGAACCCCTGGGCGGCGATCCGGCCGCCGAGGCCCCGGATCCCGCCATCCCACCCCCACTTGGGGCGGACCCCGGCGGGCCGGACGGGCCGGCCGCGGTGACCACCGACTCGGATCGAACGGTTCAGATTCCACCGGACGGGCGGTAGCGTTGCCGGCGAGATGACGACCGCGGCCCTCCTCGCCCTGTTCGCGGGCGTGCTGGCCTGGCCGGTACCACGCCTGCTGGCTGCCGCGCGCTGGCCGCACCGCTGCCCGCGGGCGGCGATCGTGCTGTGGCAGGCGATCGGGCTGGCCGGCGGCGTCTCGGCGCTGCTGGCCGCGATCGCGTTCACCGTCTCCCCGCTGTCCACGAACACCCCGACCGCGATCACCGACCATCTCGGCAACATCGCGGCCGGATCCCCCCTCACCGGCCTGCGCTGGGTCAACCTCGTCGGGCTCGCCACGGCGACGGCCCTGGCCTGCCGGCTGTTCGGGGTGCTCTGCGCCTCCACCGCGGCGACCCTGCGCGAACGGCACCGGCACCGGCATCTGGTCGATCTCGCCGGCCGCCGCCACCGCGGGCACGGCGCGCGGGAGTCGGCCGACCACACCCACCTCCACCCGCCCACCACTCCCGCCAGCGGCGACGCCGACCCCGGCGACGCCCCGAGCGCAGGCGGCGGCAGTGGAAGCAGCGCCGATCCCACCACCTGCTGCCTGTGCGAACACCGCGACCGGGCCGGCATCCTGCTGCGGATCCTCGACCATCCGATCGCGGTCGCCTACTGCGTCCCGGGGGTCCGCCACGCCCGGGTGGTGGTCTCCAGGGGGCTGTTGAACACCCTCGACGCCGCCGAGCTGGACGCGGTGCTTGCCCACGAGGCGGCGCACGTGGCCGGGCGACACGATCTGGTGATCCAGCCGTTCGTCGCCTGGGAGCGCACCTTCCCCTTCCTACGACCAGCCCGGGAGGCGACGGCGGCCGTGTCCTTACTGGTCGAGATGCTCGCCGACGACGCCGCCGCCCGCGAGACCAGCCGCCGCTCGCTTGCCCGGGCGCTGGCCCGACTCGGCGTGGCCCGGGCCCCGGTCCCCGCGGGGGCGCTCAGCATCATCGGGCACCCGGCCGCCGTGCTGCCCGCCCTCGGCGCCGAGGATCCCCTGCCGGCCACGGCGGCCCGGTCAGCAATGCAGTTCGGTGGCGGCCCGGGAGGCAGCCCGGCCGGCGGGCCGGCAGGCGCCACCGCCGCTGCGGTGGCGCCGGACGCACCCGGCCTCCGGCTCGGGACAGCCAATCCGGTCATCTCGCGCATCGCGCGGCTACTCGACCCGCCGGGGGTCCATTGGTGGCTGCCCGCCGGGGCCTACCTGGCCGCCGCAGCCGTCCTAGCGGCCCCCCCGGTGATCGTCCTCATCGGCTGATCGCGCAGGTCACCGGCGGTTCGCGACCGCAGGCGGCGGCTCGGCAGGAGCCGGTGGAGCACGTGAGAGACGATTTATCTCTCTCCCGCCATCGCCCCCATAGGCAAGGCGCGGGCGAGTCGGCAGACTAGGCCGCGTCGGCGCAGGACGGTCTCGCCGGCCCCTGACGATCTCGCGGTCGTCGTGTCCGGCCTCTCGGCGAACCCAGGCAGACCCATTCGGGCCACGACAGAACCAGGCAGAACCAGGCGAACGAACCCAGGTGAACGAACCCAGGTGAACGAACCCAGGTGAACCCAGTCGAACCACCGGAGGCGGCGTGACGACCGAGCGGAGCGCGAGTACGGCCCTCGACGAGCTGGCCGCGGATCCCGGCGCCTTCGCCGGTGGAGTCTCCTCCGACGCCCGCCATGCGGCCGTGCGGGCGGGGGTCCGCCGGCTCGGGGATCTGCTCGGTCAGGCCCTGACCCGGCACGAGGGCGCGGCGACGCTCGCGCTCGTCGAGCAGGTCCGCGCGCTGGCCCGCCGCTCCGACAACGGCGCCGAACTCGGTCGGCTGCTCGCCACCGTGGATGACCAGACGGCCATCGTGCTCGCCCGCGCCTTCACCTCCTACTTCCAGCTCGCCAACATCACCGAGCAGCTACACCGGTCCCGGGAGCTGTCCGACCGGGCGCAGGGCCCGCTGGCGGAGACCTTCGCCCGGATGGCCGCCGCGCTCGACGCCGGCACCCTCGACCGGTCGCTGGCCGAGTCGATCGCGCGGCGCCTGGAGCTGCGCCCGGTCTTCACCGCCCATCCGACCGAGGCCAGCCGCCGCTCGGTGCTCGACACGCTGCGCCGCATCGCCGACCTGCTCGACGCGGACAGCCCGGACGGCGCGGCGCCGGCCGCCGACCGGGACCGCACCCAGCGGCGCCTCGCCGAGATGGTCGACGTGCTGTGGCAGACCGACGAGCTGCGGGTGGAACGGCCGAAGCCGGCGGACGAGGCCCGCTCGGCGGCCTACTACCTGGAGCTGATCGCCACCGAGGTGCTACCCGACCTGCTGGAGGAACTCGACCTGGCACTCGCCCGGGTGGGGCTCACGCTGCCGGCCGGGGCGCACCCGTTGCGGTTCGGCTCGTGGGCCGGCGGTGACCGCGACGGCAACCCGAACGTGACCCCGGCGGTCACCCTGGAGGTGCTCACCCTCCAGCACGAGTTCGGTATCCGGCTGCTGACCTCCCAGGTCGAGCAGCTCATCAAGGAGCTGACGGCGTCGACCCGGGTGGTGGGGGTCGGCGACGAGCTGCTGTCCTCGCTGGCCGCGGACCGCCAGGCGCTGCCCGAGGTCCACGACCGCTACATCCGGCTCAACGCCGAGGAGCCCTACCGGCTCAAGTGCAGCTACATCCTGGCGAGGCTCGCCGGCACCCGGGAACGGCTGGCCGCCGGCTCGCCGCACGTGCCCGGGCGGGACTACGGCGGCGTAGCCGAGGTGCTCGACGACCTGGAGGTGATGCGCGCCTCGCTCGCCGCCGGCAACGGATCTCTCGTCGCGGACGGCCCGCTACTGCGCGTGATCCGCACCGCGCGCGCGATGGGGCTGTCGTTGGCCACCCTCGACATCCGCGAGCATGCCGACAAGCACCATGCCGCCCTGGCCGCGGTGTATGACCAGGTCGGGGAGCTCGACGTCCCCTATTCCCAGCTCGACCGGCCCGAGCGGCGCACTCTGCTGTCCGCGGAGCTCGCTCGGCGTCGGCCGCTGCTCGGCGCCGTGCCGCCGCCGCTGCCCCCGGCGGTGCTGGGCACGCTGGAGCTGATGCGCACCGTCCGGGAGGCGCTGGACCGCTTCGGCGGGGATGTCATCGAAAGCTACATCGTCTCGATGACCCGCGACGTCGACGACATCCTGGCCGTGGTGGTACTCGCTCGAGAGGCCGGCCTGGTCGGGCTCGGCTTCGCCGACCGCCCCGCCTGGGCCCGCATCGGCTTCGTCCCGCTGTTCGAGACGGTGGCCGAGCTGCGGGCGGCCGGCTCGCTGCTCGACGGCATGCTGTCCGACCCCTCCTACCGCTCNCTGGTGCGTGCCCGCGCCGACGTGCAGGAGGTCATGCTCGGCTACTCGGACTCGTCCAAGGACGCGGGGATCACCGCGTCCCAGTGGGAGATCCACAAGGCGCAGCGGGAACTGCGCGACGTCGCCCGCCGCCACGGCGTCGTGCTGCGGCTGTTCCACGGCCGCGGCGGCTCCGTCGGCCGCGGCGGCGGCCCGAGCGGCGAGGCGATCATGGCGCAGCCGTTCGGCACGCTGGACGGCTCGATCAAGGTCACCGAGCAGGGCGAGGTGATCTCGGACAAGTACACGCTGCCCCAGCTCGCCCGGCACAACCTGGAGATCACCCTCGCGGCCGTGGTCGAGGCGTCGATCCTGCACCGATCCTCGCGGCTGAACCCGACCACCCTCGCCGGGTGGAACGAGACCATGCAGGCCGTCGCGGATTCGGCCCGAATCTCCTACCAGGCGTTCGTCGGCGATCCGGCGCTCGTGCCGTTCTTTCTCGCCGCCACCCCGGTGGAGGAGCTCGGCAACCTCAACATCGGCTCCCGGCCGTCGCGACGGCCCGGCGGATCCGGGGGGCTCGCCGACCTGCGCGCGATCCCCTGGGTGTTCGGCTGGACGCAGTCGCGGATCATCCTGCCCGGCTGGTTCGGCGTGGGCACCGGCCTGGCCGCGGCCCGGGCCGCGGGGGCCGGCGACACCCTCGCCGAGATGTACCGGTCGTGGCACTTCTTCCGGACCTTCCTCGGCAACGTGCAGATGACCCTGGCCAAGTCGGACCTCACGATCGCCCAGCGGTACGTCTCGACCCTCGCCGGCGACGACGGCGGCTCGATCTTCGAGGCGATCCGCGCCGAACACGCCCGCACGGTCACCGAGGTCCTCGCGGTCACCGGCCAGGCCGAGCTGCTGGAGAACACCCCGACGCTGCGCCACACCCTCGAGGTCCGCGACGCCTACCTCGCCCCGCTGCACGCCCTGCAGGTCTCCCTGCTCGCGCGCGCCCGGGCCGCCGGGGAGGGCGCCGATCCCCTGCTGCGCCGGGCGCTGCTGCTGACGATCAACGGCATCGCCGCCGGCCTGCGCAACACCGGCTGACTCCACCCGGCCGGCCGCCGGACCGAACCACCCTCGCGCAGCTTCTCAATTGTCTTGGTTGACAACCTGTTGTGCGCTATCTACCGTCGGACGCATGAGCCGGCGCCTTCTCCTGGTATGCCGTGCCCACATCGACTTCCATCGCGTCGCGAGCGCGCTCTGTAGACCTCGCCGCTGATCCTTCCGAGTCTCAGGGCCAAGCCGCGCGCCGCGGTCGGCCGCGTGAGCCGGAACAGTCGGGACGGCGGGTCGGCTCCTGCCGTTGAGGCAGCCTGGCCGGAGCAAGCGTCGCCGATCGCCGCGCTTGTCGCGGCGCTCCTACCGGTCCGGCTACCGCCACGGGGCCCAAGGTCCGCTACGACTCCCCTCCCACCCAGCCGACCCGCCGGCCGTGGTCGGCGACCACGGTCATCGTCACGCGCCGCGGTCACAGCGCGTCCGGGCGTGGCACCCGCGGGCCGCCGGTGGGACCCTGCCCCGGTCATCCACCCGAGACGCCGCCACGGTGCGCGCCTCGGCACGCCTCACGCCCGCGCCGCGGAACGGCCGCACGTGGCCCGGCTGTGACGCGAGGAGGTTCCCCGTGTCCGTCCAGCGCAGCGTGTCCGTCCGCAACGAGGTGGGTCTGCGCGGCGAGCCGCCGACCACCCGCGCCCCGCGCACCCGGCCCTCCGGCCGCGGGGGCGCCCCCGGAGCAGGCACGGCGCCGTCAGCCGGCCCGGCAGAGGCCGCTTCGACCGGCAGCGGTCCGGCGGAGGCCGGTCCGACCCGCGGTGGGTCGACCGGCAGTGGGTCGACCGGCAGTGGGTCGACCGGCAGTGGCATCGGCTCCGGCGCTGCGGCGGCGATCCTGCGGACGGTGCTCGACCACGGGCCGGTCGCCCGCACGGCGATCGGGCGGGCCACGGGGCTCAGCCCGGCGGCGGTGTCACGGCAGACCGCGGGGCTGATCTCGCTGGGCCTGCTGCGCGAGCTCCCGGCGAGCTCGTTGTCCCCGCGGGTGGGGCGCCCGCATGTGCCGCTCGACGTCGACACCCGGCGCCATCTCGCCTGCGGCGTGCACATCGCGGTCCCGTTCGTGACCTTCAGCGTGGTCGACCTGCGCGGCCAGGTGGTCGCCCGGGAGCAGCGGCCGCGGGAGGGAGACGCCATGGCCGTCCTCCAGATGATCATCCGGCACCTGCCCGGCTTCCTCGCTCGGCACGCCACCGGAAGCCGGGTGCTGGGGCTGGGCGTGGTCACCGGCGGTCGGGTCGACCCCGAGCTCGGCCTGGTGGTCGAGCACGAGCCACTGGACTGGCGGGACGTGCCGGTGCGCGCCGTGCTGGCGGCGGCCACCGGGTTGCCGGTGCACGTCGACGGGCACGCCCGGGCACTGGCGCAGGCGGAGATCCTCTTCGGCGACCCGCGTGCCCGGCGCAGCCTGCTGCACCTGTTCGTGGGCAACGTCGCCGACGCCGCGTTCGCCACCGACGGCTCGGTGCACATCGGCCCCAACTCGGCCGCCGGCGGCATCGCCCACCTGCGGCTCGCCGACAGCGACGCGCCCTGCCGATGCGGCCGGTCCGGCTGCGTGCAGGCGACCCTGTCCGAACGCACGCTGCTACGGCACGCCGTGGGCGAGGGGATCATCTCCCGGCCGGACCTGCAGGACCTGCTGGCCACGGCCCTCGGCGGCGACCGTCGCGCCGTGGCGCTCTTCCGCGACCGGCTGCGAGTGGTGGGACGGCTGATCGCTCTGCTCGTCGACATGATGGATCCGGAGATCGTCGTTCTCACCGAGGCCGCCACCCTGTTCCTGCCAGCCCTGCGGGCCGACCTGTTCGCCGAGATCTCCGCGTACTCCCGGGTGTGCGCCGAACCCGAACGGATGGTGCTGCCGAGCAGCTTCGGCCCCGACGTGCTCGCGGTCGCCGCAGGCGCGGCGGTGCTCGACGCGGTGCACCGCAGCCCGCACAGTCTGCTGGCCGGCCTGACGACGCCGCGGCCGGCCGCGGGGGCGGCTTCTACTCGCCGTCCGGCCACCCCGCTCACCCGCCGCGGCAATTAATTTCAGCGGAACGCAAAATATTGACGGCCCCATCGTTCATCACCGAAGATTGGTCCGTGAACAACATCGGACGCAGCGGCGGGGGTATTTCTCCGCCTCCCGGCCCGTGTTGTCGCCGATGTTGACGCTGGATATCCTCCACCGTACCGAGCGGAGATCCAGGCAGGCTCGCGTCGAGGATGCCGCTACTGCCATCCTCCCCTGCATTTCCGGCTGCTCCGTCGGCCACCCCTGAAACAAGGACGCCGCCTCGGCCGTCGCCGATTCCGGCCGATTTCGGCTGCCCTGAAGGCGTGCAGCCAAAGACCTGGGTCGGCAGCGCGCGAAAACATCGGATGCCCCATTCCCAGCTTCATCCATTCCTTTTCCCGCCCTGGAGGAACTGCAGGATGACCAGCATCACACCCACCGCCCTGGGCATCGACGTCCGCCCGCTCTCCGGCCACACGGGGGCCGAGATCCACGGAATCGACCTGCGCGAGGAGCTCGACGACGCGACCGTGGCGGAGATCCGTTCGGCGCTGCACCAGTGGAAGGTGGTCTTCTTTCGGGACCAGCACATCGACCACGCCCAGCAGGTCGCGTTCGGGCGTCGGTTCGGCCGACTGACGCCGGCGCACCCGCACGAGGAGGCGCCGCCGGCCGGCTTCCCGGAGATCCTGCCGATCGACAGCCGCCGATACGCGAAGGTCTTCGGCAAGCGGAAGGCCACCTACGACAACGGCTGGCACACCGACGTCACCGCCCTGGTGAACCCGCCCACCGCGTCGATCCTGCGCGGCGACGTCATCCCCCCGTACGGCGGGGACACCGCGTGGACGAACCTGGTGGCGGCCTACCAGGGGCTCCCCGAGCCGCTGCGGAACCTGGCGGACGGCCTGCGCGCCCGGCACAGCTTCGGGAACTTCCCCAGCGACAGCGAGTACGGCCGCAGAGTGGCCGCCAATCCGCTGGTGGCAATCCACCCGGTGGTGCGGGTGCACCCCGAGACCGGCGAGCGGGCGTTGTTTGTCAGCCCGAGCTTCACCGCGAAGGACGGCGAGATCATCGGATTCTCGCCGAAGCAGAGCCGGCAGATCCTCGACGTTTTCTACGACCAGATCTCCCGCTCCGAGTTCACCGTGCGGTTCAAGTGGAACCAGGGCGACGTCGCGTTCTGGGACAACCGGGCGACCGCTCATCTGGGGCCGTCCGACCTCGGCCACCTCGACTTCGACCGGGTGCTGTACCGGGTGACCATCGAGGGCGACATCCCGGTCGGCGTGGACGGTCGAGAGTCGGAACTCGTCGCCGGCGAGCCTTTCCTCGGTACCTGACGAGACTGAACCGGCGGGCCCGCAGGGCCCGACCGACGGTCCGCAGCCGAGGGCCGAGACCCCCCCGAGGGCCAAGAAATCCGCCGAGAGCCGCGAGGGCCGTCTCCCTCGCGGCTTTCGGGCGCACGCCGGACGGCCGCCGACCACCGGCCGGGTTTGACCGACCAGCCGAGTTTGACCGACCAGCCGGGTCTGACCGACCAGCCGGGTCTGACCGACCGACAGGGAGATCTCCATGCATCATCGACGACCGTGGGCGCGGCGTCCTTCCCTCCTGACCGCCGGACTCGCCGTGCTCATCGCGGTGGTCCTGGCCGCCTGCGGCAGCGGCGGCGGGGACGGCGCGCGGGCGGCGGCCGGCGACCAGCGGGTGACGCTGCGGATCGGCGACCAGAGCAAGACCCTGGAGCTGCCGCTGACGCTGTCCGGCGCGGCCAGGGGCGCCCCGTACGGTCTGGCCTACAGCACGTTCGCCGACGGGCCGCACATGAATGCCGCCTTCAGCGCGGGGCGCCTCGACGTCGGCTACATGGGTGACACGCCGGTGCTGTTCGCGAACGCCGCGAACGCCGGTGTCGTGGCGATCTCCGTCGCCGAGAACCCGGTGAACAGTCAGACGATCATCGCGAGAGCCGGCTCCGGGATCCGCACGCCGGCTGATCTGCGCGGCCGGCGGGTCGCGTTCACCCTCGGCACGTCGCTGCACGGCTACCTGCTCAACCAGCTCGACGGCGCCGGCCTGAACCAGGACGACATCAGCCCGGTCAATGTGCCCGTCACCAGCCTGACCTCGACGCTGGCCTCCGGCAAGGTCGACGCGATCGTCTACACCCGGCAGTACACGGCCGTCGTCGCCAGGCAGGCTCCCGGCTCCTACGAGATCCAGACCCGTCCGCTGCCGCAGTACTCGGTGCTGCTCGCGTCGAAGTCGGCGCTGAAGAACCCGGCGAAACGCGCCGCGATCCAGGACTTCGTCCTGCGGCTGGCACGGGCCTGGTCCTGGCCGAAGGCAAACGCCGCCGTCTGGGTCCAGAAGTACTACGTCGACCAGCTCAAGCAGGATCCGGTCGCCTCGCGCAAGTACTTCGACTCGCTGCCCGAGGCCCGCTACCGGCCGGTCTCCCCCGCCTTCGTGGCCAGCCAGCGGGTGCAGGCCCGGCTGCTGGGCAGCGTCGGTGAGCTGCCGAAGTCCCTCGACGTCGACGACGAGCTCGATCCCGCGTTCACCGGCGAGCTGACCGCGGCCTTCGCGAAGGCGTTCCCCGCAACCTGAGTGGGCCGCAATGCGACTCCGCGCGACCGCCTGCGCGGCGGTCGAACAGAGCCGGTACTGGGACAGGTTCATCTCCTTGGAAAGGCAGGTCAACCCGTGACCAGCAAGGGACGGCGTCTCCTCCCCGCCGTGAACGGCGCAGTCTCCACGCCGCAAGCCCGATGACCGAACTCATCTCGCACCACGACGTAGCCGGGCAGCACGCGACGTCCCCCGGTCCGCTCGNGGCCGAACCTTCGACGACCGCAGCCGAACCGGCGGGACGGTCCCAGGTAGTCCTGGTGGACCTCACCGCCGGGCGGCGCCGCACCACCAGGCGGCGTCGGGTGCCGACGGAGGTGCGCCGCTTCCTCGGCCCGGCGCTGCTGTTCGCACTGTGGTGGGCCGTGACGGGGCTCGACCTCGTCAGCGATCGCGCGCTGGCCTCGCCCGCGGCCGTCCTCGACGCGGCCCGCGAGCTGTGGCGCAACGGAGACCTCGTCGACAGTCTCGGCGCCTCCCTGTACCGGGTGGGGGCCGGCGTGCTGTTCGGCGTCGGCATCGGGCTGGCGCTCGCCATCATCGCCGGCTTCTTCCGGACGGCCTCGGACGTCGTCGACTCGGCGATGAACTTCCTGCGCACGATCCCGGTCATCGCCCTGCTGCCGCTGATCATCGTGTGGATCGGGATCGGCGAGAGCGCCAAGATCTTTCTGATTACCGTCGGCGTCGCGTTCCCCATCTACATGAACACCTACGCGGCGATCCGCGGCGTCGACGCCCGGCTCGTGGAGGCCGGGCAGACCTTCGGGCTGGGCCGGTTCGGGCTGGTGCGTTCGGTCATCGTGCCGGGGGCCGCGCCGGGCTTCCTCGTCGGGCTGCGCTGGGCGCTCGGCGTCGCCTGGCTGCTGCTGGTGTTCGCCGAGCAGGTCAACACCGACTCCGGCCTCGGCTATCTGCTCAACAGCGCGCAGTCCTGGAACCGCACCGACATCATCGTGCTCTGCCTGGTCGTCTACGGAATCCTCGGGCTGGTCAGCGACGGCCTGGTCCGCCTCTTGGAAAGGACGCTGCTGTCATGGCGCCGCAGCTTCGACGGAACGTGAGCACGCAGGATCCGCAGCACCCGGCGTACGCGGCGGCGGCNGATCCTGCGCCGGGGGCGGGCGGCGGGGTCGCCGTCCTCGCTCGAGCCGACACCGAGAGCTCCAGGAACGCCGAGGAAGCCCGTCGCAGGGACGCCGGCACCGTGGACGCCGGCACCGTGGACGCCGGCACCGTGGACGCCGGCACCGTGAGCGCTAGCACCGTGGATGCCGGCAGAGGGACCGCCGGCGGAGGGGCCGCGAGCGGGGTCGCGGTGCGCGTCCGCGGGCTGCGGCGCGTCTTCGGCGAGCAGGTGGTGCTCGACGGGCTCGATCTGACGATCACGCCGGGCGAGTTCGTCGCCCTGCTCGGCCGCAGCGGGTCGGGGAAGAGCACGCTGATCCGGATCCTGGGCGGCTTCGACGATGGTGTGGAGGGCGAGGTGCTGGCCGCCCGGCGGCGCTCGGTCGTCTTCCAGGAGGCGCGGCTGCTGCCGTGGAAGCGGGTCCTGCCGAACGTCACGCTCGGCCTGGCCGGCCGGGACATCGCCGAACGCGGCCGCGTGGCGCTCGCGGAGGTCGGTCTGGCCGGTCGGGAACGGTCGTGGCCGGCGACGCTGTCCGGCGGCGAGGCTCAACGGGTGGCGCTGGCGCGGGCGCTCGTGCGGGAACCGGATCTGCTCATGCTCGACGAACCGTTCGGCGCTCTCGACGCCCTGACCCGGATCCGGATGCATGCCCTGCTCCAACACCTGTGCCGGCGGCACCAGCCGGCGGTGCTGTTCGTGACGCACGACGTCGACGAGGCGATCCTGCTCGCCGACCGGGTGCTCGTGCTCACCGAGGGCCGGTTCTCCCTGGACGTCCCGGTGGAGGTGGCATCACCGCGCCGACGGGCCGACCCCGCCTTCGACCGGCTGCGCGCCACGCTGCTCGCCGAGCTGGGCGTGGACGACCTGGCGGCGGGCACCCACTGACGCCTCCGTGCGGTCGGGCCGCACCACACCGCCCGGCCGCACCACACCGCTGTCGCCGCGGCCGTTCGCGCAGAAACCACCATCGGGCGGATCGTGCGGCCGATGGATCGGCCGGACGATCGGCCGCCACGCCGTCTGAGTGATCGGACGGGTGCGAGGCGGCTCCGAATGCGGCGGATCATCGTCGTCCCCGCACTAAACTCTGATGCCGTGACGGGTCAGGGCGGTCCGCGGGGCAGGGGAGGGGCTCCGGCGGCCATGCCGCCGCCCGAGGAGCCCACGACCGGCACCGGCACCAGCACCGGCGTGGGGGCCGTGCCGCGCCCGCCGGCCGGATGGGCCGCAACCCGCGGCGGGCGGATCGCCCGGACCACGGTGGCGTCACTGCTGACTGTCGGGTTGGCGGTGGCCGCGCACGTCCTCGCCTGCGGCAGGGCGCCGGCCGTCGCGGTCGCGCTGGTGGGGATCGTCCTGGTGATGCGCGTCTGCTGGGGCGTGTCGGAACGCCGGGCGTCGATGCCCCGGCTGGTCGGGCTGGTGCTCGCCGTCCAGGCGTGCCTGCACGTGGCCTTCGGGCTGTCCGCCCCCGCCGGCCATGCCGGCATGGCCGGCGAGGGAAACCACGTGGGGCTCACGGCGGCGTCGCCGGTGGACCTGGTGCCCGGCGGGGCGGCGATGCTCGGCCTGCACCTGACCGCCGCGCTGCTTCTCGCCGGGTGGCTCGCGCTCGGCGAGCGCCTGCTCTGGCAGGCCGCGCGCGGGGCGGTGCGGGTGGCCCGCCGCGCGGTGGACCGGCTGCACCGCCCGCGACCGGGCGACGGTGTGCCCGCAACGGTCGCGAGCCCGCGATTTCCCGCCCCCTCCGGGCCGCCTGGCATGGCGTGCTCGCTGTGGCTTCGGCATGTGGTGGTGCGGCGCGGGCCGCCACGCCTCGCGGCCTGACCCACCGCCGCCCGTCGCGGCGCACAGGATCCGTTTCGTAGCACCGGTCTCCAGGACTCGGAGCAACCATGTCACGCTCATTTCCGGCACTTTCCGCCTCGAATCCGTCGCTGCCGGCGGCTCGCACCTCGATGAGCCGCACCGGCCGGGCAACCACGATCAGCCCGGCAACCACGATCGGCTCGGCGACCACCTTCGGTGCAGCGACCACAACCAGCCCGGCGACCACAGCAGGCCCAGCAACCACGGCAGGCCCAGCAACCACCACCGGCCCGGCGACGACAGGAGCGGTCAGATCGACCGCCGCCCCCACCGTGGCGCGGCCGTCGGCCGGCTCGGCCGGGACGGTCATGGCAGCGCCGGCTGCCTCCGCCGTGCCCCAGCCCAAGAGGGCGGCCGGGGATCTGGAGCGGGCCGTCCTGACCCTGCTGTGGTCGGCCGACGAGCCGTTGATGCCCTTCCAGGTCCAGCAACGCCTCGGCGCCGGTCTCGCGCAGAGCACGATCGCGACGACCCTGCTGCGGCTGGTGAACAAGGGGATGGTCCAGCGGGCGCCGCGGGGAAGGGGTTTCGCCTACCGTCCCCTGCGGCGGGCCGCCGACCACGCGGCGGGGCAGATGCTCGACTTCCTGCTTCGCGGCGAGAATCCCGACAGCGTCCTGCGAAGCTTCGCCCGCCGACTCTCCACCGATCAGCGCGATGTCCTTCTCCGCGCGCTGACCTGATCAGCGGCGGATTCGCCTACGGCGTCGCGGCCGGGTCCTCGCCGGCGGGGTCCTCGCCGGCGAGCTGGGCGGTGATGCGGTCGAGCGCGGCGAGGTCGGCCGTGTCGAGTGCGACGAGCGCCGCGGGCGGCCGGTTGAGCATGTCGTCGGCGAGGCGGGCCGCCGTCCGGCCGGAGGCGGTCAGCTCGACGAGCTTCGAGCGCCGGTCGTCCGGGTGCACGGTGCGTTCGGCCAGGCCGCGCCGTTCCAGCTCGTGAACGGTCAGGGTGGTGTAGGGGCGGTCGATCGACAGGGCGGCGGCGAGTTCGCCCAGCGTCAGTGGCCCGGCCTGTAGCGCCAGGAGCGCCTTGACCCGGATGAAGCTGAGATCGAGCGCCTCGCAGACCTCCCGCCGGCGCTCGTTGCGATCGACCACGACCGCCCGGATCCGCCGCCACACCCGAGCCGCCCGCGCTGACCTCTCCGCCCGCCCGGCCAGCACCGCCGCCCCGGAGCACGCGCCTGCCTCGGTCGGCCCGGCTGCCTCGCCTGGGCCGGGCGCATGGGCCGGGCGGGACGGCTCGGACAGCACGGGCCGCCCGACGGAGACGCCGACGGGCGCGGGCGTCGGGCCCGTCGGGTCGGCCACCGCCGCAGCGGTCAGCGCGGGAGCGCGCCGGTCAGCGCGTGGGAGCGAACTCATCGTGACCATCCTGCCCGGAGGAACCGTGGGACCGAGACCGGGCCGCGGCGCCGGCGCGCCCCACCCCGGACCGCCGCCGGAAAGCGCCCTGCCGCCCGACGGGGCGGCCGGCACGGCGCTCGTCGCTCCCGCCAACCCCCGCCGCCGCGGGCCGCACCGGACGCCGGTGCCGCCCGCCCCCCTGGGTGTCCCCGGGGCGCGGACCGGCCGCGGCCGGTCCGTCGCCCTCGGTCTGCCTCGCCGACGCGGCGTCCCGGGCAGCCGGCGTCCGACGGGCATCGGCATCGGCATCGGCGACAGAACCAGCGGCACCAGCGGCACCAGCGGCGAGCCGGGCGGCGGTGCGCTGCGCGGTGCCGCGCGCCCAGGTACCGGTGCTCGCGGCTCCGAGCAGCAGCACGCCCGCTCCGCACAGCACGATGGTCCACCAGCCGACGGCACTGGTCGGGTCGACGACCCCGGCGCGGCCGGCGACGCGCGCCGCGGCGAGCGACCCGATGACCGCGACGCCGAGGGACTGCCCGACCTGGCGACTCGTCGAGGCGATGCCAGCGGCCACCCCGGCCTGGGACTGCGGCATGCCGGTCACGGCCGTGTTGGTGATCGGCGCGTTGACCATGCCGAATCCTAGCCCGACGAGCACATACGCCGACACGAGCCAGGGTATCGAGGTGCTCACACCCAGCCCGGTCAGCATCACGCTGCCAGCCGTCATCGTCACACCCGCGATGAGCAGCGGCGTGCGGGCCCCACGACTGGCCACGAGCCGCCCGGCGATCGGCGCGGACACCACCGTCATCCCGGCCATCGGCAGGGTGGTGATCCCGGCGAGCAGCGGCGAGTAGCCCCGGACCTCCTGCAGGTACAACGTGTTGAGGAACAGGAAGCCGGCCAGCGCGGCGAAGGCGAACACGGCGATGCCGGTCGCCCCGGCGAACGGCGCCGCCCGGAAGAAGCGGACGTCCAGCAACGGTTCGGCGCGGCGGCCTTCGTAGCGGACGAGCACGGCCGCCCCCACCGCCGACACCGCGAACAGCGCCAGCGTCCGGGCGGCGAGCCAGCCCGCCGACGGGGCCTCGATGATCCCGTAGGTCAGTGCGGCCAGGACGGCGATCACCAGGGCCTGCCCCACCGGGTCGAACCGGCGGGCCCGCGCCGCGCGCGACTCCGGGACGAACAGGCCCGCGAGCACCAGCGCCGCGACGCCGACGGGGACGTTGACCCAGAAGATCGCCCGCCAGCTCACCGACTCGACGAGCGTCCCGCCGAGCACCGGTCCCAGCGCCATGCTGACGCCGATCACTGCGCCCCACACCCCGATCGCCCGGGCCCGTTCCCGCGAGTCGGTGAAGGTGTTGCTGATGATCGACATGGCGACCGGGTTCAGCATCGACCCGCCGACCGCCTGCACCATCCGGAAGGCGATCAACCAGGTCAGGCTCGGCGCGAGGCTGCACAGCAGCGACCCGAGGGTGAACAGGACCAGCCCGGTCTGGAAGACCCGGCGACGGCCGAGCCGGTCTCCCGTCGACCCGCCGAGCATGAGCAGGCTGGCCAGGACCAGCGTGTAGGCGTCGATCGTCCATTGCAGGCCGGAGGCGGAGGCGTGCAGGTCGCGGCGCAACGACGGCAGCGCGACGTTCACGATCGTGTTGTCGAGCCCGACGATGAACAGGCTCATACAGCAGATCGCCAGGACGAGTAGTCGCCGTCCCCGGGTCAGGTCGGACATCGGCAGCTCCCCAGCGAGCGGCGTGGCCGGCACCGACGGCACTGTGCGGCGGCCGAGCCTGACCACGCCCCCGGATAGTTGTAAATCAACAATTTTTAGCCTACTACAACGGTCTCGCGGTGCGCCCGNCACCGCCGCCCGTCCTGCCCGCCGCGACGAGATCGGCGAAGCACGGGGAGTTGCTGGCGGCCGATGACGAGGGCGAGCCCATGGGACCGTCACCAACCTCCAGCACTTCCCCATCGCTATACGGTCCCGACCCCTCCGACCACCGGGCCGATCGGCGTCACCCCGGCTCGCGCCGGGCCGTGAGCAGGAGGCGGCCGGCGCCCAGGGCGAAGGGCGTGCCGTCCGGGCCGGCATAGCGTCGGATGTCGGTGAACCCGGCGTCCGTCAGCAGGTCGCCCAGATGGGCGCTCGTGTAGATGTGGTGCAGCGCGGTGGCGTCGAGCCGCCGGGCCCCCTGGATGAAGCGGTAGCGGCTGATCAGCCGGCTCGCCGCGACGTCGTACTCGGTGGTCGTCTCCACGGTGATGTCGCCGGTCCGCATGGTGCGCGGCGCCCCGGTGAAGCCGGGCAGGATCGACTCGGCCGTCGCACCGAAGTCGACGACCAGCCCGCCACCCGGGCGGACAGCCCGGCCGAGCGCCGCAGCGAAGGCGCGGGTGCCGGCCAGATCCAGGTAGCCGAAGCTGTTGCCCAGGCAGACCGCGGCGTCGAAGACGCCGAACCGGCCGATGTCGCGCATGTCGCCGTGTTCGAACGCCACCGCCTGCCTGACGACCCGCGCCGCACGCTGGGCGTGGGCGATGGCCTCCGTGGACAGGTCGACCCCGGTCACCCGGTGGCCGCGCGCGGCGAGGGCGAGGCTGTGCCGGCCGCTGCCGCACGGGACGTCCAGGATCCGCGAATCGTCCGGCAGACCGAGCCTGGCCTCGACGAAGTCGATGTCGGCCGCGGTCCATTCCGGTGAGGCGGCGCGCCGCCAGAACTCGTTGGGAAGGTCGGTGAAGAAGTCCGCGTACCACGCGGACGGGATGTGTGCGGATGGGCTGTATGTGGACGGAGTGTGCTCGGACAACGCAGGATGCTCCCGATTGAGGTACCTCGACAGGACGTTGCTGTCGCGGGGCACCGGGAGAAGGACAGCCGCGCGCGGTCAGCCCGACGGCGGACGGCAGTGCTCCGCGGACGGGCTGTGCGCCGCGGAACGGCCCGAGGCCGGCGCGGCGCTGCGCGTGACCGCCGCCGGACCGGGCTGGCCGGGCGATCACCGGTGACCCGGGACGGGGCCCGGGGCAGCCATGGCATCCTCCATGTTTGCCGCCGGGCCGTGGCCCGACGGGTCTACGGGCAAGGCTAGGCCGGCCGGTCCGGGCCGGCAACGGGTTTTCCGCCCCCGGCCCTGGCCGCGCCTACCCGGCTGGGATCCAAGCCGGCGCACGCCCGTATCCTCAGTGCGGGTCGAATCGGGATCGGGAGGGCACTGCGGTGTTACNCCTGCGTCCCGACGATCCGGAGCTGATCGGCGACTACCGGCTGTTGCAGCGGCTCGGCGCCGGCGGCATGGGTCGGGTGTACCTCGGCCGCAGCCCAGGCGGGCGCACCGTGGCAATCAAGGTGATCCGATCCGAGTTCGCCGACGACCCGCAGTTCCGCCAGCGGTTCCGGCGCGAGGTCGACGCGGCCCGTCGGGTGGGCGGGGCGTGGACCGCCCCGGTGCTCGACGCCGACCCCGACGCCGAGCAGCCCTGGCTGGTCACCACCTTCGTGCCCGGTCCGTCGCTGCATGAGGCCGTCCGCGCCCACGGCCCGCTGCCAGCCCGCACCGTCCGGGCCCTCGGCGCGGGTCTGGCCGAGGCGTTGATCGCCGTGCACGGCGCGGGCCTGGTGCACCGGGACCTCAAGCCGTCCAACGTGCTGCTGAGCCTGGACGGTCCGCGGGTCATCGACTTCGGCATCTCACGGGCGGTCGATGCGACCACGCTGACGCACACCGGGGCGGCGATCGGCTCGCCGGCGTTCATGGCGCCCGAGCAGATCAGGACCGGGGACGTCGGGCCGGCCAGCGACGTCTTCGCCCTCGGCGCGGTGCTCGTGCACGCCGCGACCGGCGCCGGCCCGTTCCAGGCCACCACCGTGCCGGCGATGATGTACGCCGTCCTGTCCCGGGAGCCGGACCTGGCCGCCGTGCCGGCCGACCTGCGCGACCTGATCGGCGCCTGCCTGCGCAAGGCCCCCGGCGAGCGCCCCTCCCCCGCCGCGGTGCTGGCGGCGCTGGCGCCCGCCGGTGGCGCGGCCGGGCTGATCGCCGCCGGCTGGCTGCCCGCGACACTCGTCACCGCCCTGAGCCGCCGCGCCGTCGCCCTGCTCGACCTCGACGCCCCGACCCGCCCGCCCCCGCCGCAGGGCCTGTCCGGCACCGGGTCACCGCATGCGGCTGGCACTCCGAACCACCCCGAGCCGCCGCCCACCAGCACCGGCCCGGACGCGAGCCACGGACCGTGGCCGGATCGCGGCCGCACCCGCACCGTCCCCTCCGACCCGCGCGGGTATCCGCCTCCTGGCACCACCCCGCCGCCCGATCCGTACCGACCACTCGGTAACACCCCGCCACCCGACGGCTTTCCAGCACCCAGTGCCCTCCCGCCACCCGGCACACCCTCGCGCCCCGGCACCGGCTCGATGCCCGGGCCCCGGCCGGGTCAGGACCTGCCGTGGCCGCCGGCCGCGCCCAGGCAGCCGGCGACGCCACGCCGACGGTCTCGCGTCCTCGCGGTCCTCGCGGCCGCGGCCGCCGTCGGTCTGGCTCTGGTCGCCCTGGCCGTGGTGCTGATCGTCGATCGTGGCTCCGACGGCGGCACCGCCACTGCCGGCGGTGCCCGCGCGGGTTCCACGTCCGGCGCAACCGCGGGCGCGGCATCGGGGGCGGGGGCGGGGGCGGTCGGCGGCGAACGGCTCACCGGGACGAACCCGTCGACGAGCCCGGCCGTGACCGCGGGCGCGGCGGTGCCGGCCGGATACGTTGGCACCTGGCGTGGCGAGATCACCACCCCGTCGGGCCTGGCGCAGAACGCCGTCGTCACGGTGCACCCGGGGCGGACCGGGCAGGCCGTGGCGCATTCCGAGATCACCGTCGACGGGCTGACCCAGCCCGACGGGCAGCTCATCCGCTGCACCGCCGATCTGCGGCTCGTGAGCGTCTCCGGCGGCCTGACCCTGCAGGACATCCCCGGTACGGGCTCGGACCCGAAGATCCTTGGCATCTCCGCGTGCTCCCACGGCGGCCGGATCTCGCTGCTCCTGCAGGCGGACGGCACGGTCCGCTTCGCCGCCGAGGCCCCCGGCACCGGCAACCCGACCGGCACCCTGACCCGAGACCGCTGACGGCTCCCGGCCGCCGTCAGCGACGGCGCAGCGCCGACGGCGGCGGCCCGGCCGCGTGTTCCTGGGCGTCGAGGAGTTCGTCGCCATGCTCACGCGTCCAGTCACCGAGCGCCTGCATCGGGCCCTCGACCAGGCTGTGCCCCAGCGAGGTCAGCGCGTACTCGACCCGGGGCGGGGCCTGCGCGAAGGCCCGGCGATCCACCAGACCGTGGGCGCACAGCCGGCGCAGCGCCTCGGTGAGGACCTTGTCGCTCAGGCCACCGATCGCTGCCCGCAGCTCGCGGCGCCGCCGAGGGCCAGGGCGAAGCGCCATCAGGACGACGGGATCCCAGGTATGGGCGAACAGGTCGGTCGTCGCCCGCAGGCGGCAGTCCGCGACCAGTTCGACGCAGGAGTCCTCGGCCTTGCTCATTCCCGCCATCGTCGCAGGTTCCCCACGCACCGATCGGTGCGTAACGAAATCTCTACCGTGGGCACCGAAGCGGTCGGCGACATGGGGAGGTACCAATGCGGATCGGGATTCTGGGCACCGGAGCCCTGGCCGAGGCACTGGGCACGGGCTGGGTCCGCGCCGGGCACGAGCTGGTGATCGGCGGTCGGTCGCGGGCGAAGGCGGAGGCGCTCGCCGGACGCCTGGGCGGCGGGACACGCGCCGACACTCCGCGGGAGGCGGTCACCGGGCAGGACGCCGTGCTGCTCGCGGTGCTGTGGAGCGGCGTCGCGGACGTGCTGCGCGACGTCGACGCGGCCGCCGGCACCCTGGCCGGGACCACCCTGATCGATCCGACGAACGCCGTGGAGCATGGCGTCGGGGTGCTGCTCACCGAACCCGGGACGTCCGCCGCCGGCCAGATCGCCACATGGGCTCCCGGCGCCCACGTGGTGAAGGCGTTCCATCTTTTCCCCGCCGAGCAATGGACGGCGCCGCCGCCCGGCGACGATGCCGGCCCGGCGCACACGACGGTGGTGATCTGCGGCGACGACGCCGGCGCGCTGCGCGTCACCGGGGAGCTCATTCGCGACGTCGGCGGGACACCGGCCGTGCTGGGTCCGCTGGATCGCGCTCGTCAGCTTGAGGAGGCCGCAGGCTTCGTCATCGGCCTCGCCTTCGCTGGCGTCGACCCCAGCTCCGCCATCCCCCGCGTCCCGACCCAGTCACCGTCCCCGGACGGCTCGGTGGTCTGACCGCCGCGATGCGGCCGGACGGCCGGGAAGCAGGAGCGAGGCAACGGCCGCGGTGGCGGTGACGACTGCTGCGCCGAGCAGTGCGTGAGCATAGCCGTCGGCGAGGGCGGCGGCTACGGAGTGGGTTTGCAGGCGCGCGGCGGTGGTGGGGACGGCAACGGCGTGGGCAGCAGCGGTGGTGTGGGCGGCGAGGGTGGCCAGCGCGGCGAGGCCGAGCGCGCCGCCGACCTGCCGTGAGGTGTTGACCAGGCCGGCGGCCAGGCCGGAGTGCGCCCGGTCGATCCCCTGGGTGGCGGTGACGGTGACCGGGGTGATCGCCAGGCCCAGGCCGAGAGCGGTCAGCAGGAACGGTGCCAGCACGTCGGTGCTGTAGTCGCCGCTGACGCCGACCCGCGACAGCCACGCGAAGCCGGCCGTGCTCAGCACCATGCCGGTCGCGAGGAGGCGACGGGGGCCGAGCGTCGCGAGCAGGCGCACGGAGATCCGGGCCCCGACGATGAGGGCCAGGGTGCCGGGAAGGAGGCACAGCCCGGTGTGCACGGCGCCGAGGTGCAGGACCTGCTGCAGGTACAGCGACAGCAGGAACCACATCGGGAACAGCGCCCCGCCGATGAAGATCATGATGAGGTTCCCGCCGGCGAGGGTGCGGCGGCGCAGCATCGCCAGGGGGACCAGGGGTTGCGCGGCAGTGGACTCGATCACGACGAACCCGGCGAGCAGCAGCACCGCGGCGGCGAGGGGAACGGCGACCCGGGGGTCGGCCAGGCCGTGAGTCTCGGTGTTGACCACCCCGTAGACCAGCGCCGTCAACGCGGCGAAGACGGCTGCGGCCCCCGGCAGGTCCAGGCGGCGCAGGGCGTCCGCCGCGCGCCCGTCGGCGGCGGGGATGCGGCCGCCGGCCACGGCGAGGACGGCCGCGCCGGCCGGGACGTTGACGAACAGGACCCAGCGCCAGCCCAGGTACTGGGTGAGCACCCCGCCCAGGACCGCGCCGGCGGCCCCGCCGGTGGTCGTCACGGTGCTCCAGGCGCCCACGGCCCGGGTGCGGGCCGTGGGCTCGGTGAACGTCGTGGTGATCAGAGTGAGGGTGGCCGGGGCGAGGAACGCGGCGCAGACTCCCTGGCCCGCCCGGGCGGCGATGAGCACGGCGCCGCTGGTCGCCAGACCGCCGGCCAGCGACGCCAGGGTGAACCCCGCCAGACCCGCCAGGAAGACACGCCGGACGCCGACGAGGTCCGCGACCCGACCGCCGAGCAGCAGCAGCCCGGCGAACCCGAGGGTGTAGGCGGTGACGATCCACTGCTGGCCCGCGGCGCTCAGGCCCAGGCCGTGCCGCATCGCGGGCAGCGCCACGTTCACGATGGACACGTCGAGAATGACCATGAACTGGGCCACGCAGGCGAGCGTCAGGATCGCGGCCTTCGAGAAGGTCGTCGAGGAGCTCGTCGAGGAGGTCGCCGCCGATGGGGCGGGGCGGGCGATCTCCTGTGGTCGAGCGGACATCGGCATGGACACGGCGCTGACCTCCCGGTCGGTCGGATGATCAGGACTTCGCCGGCTACTGTCCGTCCGTCGGCGTGCCGTCGACGAACTGCGCGAACTGCACGAGCAGGGTCAGCAGCGCCTCGGGGGCCTCGAGATGCGGCAGGTGTCCGGCTGCGGGCAGCAGGTGGAAGGCGGCGCCGGGGATGGCTGCGGCGTACTGCCGGCCGTAGGCCGGCACGGCCATCCGGTCCGCCTCGCCCCAGACCACGAGCGTGGGAACGGCGAGTCCGCCCAGCCGTCCGGCCAGGCTCGGGTCGGCCATCGTCGGGCCGCCGTAGGCCTGCAGGGCCGCCCGGTTGCCCGCGGCGACGGACTTCTGCGCGTCGGTCAGCGCGGCCAGGTTGATCCGGAACCTGTCCGGGTCGGCGTAGCTGAGGTTCACGACCTCGTCCAGCGTCAGGGCGAAGAAGTCGGCGACGGGGTGCTCGGCGCTGGTCGGGCCGACCGCGTTGAGCAGGACGAGGCGTCCGACCCGCCCGGGCGCGGCGAGGGCGAGTTCCGCGGCGGTCCAGCCGCCGATCGAGTTCCCCACGACGGTCACGTCGGTGAGGTCGAGCAGGTCCAGCAGGCCGCGGTAGACCTCGGCGAGCCGGCGGACGGAGTCGATGCCGTCGGGCCGGGGAGTACCGCCGAACCCGGGGTGCTTCGGGGTCAGGACCCGGGCCGGCCCGCGGGCGGCGAGCAGGTCGGCGAAGCCGGCGACCGAGTCAGGACCGGCGCCGCCGTGCAGCAGCAGGACGACCCGGCCCTGCCCGCGCTCGGTGACGGTGACGGGAACGGGGCCGGATGACGTGGGCACCTGGTGGACGGTCGTCGAGAGGTCCGTGGTGGTGGGCATGCGATCTCCTCGTGACAGAACGGGTGCCGCGCGGCGCCGCGCGAAGGGGCGGCGCACCGCGCGGGTTCGGCTGGGGGCGGCCGGGGCGGCCGGGTGCGGGGCCGATCAGTCGGCGTAGTCGGTGGCCACCTCGGTGGCGTACCGACTCATGACCTGTGCGGTCGCCTCGGGCGTCGCGGGGCCGGTCTGGGCGATCATCTCCCGCAGGTCGCGGAAGTACTGCACATACAGGTCCGGGGTGAAGGTGTTGAGCAGCACCAGTGGTTCGTCGCCGGGGTTGGCGAAGGTGTGCGGCGCGCCGGGCGGGATCATCGCGAGGGTGCCGGCCGGCGCGTCGTAGGTGGTGGTGCCGACGGTGAACCGGGCGGTCCCGGAGACGACGTAGAAGCCCTCGTCGTGCCGGCCGTGCCGATGTTGGGGCGGGCCGTCGGTGTGCGGGGCGAGGGTGATCTCGCCGATGCCGATGCGATGGCCGGTGGTGCTGCCGTCCTCCAGGATGCGCATCGTCGCCGGGCCGAGGTGCACGGCCTCTCCACCCCCGGGTCCGACGATCGAAGCCTTGGTGCCCATGGGATCTCCTCCACACTTCTTCGTGAGAGCTGACACGCATGAAGATAGCGAGCTCGCTTCACTGATGCAAGCGTACTCTCGCGAAGAGACATCGCCATCATGATGAGGAGGGGGACGTGAGATGGCCGTATCAGGCGCCACCGGCCGGACGAATCAGAAGGCCAGGACCCGCAAGGCCATCGTGGAGGCATGCCGTGAGCTGATCCGCTCGGGAGCCGAGGTCACGATGCCGCAGGTCGCGCAGCTCGCCCTGGTCTCCGAGGCCACCGCCTACCGCTACTTCCCCGACCTGGTCTCGCTGATCCAGGAGGCCCTGGGCGGACTGTGGCCGGAGCCGGCGCAGGCTCTCGCCCCGATCATCGGGTCGACCGATCCCGGGGAGCGCGTCGCCTTCGCCTGCGAGCACCTCCTGCGCCATGTGCTCGCCTACCAGGGCGCGGTGCGGGCGACGATCTCCCACACGATCACCGCACCGCTCCGGGCGCGGGACCGCCCCGGCCTTCGTTTCGGCCTGATCGACCACGCCCTCGCGCCGTTCCAGGACCCGGCCGGTCCGGCCTACCTCAGCCCCGCCGCGCTGGACCGCCTGAAGCTCGACCTGGCAATCACCGTCAGCGCCGAAGCCCTGTTCGTCCTGACCGACCTGTGCCGGCTGCCACCGGAGGAAGCGATCGCCAGCGCGGTATGTACGGCCACCACCCTCACCCGAGCCGCCTTCACCGACCCGCCCGCCTGACAGCGCAGGACAGGGTCAGCGCCGATAAATCGATGTACTTCCGTGGGCGCGAGATCCACAATGACCCGGTGACTGGGACTCGCACAATTCGGTCCGCGACGATGGCGGATGTGACCGCTCTCGGCGAGTTGAACGCCGACCTTCAGGAGTTGCATGTCCGTATGCAGCCAACCGATTTCCGTGCGCCTGACACAACCNCCGCCGCCGCCTACTTCCGGGAGCGGCTGACCGCACCGAACGTGCTGGTGCTGCTTGCCGACGAGGATGGCCAGGCACTTGGCTACCTGTACGCCGAGGAGCAACGCCTGGAAGCAGACGCCTTCCGGCAGTCATCCAACGTCCTGCATATCCATCACCTCTGCACTCACCCCGCCAGGCGGAGATCTGGCATCGGCCGCGCCCTGATGACCACGGCGGAACAGCACGCAGCCAGCCGATCCCTGGATACGCTGCGACTCAACACGGGAAGTTTCAACACGGACGCACAGCGGTTCTTCGGGCGACTCGGTTACGAGCCGTACAGGATTCGACTCATGCGACGTCCCTGAACTTTCGCCGGCTACCCTACTTGCAACCGTGCCGGGGCGGGCAGCTTGGAGTGCCTGGACACCTGTCGTGGACCGACTCCGTCAGCGAGCGTCGATCCCTCAACCTCGAGTGCACGCGGCGTTCCACTGAAATGCGCGAACTCTCACGCCAGGCCAGCTCAGGGCTGTGGGTGAGACGGCAGCGGCGCCGCGCCGTGGTGGGCGGTGAGCCCTCCGTCGGCGACCAGCGTCGTACCGGTGATGTAGGACGCCTCGGGCGAGGCCAGGAACCAGATGGCCGCCGCGTGCTCACGCGCCTGTCCCCAGCGCTGCATCGGGATCCGCCGGCCTACCGCCGCCGTGGACTCCGGCTCGGTCCGGTGCCGCGCCGTCAAGGGGGTCTCGCTGAGGCCCGGCGCCACCGCGTTGATCCGGATGCGCTGGGCCGCGTGATCGAGTGCCGCGGCGCGCACCATGTTGATCACCGCCGCCTTGGACGCGTTGTACGCCCAGTTCCCCGGCTCCCCCTGCAGCCCGGCACTGGACGCGGTCACGACGATCGCGCCGCCGCCGCCGGCGCGCATGGCCGGAACGACAGAACGTATCCCGATCGCGACGCCTCGCACATTGACGGCAAGGATCCGGTCAAGCCGATCGATCGCATCGGCGTCCTCCCACGGCAGGGTCCCGCCGATCCCTGCATTGAGGACCGCGACGTCCAGCCGCCCGAACCGATCGAGCGCGAGCTGCGCCATGGCCGTACCGGTCTCCTCGCGGGAGACGTCCCCGACGAGCGGCACGACCTGCTCCGATGCCGGCCGGCCGATCAGGGCGGACAGCCCGGCCTCGTCCAGGTCGACCGCGACGACCCCGAACCCCCGGGCGGCGAACAACTCCACGCACGCTCGCCCGATGCCGGACGCCGCTCCCGTGATGACGACCGACGAGGCGACCACGCTTCCTCCAGGGAGCTCGGGGAGACCACCGCGGCGGCGAATCCGGCTGGCGATGCCGACGTAAGCCTCACCCGTCGGAGTGAACGGGAATGTTCCACGTCATGACGCACAGGAGTCGAATCCCGGCCGGGCGCCCAAGCCCGATAGACGAGTCGGCCCGAAGGACGACCACCGGGCTCACCCGGCCAGGCCGCCGAGGGCTTGGAGGGTGCGATCGCGCTCGGCGGGAGTGGTGATCCCGGTGGTGTTGGCGATGAAGTTGGTGGCGCCGGCGTCGGCGAGGCGATGGAGCTGCGCTTCGAGGTGCCGCTCGTCGCCGATGATCGCGACGTCGGCGGGGTTGGTCGCGCCTTCGTGGTCGAGCATGGCCCGGTAGGAGGGCAGCTCGGCATAGCAGGCGAGGTGGGCGGCGGCGCGTCGGCGGGCCTCCTCGGGGTGGTCGGTGACGCAGACCGGCAGGCTGACCGCGACCTGCGGCGCCCCGGCGGCAGCGGCGGTGATGGCGGGCACGATGTGGTGCTCGATCGTCCGGGGCCCGGCCATCCAGGTCATGGCTCCGTCGGCGAGTTCGCCGGCGACGCGGAGCATGGCCGTGCCGAGCGCGGCGACAAGGACGACGGGCGGGGTGCTCCCGGCGACGTGACCGGCGAAACCGCTGGTGTCGGCGGTGATCATGTCTCCCTCGAAGACGACCGTGCCGTCGCGCAGCAGCGGCCGCAGGGCGCAGAGGTATTCGCGCATATACGTAGCGGGGCCGTCGAGATCGATGCCGAAGCGCCGCGCGACCGGCCGCCGGTGCAGCACGCCGAGGCCGAGGGTGAGCCGACCACCACTGGCCGCCTGAACGGTCTGCGCCTGGCTGGACATGGTGATCGGATGTCGGCTGTGGGTGACGGTGACGGCGGTGCCGAGCCCGATCCCGGGCACGTGGACGGCCAGCACGGCGAGGGCGGTGAGCGCGTCGAGGTCGTACTGCTGGCCCAGCCAGACCGAGCCGATGCCGGCCGCCGCGGCGTCTCTGACCTGGCCGACCAGCACATCGATGGCGTTCGACGCCTCGGGTCCGGGTGGCACGAGCGCGAGCCCGATCGGGATCATGCCGCCCACGCTAACCACGTCACCCCGAACTATCGAAACCACTTCAGTGGAATCCAGTGCCGGCGCCGAACCAGGGGCTACCGAAGAAGGTTGNGTCTCGCGGGCGAGGACGCCGCCAGTCCCACCTTGGTCAACCGGCTAGTACTACAGCGACAGTGGTCGGTGTGTGATCTCTTGCTTCGAGTGCGGCGTGGTGTGGACGGAAGAGCGGCCACCGTGTGTTTCTCCATGTTTTNTGANAACAAAGNGAGAGACCGCGGTGGCCGCGGCTCAGAGTGTATCCGAGGTGGATGTAGCGATGTGGGAGGCGGGGCTGGAGGAGCTGTTCGGCCGGGTGGAAGGCTGTTTCCGGTCTGATCAGCCCCGGGCGCAGGCGCGGGCGTATGTGGCGGGGTTGTTGTCTCGGACCGAGCGGAAGAACGGGTGGACGCTGGCGGAGTTCAGCCGTGAGTCCGGGCCGCAGAAGATGCAGCGGTTGTTGAAC
>NZ_LJPA01000045.1:0-54576 GCF_001414035.1 Frankia sp. ACN1ag | reverse complement strand
GTCCCCCCACACCTACGCCGCGCCCTCGCCGCCCGCGACCGAGGCTGCACCTTCCCCGGCTGCGACCGCCCACCCTCCTGGTGCGAAGCACACCACGTCATCCACTGGACACACGGCGGGATCACCGCCCTACACAACCTCGTCCTGCTCTGCGGCCACCACCACCGCCAGGTCCACCACNACGGCTGGACCATCNNCTTCACCGACNNCGGACACCCCGCCTACATCCCACCCTGGCGCATCGACCCGGCGCAACGCCCACGCCAAAACCCCTACACCCACCCACCNGACCTTCTCGCCAGCGTCACCTGACCGGCGGTCCNGCCGCCCAGGCGGTTGGTCGAAGGCTCGGAAGGCCACCCGGTCACCGTGATCCTGGGAGGTGAGGCCGGCTAGGACCGGCGGGCCATCTTGATGGTCTTCTCCAGCTGGTCGCGATCCACCTCGGCGACCCGCCCGTTCGTCGGCACGGTCGGGATGTGGCCGCCGCCGAGCACCAGGTCGGTGGTGTGGCGCAGGCCCATGTCCTTCTGCTCGACGTCGAGGATGGCCTCCTCGACCCGGTAGAGCTTCTCGATCTGCGACACCTTCGCCTCGACCTGGGCGGCGACGATGCGCAGTCGGCGCTCGGCCTTGGCCAGGCGCCGCTCCAGCCGCCGGTCGACGATGTTCGGCATCGGCTCGTCGCGTTCCGTCGGGTCGTGCAGGTACAGCTCGACCGCCACGGCGACCAGCGGGATCAGCGCCTGGAACAGGATCACCGCGCCGCCGGTGCTCGTGCCGGCCGTGCCCTGCGTGCGCACGAGCACCCCGGCGATCGACAGCAGCAGGAAGATCGCCGTAGTCAGGCTCAGCGCCAGCGGGGACGACTTCGACTCGACGAGCTGCTCGCGGATGTCCAGATCGATCTTGAAGCGGCCGGCGTCGGCATCGGCGAGCATCTGCTTCTGGGCGCGGGCGAGGATGGACGCCTTGATCCCGTGCGCGAGCGCCACCCCGGCGATGAAGACGGCGACGCCGAGCAGGCCGCCGAGCCACCATTCCGGGCCGTAGCCGCCGACGTCGGCGAGCACCGCGTAGGACTGTGCGAACACGTAGAAGTCCAGCGCCGCGAGCAACGTCAGGACGACCGTGCGGGCCGGCCCCGCCAACGCCATCTGCGGGATGCGCTCCTGCACCCCGACGCTGCGCCACAACCGGCCCTGCTCGACCTTGTTCTTGATCAGCTCGGTTCGCCGCTCGCGGCGCTCGGCCCGAGAGTCAATCTCCATCCGGAGCTCGGCGATCAGCTCCTCAAGGGTCCGGCCGTCGGCCCGGACGGCGGCCCGGACCTCCTGGACCTCCGCGTCCTCCAGGCTCTTGAGGACCTTGGGGCGGGTCTCCGCACCCGCCAGCGCGATGTCGGCGTCTCCCACCCGGCGGATGAGCTGCTTGGCCAGACGCCCTGGCTGGTTTCCCCTGCGCAGCACCGTTTCAGGCTCCTACTTTTCCGATGTCGGTCCCGATGGGCGGTTTAGTCAATGGGGATGAGCGGTCAGTCGATGGGGATGAGCGGTCAGTCAATGGGGATGAGCGGTCAGTCAATGGGGCGAGCGAAGGTGCCGCCGACGAAGCAGAGCATGGCGCAGACGATGCCGAGCACCGAGGCGACCATGGCCTCGCGCGCCCCCTGCTGTTCGTCACCGGAGAAGACCATGGTCAGCACGAGGGTGCCGACGCCGACCACGGCGCCGACGGCGCCGAGCATGAAGCGGCGGGCGATCGTCTCCCGCGGCGGCAGGGTGGACAGCGCGTCGATCGGGGCGATCCGGCCGGCCCGAGCACGGTTGCCCACCCGGCGCCGGATGTCGCGCAGCCGGAAGGTGTTGCCGGTGATGAAGAAGCTGAGCGCCGTCACGATCATTGATCCGGTGACGGAGACCTTCGCGAACGGGGACGACAGAGTCAGCCAGACCCAGATCTCCAGCACCGCGAGCATGACCAGGCAACCGGTGATCACAACCGTCGAGCGCATCAGCGCCGGGCTGAAGTGCTGGTCCTCGGGCTCGTGCAGAACGCCCATCGGTCGTCTCCTCGGCTTGAGTTCCACCGGCGCCGTCGTGGCCAGCAGCGGTTCGGATGGATCGGCGTGGTGTGTGCCGCGGTGGTTGCGGACGGGGTGCTCCGGGAGCTCGGGGGCTGCCGCGACGGGCGCGGACGGACGAGCGGCTGGGACGGGCGGGTCGGTCGGGATGGTCGGGTCAGTCTGGATGGTCGGGATGGTCGGGATGGTGGAGCTAGCTGCAGTCACTGCTGATCCGTCGACACAGCTCGCCCTTGAGGTAACGGGCGAGATCCTGCTGCGGCCGATCCGCCGCGCCCTCGTTGACCCCGAGGAACCGGACCTTGTCGTTGCCCACCGCGGTGATCTGCTGGGTTTCGAAGCACCGTTTTACCAGCGCCTCGGCGATGGGCGCGGACGCCTTCTTGCCGTCGACGTTGAGGCAGTCGGAGTCCTGACCGGTGCCGAGCAGGTCNCTCCAGACGAGGACGGTCACATCGGTGACTTTTACGTCGGGTGTGGATCGGACGGTGTTGAGCTCGTCGTTGATGCCGGCGAGCAGACCTGTGGCGCTGCCCTTCGCGCTGACCCGCTCGGTCTGGACGACGTGGTCGATCTCCGTGCCGAGGGCCTTGGCGGCGGCGACCCGGTCCTTCTCCTCGCGCCGGTTGTTGTTCCGTTTGATCTGGAACATCCGATCGCCGTGGAAGCAGTCCGAGTACGTCATAGCCGTGCCGCCGCTGGCGACGAGCCGGATGTAGGCGCCGTTCTTCAGTGCTGTGTCGAGGTAGGGCTGGACCCGGGTCGCGACGCGCTGCGCGGTAGCGGCCGAGTTGTCGGTCACGTCGAGCAGTACCAGCAGCAGCGGTGCGCCGGCCGCGGGCGTGGACTCCTGGTACTTGGAGCAGTCGAGCGGGCCGTCCGCCTTGGACGTGCCGAGCAGGCCGCCGTCGCAGGCGGCGAGCATCGGCGTCGCCAGCATGGCCGCCGCCACCAGCCCGGCCAGCCGGCCGCGCAGACGCCGGCTTCGGCCCCGGGGCCGGGCTGCGGCTTCACCCGTCCCGGCCGCGCCCGGGGTCACCGGCGGACCGGCGGAAACGTCGCACGTCATCGAAGCACGATCTCCACTCGGCGTCGGCTCGCGTCGGCGACGCCGTCCTGCGCGCCTTGTTCGCCCCTGCCCTCGACATCCAGCACGGAGCTGGGGATGTTCTGCGTCGCCAGCCACGCCTCGACGGACTTCGCCCGTTCCAGCGACAGCTTCTGGTTGTCCTCGGTCCGCCCCAGCCCGTCGCTGTAGCCGATCACCGAGATGGGGCCGGGATGCTCCCGGATCGCCGGCAGGACCTGCTGCAACGCGGTCATCGCCTCCCCCCGCAGCTCGCTGCTGTTCGAGTCGAACAGGTAGTCGGCGCTGACCGTCGTCACCTGGCTGCCATCCGGCTGGGTGATGAACTTGCTCAGCGGCGGCAACGGGTCGGCCTCGACGGTGGGCGCGACCCGCGTCGCGTGCGGCGCAGGGGTGAACGAGACGGTGTCGCTGGCGGAGCACCCGGCCGCGAGGCCGACCAGCGCCAGCGCGAGCGCCACCCCCGTGCACGCGCGAACCCCCGGAATGCCGCGCCTGAACGTGGCATCTCCGGGTGCGGAGTGAGCGTGATACACGGTCTGCCCCCAACGGCGAATGCGGGGCTCACCATAACGGGGGCGATCGGGGTACCTCCCCGCGCCCTAGGGCGTTGTGTGCACCGTGGGACAAAGCGGCGTCGCGTTGAGCGGAGCGTTCCTCGCTCGCCGCATCCGAGCCGACCGCCGTTCGTGTTCGCCGGCTGCGGCGGTTCGCCGGTGGGAGACCTTCAGACAGCAGACGACCCCGGGGTTCTGGGCGGGCGCCCGCCCAGAACCCCGGGGTCGCCCGGGTTCGTCGCCGCTACTGCGATCGGCAGGGAG
The DNA here is from genome assembly GCF_001414035.1 of Frankia sp. ACN1ag. Taxonomy (NCBI): domain Bacteria; kingdom Bacillati; phylum Actinomycetota; class Actinomycetes; order Frankiales; family Frankiaceae; genus Frankia; species Frankia sp. ACN1ag. The sequence goes on along the minus strand of NZ_LJPA01000045.1, from coordinate 50,585 downwards.
TGCCGATCAGCAGAGAGTGCCGATCAGCAGGGGATGCCGATCAGTAGCGGGTGCCGGTGGTCGTGGTGGTGGAGGCGGTCCGGCTGCGCCGGCGGCGTAGGCGGCGCAGCCCGCGGGCGGCGGAACGGTCCGCCTGATTGACGTCGTGCCGAACCTCGTGCCGCATGCGACGCAGAATCTTCATAGTGATGCCTCCCTTTCGTCGGTTTCCGGGCCGGTCTTCGTGTCATTTCCGGCCTATCCGGTGACGCCTGGGGAGGGTTTGCCCGGCATCGATGCCCTCACACCTGCCGGGTGGCGAAAACTAGCGGGCCGGCGGCCGGCTCGTGACGAAGATGGAGGTCGAGGGCACGTACCCGCCGCGCACCGGCCCCCACTGCCCCCAGGTTCGCTCCTGGCCGGCCGGCCATTCCGGCTCGATGATGTCGTGCAGGATCAGCCCGGCCGCGACGATCTCACGGACCCGGTCGCCGATCGTGCGATGCGTCTCCGTGTAAATCGCCTGGCCCTGCTCGTCGTGCTCGGTGTAGGCGCGCCGGTCGAAGTAGCTGTGGAATACCCGCAGCCCGTTTTCGTCCGGATCGTCCGGCAGGCACCACACGAACGGATGGGTCGTCGAGAACACCCAGCGCCCGCCGGGTCGCAGGACCCGGGCGACCTCCCGCATCACCGCCCCGCTGTCGGCCACGAACGGGACCGCGCCGAACGCCGAGCAGGCCACGTCGACGCTCTCGTCCGCGAACGGGAGCGCGACCGCGTCGGCCTGGACCAGCGCCACCTCGATGCCGGTGCGGGCCGCGTAGGTGCGGGCCTGGGCGAGCTGGCCGCCGGACAGGTCGAAGCCGACCACCCGGGCACCCTGGCGCCGCAGCCACCGCGCGCACTGGGCGCCGCCGCAACCGACCTCCAGGACGGTGCGGCCGGCCACGTCCCCGAGCAGCCGGAGCTCGGACTCGCGCAGCCCCTCGGGGCTCCAGCAGAAGTCGCTGTCACCGAGGAAGGCGCCGTGTTCGGCCTGGTAGTCCGCGGCCGCGTCGTCCCAGTAGATGCGGCTGGCCCGCCGGGCTGTCTCGGGATCTATGTCGAGGTATCCGTAGGCGGGTGGCTGCTCACCGCCGCCGGTGCCGTCGATCGTGCCCACGCTGTTGTTCGTGTCTGCGCTGTCGATCATGTCTGCGCTGTCGATCGTGCCGCTGGTCGCGGCGTCGTTTTCTGGACTGCCCACGGTGGTTCATGCTGGCATCCGGCCGCGCGGTGGCGCCCGCCGGGGCGGCCGCCACCGGCGTGACCCCCCGCCGCGGGGCGGCCCGCGTGCGCCCGGACGCCCCGCGGTGGCTGGCCCGACTGGCACGGTCGGGGGATGATCTCGGTCATCCCGCAACATCACTGACGATGGGGAGGTCCGCTGGTGGCGGTCGAGGTCGGAGCGGCCGAGGTCGGAACGGTCGAGGTCGGAACGATGGCGGTGGGCGGAGAGGCTGGCGGAAAGGCTGTAGGCGGGGTGGCTGTGGGTCGGGCGCGTACGGGTGGGGCGCGTACGGGTGGGGCGCGTACGGGTGGGGTGGCCGTGGCTGCCGGCGTCGCGGTGGTGAGGTCGGCACGGTGGCGGTGAAGCCGTCCGGGTCCGCCGTCCGGGTCGGCCGCCTGCTGAGTTTCCTCGGCGGCCACGGCGAGTCCGGTTACTCGCTCTCGGAGCTGGCCCGGGCCGTCGGCATGGACAAGAGCACCTGCCAGGCGATGCTGCTCGCCCTGGTCGAGCAGGGGTTCGTCCACCGCGACGACGGGCACCGCACGTACGCCCTGGGCCCCTCGGCGCTGGCAGTCGCCGCCGCCGACGGGGACCGGGCGCGGCTGGCGCGGCTGGCCCGTGCGGAGCTGGAGTCACTGACCGCGGACCTCGACCTCGAGACGTTCGCGACCACGACCTTCGCCGGCAACCTGCTCGTCCTGGCCCGTGTCCCCCGCTCCACCCTGTTCGGGCTGTCCATGCGGGTCGGCCAGACGCTGCCGTTACGCCCGCCGGTCGGCGCCGTGCACCTGGCCTGGGCGCCCCCTGCCGCCGTCGACGCCTGGCTCGCCGCCGCAGGCCCCACCTGCGCCCCCGCCGCGTGCACGGACACCGTCTCGGTGAACGTCGCGCCGGTGAACGTCGCGCCGGTGGACCCCACCCGGGCGGGGGAGCCGGCGTGCCGGCATCGGCGGGTAATCGATGTGGTGCGGGAACGGGGCTACTCGGTGACGGCGGACGACGCGTTGCGCTGGCGGCTGCGCGACGTGGTCGACCAGGTCGCGGACGCGCCGACCGACCCGGGCCCGCGCCGGGAGCGGGACGAGCTGCTGCGGACCCTCGCCGAGCGGGACTACGAGGTCCTGGACCCGGACGAGGCGAAGTCGTGGCCCGTGGGGGAGATCTGCGCGCCCGTGTTCGGCCGGGACGGTCGAGTCACCGTGGCCCTCGGCCTGGTTGCCGCCCAGACCCTGGACACGGCCCGGCGCGCGGCCATGGTCGACCGACTGCTGTTCGCGACGACCCGGCTCACGGCGCTGACCGGCGGCCGCCCGCCTGACTGACGTCGGCCTCGGTGGCGGTCAGACCTCGCGGTGACTGACCGCCGCGCCGATCACGGCCCGGTCCTCGGCGATCGTGATCGGCGTGTAGACGACCGTGCCGATCGCCTGCCGGTCGACGAGGCGTCCGCGGCGGCTTTCTCCGACCAAGCGGGCCCGGCCCTCCAGCGAGCCCACGCCGACCTCGTGGTCGGCTGGTCCGAACGGGCCGGTTCCGGCCAGTCCGGCCTGCTCGGGAGCCTCCGTCGCGTAGATCCGGACGATGGCGCCGGGCACGGTCGTCCACCCCAGCACGGTCCCGCCGAGCGTGGCGCGCGCCTCCAGGTCCAGCACCGGCCGCGGGCGGGCGACGACCCGGACCACCACTTCAGCCACCCCGGAGGGGGCCAGCGCATCCGAGCCGTCCGGCCCGGCCGCCCAGACCCGGTAGCGGTAGATCGCGCCGGGCGCGGTGTCCTCGTCGAGGAAGTAGCCGCCGGCGCCGCGGAAGCGGCGCTTCGCCCCCGACAGCGGCGAGGTCTCGGCGAACGTCCGCTCGATCATCACCTCGTCGCGTTCCGGCATGGGCCGCCAGGACAGCGCGACCGCGTCATTGGTCATGCTGGCCCGCAGCGCGGTGACCGGCGGCAGCAGCGTGCGGGTCGGCGTGCGGACCGGCGTCGAGCGCAGTCGGCCCGAGGCGCCGCCGACCATCGCGACCACCTCGTGCCAGTGCGGGACGCCTCTGGGTGCCCCGGCGTCGAACAGCTCGGTGCCGGTGGTGATGCCCAGGCTGCGTTCGCGGCGGCCGTTGGGCGCGGACGGGTCCGCCAGTACCCGTGACACCCGGTAGCACGCCCCCGGGGTGACCGACGGCGCCCAGCGCAGCAGCACCGCGCCGTCCTGCTCCACCGCGGTGAGCTCCGCCGGTGCCGCCGGGCGATCCGCCATCGCCGGCTCGGCACCGGGGGTGGCATCCGGTGGCTCGGGGAACCGCGTCGGCGGCAGGTCGGGGGGCGGCTGGTGGCTGGTGCGGCCCGCCACCCGCGTCGCCTCGTCGCAGTCGTCGAGACCGCCGCCCGGCCCGCCCGCGCTGGTGGGGTTCGCGGCGCGGAGCGAGCCGGGAGCCGCGGAGACCTCCGGCAGCGAACCGGTGAACCGGCCCGGCGCGTCGCCGTTCCCGCCGGGCGGCACGGAATACCGCAGGTGCCAGGACAGGGCGTCCCCGCCGCTCACCCCGGGCTGCGGCCAGGAGCGGGCGGCCTGCTCGAGCAGTTCCCGGGCCCGGGCCGGAGTCGGCCGCTGGGCGGGGTCCTTCGCCAGCAGGCCGTCGAGCACCGGGCCGAGGGCGCCGGCCCGCCGAGTCGGGGCGGGCGGGTGAAGCAGGATGGCGGCCAGCATCGCGCCGAAGCTGTCCCGCTCGAACGGCGGGTGCCCCTCCACGGCGTAGTACAGCGTGCCCCCGAGGCTGAACAGGTCCGCCTCGAAGGTCGCCGGCCGGTTGTCGAGCCGTTCCGGGGCCATGTAAAGGGGGGTTCCCAGCACGCCGGTGACCGTGAGCGTTGGATCGCCGTCGCCGGTGGCGATGCCGAAGTCGGTGAGCACGACCCGGCCGTCCGTCCCGATCAGCACGTTGGACGGCTTGACGTCGCGGTGGACGATGCCGTGATCGCGGGCGGCGACGAGCGCGTCGAGCATCGCGATCCCGATCCGGGCGACCTCGGCGGTGGGCAACGGGCCGTCGTCGCGCACGACCTCGAACAGGGACCGGGACGGCACGAGCTCCATCACGATCCAGGGCAGGCCGTGTTCGAGGACGACATCGAGGATCGTGACGACGTGGGGGTGGCCGCGCAGCTTGGCGGCGTGCCGCGCCTCGCGCAACGCCCGCTCGACCCGGTCCGCCCGCTCGGCGCCCGCGACGCCGCCAGCGAACTCGATCTCCTTGAGCGCCGCCTCGGTTTCCAGGACGGAATCGAAGGCGCGCCAGACTGTCCCCATCGCACCCGCACCCAGACGCGCGACGAGTCGGTATCGGCCCGCCACCACGCGGTTGCCTACCGGAACGGCAGCCACGACACCCCCTTGGCTTCGTTCATTGTCGCAGGCCAGCTTCCCAGGTGAACCGAAATATCACGACCGGCGCCGGACCGCCGCCTTGCGCCGATCGGCATGCCCATGCTGATCTGCGTCTTCATCGTGTCGCCATGGTGTTGGTCACCCGCGGCGCGGTCGCCGCCGGCGGCGACCGTCCCCAGCGCCCGTCCCGGCCGGTCGCCGCCGGTCAGGGCGCCGGGCGCAGCAGGGAGCGCCCGGCGTCGTCGGTGTCCTGCCCCGACGCCCTCGGGTCCTGCCCCGACGCCCTCGGGTCGGGCGCCGGACCCGCGGCGGCAGGGTTTGCGGCCACCCCCGGCCGGGCGCCGGTGGTGGCCGGCCGGGGCGGCAGCATGGCGAACGCGCCGGCCGCAGCCACGACCAGGGCAACCGCTACGGACAGCAGCACCCGGCCGGGCTCGTCGACATCCAGGGCTCGGGCCAGCAGCACCCCACCGCCGGACCCGGCGACGGCGGCCAGGACCGTGACCGCGGCACCGATCGCCCGGTTGCTCAGGAACAGCATCTGGGCGCAGATCGCCCCGGTAACGGTGGCCGCCGCGGGGCCGAAGACCGCGTGGCCCGCCCGGGCGGTACCCGCCGCCCAGATCCCGAACGCGCCGACGAGCCCGCCGGCGGCGAGCAGCGCGACCAGCATCCCGCTCGGCACGGCCGGCAGCCGGACCACCGTGGGCGCGGCCGGCCGGACGGGAAGATCACCGCCCGCCTGGTTGGCGGCGGGGGATCGGACGGGGGCCGGCGAGGGGGCCGGTGGTGGCAACGGGATGGGTGGCGGCGGGGTGGGTGGCGGCGGGGTGGGTGGTGGGGTTGGCGGCGGCCCGGGTTGCGCCAACCGGGTCTCGTCGTGATCCGCGCCGCGGTCCTCGGCGCCTCGCGGGCCGGGTGTCGGGGGGCCGGGCGTCGGCGAGTCGGGCGTCCGGGGATCGGGCGTCGGCGGGTCGGGCGTCGGCGGAGTGGTCGGCGAGGGAGTGGTCGGCGAGGGAGTGGTCGGCGTTCCGTGGTCGGCGGTCGCGGGCCGGGAGAGCCGGCGGGTGAGCAACCGGACGAGCTCGCCGGCCGGGGGGCGCTGCGCGGGATCCTTCGCCAGGCAGCGGGATACCGCGTCGAGCAACCGATCGGGGGTGCCGTCGAGATCCGGGTCGGCCGCCCCGATCCGCAGCGCGACGATCTCCTGGGTCTCGCCGCGGAACGGGCGACGCCCGGTCGCGGCGAACACCACGCAGCAGGCCCACGCGAAGATGTCCGCGGCGGGGCTCGCGGTCTGCCCGTCGAGCTGCTCGGGGGACATCCACGCGATCGTGCCGACCAGCTCGCCGGCCTGGGTGTAGCCGGTGTACTCGGCCGAGCGGGCGACACCGAAGTCGATGACCTTCGGTCCGGCCCAGGACATGACGATGTTCGCCGGTTTCAGGTCGCGGTGCACCACCCCGGCGTCGTGGATGGCCTCCAGGGCGGCAGCGAGCCCGATCGTGAGGTTGTCGAGATGCCGGTCGACGAGCGGGCCGTGCTCCAGCACGGCGGCGTGCAGCGTCGGGCCCGGCACGTACTCCGTCGCCAGCCAGGGACGCGAGCCCTCCACCTCGGCGTTGATCACCCTGGCGACGGTGCTGGCCTGGACGTGCCGCGCGGCCGTGACCTCCGAGCGGAACCGCGCGCGGAACTCCGGATCGCTGGCGTACGCCTCGTGCGGCACCTTCACCGCGACCGGCCGATCCTCGTCCGCGAACCCGAGGTAGACGACGCCCATGCCGCCGGCGCCGATGCGGTTGTGCAGGCGGTACGGCCCCATCATCCGGGGGTCGGTGTCGGTCAGTGGTCTCAGCACGGTGTGTCCTCTAGCCCCAGTCTCCGGCGGTCCCGCCTTCGGGCACCATGCTTTTGCGGGTTCCGGTCACGTCAGGTCGTCCCGCAGCTCGGTACCCGCCGGAATTCCCTAAGGTAGTATTCCGCGGCTGCCGGATGCAGCGGTATATAGCAGAAAAGTGGCCCTTCGTAAATGGACAGGGCATCCGGGATACGCCGGTGCGTGGGGTTGGTGCCCCAGAGCGCCGCCTCGTAGTCGCCCTGGTCCCGGTACAGCTCGGCGGTCGCCCGGCGGACCAGCGCCGGGTCGGTGTCGGTGCGGGCGATCAGGCCGTTGGGAATCGTGACGGTCTGGATCTGGCGGATCCCCGCGTAGTCCGTGGGGCCCAGGCTGCCGGCGCCGAACACCTCGCCGGCGTAGAAGTGCTGCCGGTTGCCGTAGAACGTGTTCCAGTCCTTCGTGATCGGGGCCCGGAACTCGGAAAGATCGAGCAGGCGCAGCCGGGCACCGGCGGCGATGGCGGTCCTGATCTGTCGGGTGCCCGCGCCGCCGGCCCAGATGACCGCGTCCACCGTGCCCCCCGACAGCCGCCGCAGTGCGTCGTCGATGGACGAGTCGTCGAGGTCGGGGTGGCAGTCGGGCAACCCGACCCGCAGCAGGACGTCGCCGATCTGGCGGACGCCCGAGCCCGGCCGGCCCGCCGCGATGGTCCGGTGGCACAGGTCGGCCAGTTGGTCGACCCGCCGGTCGTCGGGGCCGAGCGGGCGGTCCCGGACGATCACGTGCAGCAGGTCCCGGTGCACCGGCCCCAGGGTGCGCAGGCCCGCCACCGGGTGACCGCCGCGGGTCGGGTCGAACTGGTTCACCCCCTCGGTGGCGTCCACGGTGGTGTTGAGCTGGGCGATGGCCAGCCCGCAGCGGGGCGGCTCGGGGGATTCCAGGTCGTAGATGTTTTCCGTCGAACCGGCCGTCTCCACCACGTCCACGTCGAAGTGTTCCGGCGCCGCCGCCAGCCGGGCACGGAGCACCCGGGCAAACTGGTTGTACGGGGAACCGACGCTGCCGGTGAAGATCTGCACGGATCTGCATGCAGAGTGGCCGGCGGGCGGCCAGCTGTCCACCGCCGAGGAACGCGCGGATGTCGCGGCGAGGACGGCGGCGACGGCGACGGCGAGCACGACGACGCTGCCCGCGGCGCCGCGTTGGCGTCGGGTCAGCCGTTCCGGCCGATGGCCCGCCGGTTGCTCCGTCGACACCACGCGTCCTCCGCTCTGGACTGTTGGCCGCCGACAACCGTGGTCGCGGAATGCGGAAATCGTAGAGGAATCGTCGTCGCAGGTTCCCGGCCGGGCGGCGCGATTGTCCGTCCTTCGGTCAGCTTCTCGCCAAAACCTTCCGGGCGGCGATTCTTCCCGGCGGCTCGGCTTGTCCGCTGGGCGACATCGGCGCGGTCGACATCGGCGCGGGTGGCGTCGTGGCGGGTGGCCTCGGTGCGGGGCGCCGGTGCGGGTGGTGCCCGCGGCAGGTCACCCCGCGGGCAACCACAGGTCGACCCCGCCGACGTGCCGTGGCGGGTGGCCGACGAGGCTGCCCAGCAGCGCACGCAGCTCGGCCGGCTGGCGGGCCGGTCCCAGCACGACCGCGTCCGGGGACAGCCGCTCGTACGCATCGCGGACCTGGGGCGATCCGGAGACGGCCGCCGCCGTCGTCGTGCCGTTGTCGATGTCGATGAGGGCGGAGGTCAGGGCGTCGCCGGGGCCGTGGAACGAGGCCCGGCCGGTCGGCCCCGGCACGGTGCAGTAGCAGCCGGGCATGACGAAGCGGAAGTCCGCCTCGGCCTGCCACAGCATCGCCTGCGCCTGCTGGGGATGCGGGTAGGGGACGACGAGGGCGGTGGCGTCCGCCGGTATCTGCCGCACCCCGTCGCCGGTGAAGAACGCGGGAGTATGGGCCGGCGTGGTGAGCAACGGGGCGGGCACGAGCGTGGCCAGCGCCCCGGCGGTCACCAGGGCGGTGCCCGATCGGGCGAGCCGGACGCGCCATCCAGCCGCCCTCCCGGCCTGCCCCGCCTTCTCGGCCGGCCTCGATCCGCCGGCCTGCCCCAGCCGGCCGGCCGCCTGATGCCGACCGCGACCGGCGATGGGGCTGTACAGGTCCGGGAACGTGCCGTCCACCGGCGGGACACCCGCCGCGTCGGTGGCGCGCCGGCCCCGCTCGGCCATCTGGTCCAGGCCGACGGCCGTCAGGGCGGCCGCGCACATCATCACGTACAGCGCGAACCGTGAGGGCAGGGCGTTGTGGAGCACGGGCACCCGTTCGAGCACCAGCCAGGGCAGCGGGATCGCCGTGGCGCGGCCATCGACGTGCAGGTGATCGCCCAGCGAGAGGACCGCCATCACCAGACCGACGGGGGCGAGGACGCCGACGAGCGGGTGGCGGCGCGCGCGGACCGCCGCGGCCAGCGCCAGCAGGATCAGGGGAATCCCCAGGTAGCCGCCCACCTCGACGGCGTTGCCGGTGAAGCGCAGGCTGTGCCGCAGGGCGAGGTCCGGGGCGATCTCCTGCAGCGGCGTCGGCGTGACGAAGCTCCACAGGTCGGTCACGGCGATGCCGGACGGTTGGATCGAGCCATGGACCCGCTGCCCGCCGAAGAACTGCACGCCCAGTGGCCAGGCGAGCAGGGCGGCGGCCACCAGCGCGGCCGTCGCGAGACCGCGCAGCACGGGGCCCAGCCGCTCGCGGGCCACCGCACGGTTGCGGACGGTGAGGACCACGAGCCCGACCGCCGCCGTCAGCGCCGAGGTCGCGAGGATCTCCTCGCCGATGAGGGCCTGGGCGGCCGCCGCGAGCCCCAGCAGGATCCCCGTGCGCCGCGGGCTGCGGCCGCGGACGACCAGGTCGTCAAGCAGCAGCAGCACCAGCGGCGGGAACGGGGCGAACGCCAGGNGCAGGTGGCCGTAGGAGCTGCCGATCAGGTACGGCCCGAAACCGTAGAGCAGGCCGGCGAGGGCGGCGGGGCCGTCGCGGACCCAGCGGCGCAGCACCCAGAACAGGGCGAGGCCGCTGACCACGGGGGCGAGCGTGAGCAGCACCGTCAGCGTGGTCACGGGACCGCCGAGCAGGGTGATCGGCGCCGCGAGCAGGCCGAGCAGCAGCACCGGCGTGCTCCAGAGGATGTTCGCGCCGGCGGGGGAGTTGATGCGGTGGGTCAGGAACGGGTCGAGCCCGCTGCCGAACGCATGCGGCGTCCAACCGAGGAACCACGAGAACAGGTAGGCGTCATTGCCGCCGTAGGTGACCTCCCCGAGATGTCGCCAACTCGCGCGGAAGATCCAGACGGACAGGATCAGGTAGCCGAGCGCCACCGCGAGCGGCACCAGCCGCCCCCGGTCGCGGGCGTCCGCCGTGGAGAGTTGCCGCTGCCCGGCGGGCGTGACCATCGGATACGCGCCGGCAGCCGCGGTCCGCGGGCTGCTGGTCTTCGGAGCTCCCCTTCGCGGGGTTCCGGTACTGCTGATCTCGGAGCTGGTCACGACGGTCCCCCCCTCGCGTGCCCCGCGGCCCGACGTGCTGCCCGCACTCGTCGGGATGCGTGACGTTGCCGACGATATCCGCCCCGGCTACCTCCATTAGGAGCAAAACGCACTGGATTAGGTGCGCAGTGTGACCGGCGTTGGTGGGAGTGGTCCCGCAGGAGATACCCGTTCCTGGGAGCGTCCCGACCGGCTGGCGGCACATCGGCCGCGGTGGCGCGTTATTTGGCCGGATTCATCCGGCGATTCGATCGATGCCCGTCGCCTCGGGCCCGGATGGCGCCCACTCGGCGACGAGGGCGGAAAAAGTGCGATATCTCGCGATGGCGTAGCCGGTGGACACGACGCCGTGGCGGTCGAGCACGGCGACGGGATAGCCGCGTTCCGCGCGGTAACCCCGCTCGCCGATGATGATCCGCCCGCCCAACCGGACCACGCCGACCACGCAGGGCAGCGCGGTCCAACGAGGCCGGCGCGCCGCGGCGAGGATCTCCGGGGTGCGCCAGGCGTACAGGCCGCACAGGCAGTGCTCGTCCGGCACCCGGTGCTCGTCCGGCACCCGGTCGTGCCCCGGCCAAGGCTCGCTGGCGGTGGTTGAGTCGAGCCGCTTCGTTCGCAGACAGCGCGCCTGCGTGATGCCGTCGGCCCGCCACAGCAGCATGCCCGGAGGGAACGGCGACCACGGCGTCCAGGCCGGGCGTAGCTGCCCCTGGCCGTCCACCGCCCACTGGCGCCAGCCGAGCAGGCTCACCCGGGCACCGGCTCCGGTTCTGGTTCCGGCGCGGGGGCGGCCGGGACGGCCGGGATCGTCAACGGCTCGGCATCAGGGAAGCTGATCGGCTCGTCCTCGACGATCCGTTCGGGTTTGCCCACATCACCCACGTCTCCACGGTGAACGCCGAGGCCCGCTGGCGTCAATGGCAACTCGGGACCGGGCGGCCCGCCGCACCGCGGCGCGGGGGCCGGCCTGACCGCCCGGGACCGGGTCGCCTGCTGGTCGCGGGGGTCGCGGAGGCCGGTCGCGCACGGTGGCGCGGCGCAGGGAACGCCGCCGCACCGGACGGCACCGACGGGTGTGTCGGGCTAGTCCGGCATTGGTGTTCAATGTGGCCTTCGCATAGTCCTGTGGGGTGATGTCGTTGCTGGGCACGTCCGCGGCCGATCGGCTGCCCGATTCCTCGTCACCGAGTCCGGACCGCGCCGATGTCGGCACGGCGCTCGTGGACGTCCCGGCTTCCGAGGTCGTCCCGGCTTCTGGGGACGTCCCGGCGTCCGCACGGTCCACCGGCCCCGTCCCGGCCGCCGACCCGGCGGGGGACGGCCCGTACGAGATGGCCGCGACGCTGCTGTGGGCCCGCGTGCTCGGGGTCGCCGCCACCGGCCCGCACGAGGACGTCGTGGGCACCCCGGGCGGGGAGGCGGCCGCGGGCGAGCTCGCGGCGATCCTGCGCGACGAGTTCGGGGTGGCGCTGGACGTGTCGGAGATCGTGGCGGCCCGTACGCCGGCCGGGTTCGCCGCCGTCTGGGCCGCCCAGCAGGGCGAGGCGGACCGCCATCCCACCGTGGTGTCACTGACCGCCGCCGCGCCCGGCACCCCGCTGTTCTGCTTCCCCGAGGCCGGCGCACCCGCCATCGCCCTGCTGCCGTTCGCCCGGCACTTCGCCGCCGAACGCCGCGTTTACGGCCTGCAGGCGCACGCTCTCGAACAGCGCGGCATCCCGGACTGGTCGGTGGCGGCCGCGGCCCGCCGGCATGTGGCCGAGCTCCGGCTGCTGCAGCCGGTCGGCCCGTATCTGCTGGTGGGGCACTCGTTCGGCGGCCTGATCGCGCTCGAGGTCGCCCGGCTGCTGCGGCGGGCGGGCCACGAGGTCGGCCTGCTGGCGTTGATCGACACCTACCTGCCGGGCACCGCCCGGCTGACCCGCACCGGCGCGATCATCCCGACAAGCCAGTTGGAGGGCCGGCATCCGGACCGGCAGGCCGACATCCCGAGCTCGGCCGGCCCCGGGCCGCTCGCCGCCGACGACGGCCCCGCGCTGAGCCCGCGGGTGGTGGCCGACCGGCTGCGGCAGCTCGTCGAGCTCCCGCTCGCCGGGGTCGTCCGCTTCCGCGGGACGCACCGCTACGACATCTTCCACAACCAGGGCCGCATCCTCACGATGGCCTACCGCCCGCATACCTACGAGGGGNGCACGGTCGTCTGGCTCGCCGACGACCACGACGAGATCGAGGCCTGGCGCGGGGTACTCACCGGTCCCGCATCGATCCGACGCATCCTCGGGGACCACCGGGCGGTCCTGCGCCAGCCCCTGATCACCGAGGTGGTCGCCGGTCTGCGCGCGGATCTCGCCGCCGTGCCGGGCATCGACACCGCCGCTCGCTGAGCGCCTGCTGCCCGACACGAAGCGTGCGGGCAGCGGGACCGTGACCGCTCGGTGCCGCCGGGCGCCCATCGTCGGGCGGACTCGGGGCCCGCGCAGTGCCCGCGGCGGTGACCCGCGCCCGCAAAGGTGACCCACGTCGCTCGTTCAGCGCCCACTATGGGGCGAGGGCTCGGGCGTCGACGGATCCCGGGCCGGGATGGAGAACCGATGAAGGTCCGGATCGGCATTGGCTTCGGCAGCGTCGCGCCGGCCGGGTTCGCGGCCCTGGTGGACCGGCTCGAGAAGCTCGAGATCGACTCGCTGTGGCTGTCCGAGCAGCTCTCCACGCCCGCCGTGGACCCGCTCGCCGGGATGGCCTTCGCCCTGGGCCGCACCAGCCGGCTGAAGATCGGTACCGGGGTGGCGGTGCTGCCGGGTCGCAATCCGGTGCTGCTCGCCAAGCAGCTGGCGTCGCTGGCGCTGCTCGCCCCGCGTCGGGTGCTGCCGGTGCTCGGCCTCGCCCCGGGCCGGCCGGCCGACCGGCCCGCCTACCCGCTTCCCCCGGGGCGGACCGGGGCCCAGGCCGCGCCGACGGCGGGCCGCCGAGGCGAGGTGTTCGACGAGGCCCTGGATGTCCTGCGCCGGCTGCTGCGCGAGCCGCGGGTGACCTTCCACGGCGAGTTCTTCGACTTCACCGACGTCGGTATCGGGGAGCTGCCCACCCGACCGCTGGACATCTGGCTCGGCGGCGCGGCCCCGGCCGCCCTGCGTCGGATCGGCCGCTTCGGCGACGGCTGGCTGGCGAGCATGGTCAGCCCCGAGCAGGCGGCGGCCGGCATCGCCGAGATCAACGCGGCCGCTGCGGCGGCCGGCCGGCGGATCGACGACGACCACTTCGGGCTGAGCCTGCGCGTCGCCTTCGCGCCGCCGGCCGCCGACTCGCTGGCGGCGCTGCGGGGGCGCTACCCCGATGTCGATCCGGCGCGGCTCATGCCGGTCGGGTGGGCCGCGGCGCGAGAGCTGATCGGCGAGTACCTCGCCGCCGGGGTGAGCAAGTTCGTCGTCCACCCGATGACGACGCCGGACGGCTGGCCGAGCTTCCTCGATTCCTTCGCGGCCGAACTGATGCCACTTGAGAACTGACGCCATCCGGAACCGCGACGCCATCCGGAACCGCGACGCCATCCGGAACCGCGACGCCATCCGGAACCGCGACGCCATCCGGAACCGCGACGCCATCCGGAAAACGCGACTCAGTCCGGAGAACGGACTCCGTGTCAAGAACGCGAGGCCGTCCGGGATGACGATGACCCGGAGAACCTTGCCTACGGACGATCCGGGCTTGCCGGACAACCCGGACGGCTCCTGGCCCGGTTGGCGGTTACCGATCCGGACTCCGATCGGCGGTACACGGATGGTTTGACGGACGCGCTCCTCGCCGCGGCGCATCACGTGATGCTGAAACCGCCGTCCACCACGAGCGTCTGCCCGGTGACAAAACTGCCGGCGTCCGAGGCCAGGAAGAGCAGCGCGGCGGTCAGTTCCGCCGGCTCCCCGAAGCGACCGTCCAGGACCCGCGTCAACTGCGTCTCGACGTAGCCGGGCTGGTACTCGTCCGTCATCTCGCTGCGGAAGAAGCCGGGGGCGAGCGCATTCACCCGGATGCCCTGGCGGCCGGTCCACTGCTGGGCCAGATCCCGGGTGAGCCCAAACAGCCCGGCCTTGCTGGCCGTGTAGGCGGCCTGCGGCAGCCCGGCGGTCGTCAGGCCCAGCACGCTGGAGATGTTGACGATGCTGCTGCCCGGCCGCATCACTCGGGCGGCGGCCTGCGCCATCCAGTAGCAGCCGCTGAGGTTGACGTCCAGGACGGAGCGGAACTGTTCGGGCGTCTCCTTCAGGGCCGGCACGGCCGTCCCGATCCCGGCGTTGTTGACCAGGACGTCCACCCGGCCGAAGGCCTCCATCGCAGCCGCCGTGATCCGCTCGGCGCTGGCCGGGTCGGCCACGTCGGCGGCGACGGCGAGGGCCCGCCGGCCGGCCGCCTCCACCAGCTTCGCGGTGTCCTCGAGCCGCTCGACCCGCCGGGCGCCGAGGACCACGTCCGCGCCGGCCTCGGCGAGGCCGCGGGCAAAGTCCACCCCGAGACCGGAGGACGCCCCGGTGACGATCGCGACCCGACCGTCCAGCCGGAACCGGTCCAACACCGACATCTGCTGCTCCTTCGCGCCGAGGGTGCCACCGTCGTGCCGGCGGCGGTCGTCACGCGACCCGTGGGCCGCCGGTGCGGACCCGCCGCGAACCGCCGGCGGACCCGGTCTCGCCATGGTGGAAGCGTCGCAGGTGAGGCCCATCGACGCGCCGGGAGTACCGGAGGTGATCGCCTGCGTCTCCTGGGTCACGGCCGGTCGGTTCGGCCCACTGGTGGGAGCACTCCAGGGCCCATCGGTACCGCCAAGGTCTTCCCCTTTCCGGTCTCGCCCGCCACAATCAACCGGGAACGGTGAGCGGCTGACGGGCGGTGCGGATCCGGCATCTGGCGGTATTACCCCGCCGGGGCTGCCGGCATCGCGCCCAAACGCGATCCGGAACAGATGATCTGCGGGTAGAGGGGGTACTGACGATGAGTCGGTTACCCCTACATCGCAGGCCGTGAAGCGAGACAATCCCGTTCACACCGACAGTCGATCGACGACGCTGGGGAAAGCCTCGCGGGAGGAAACGTGGAACGGGCAGAGCGAACGGAAGTCACTCCCCGGGTTCGGACCGAACGTCATGTGGTGGTCGGCGTTCGCTTCGGGGATGTGTCGGATATGGCTGATGTATTGCTGGCCGCTGACCTCGCCGCGCGGCTCGACGCCCATCTCGTGCTCATCGCGACGATGGATCGCTGGTCCCGCTGGGCAAGGTGGACCGCGGGGGTGTACTGCGCCTTCGGNGTCGAGACGGTCATGTGCGCCGCTCGGATCGCCGAGGAGGAGACCCGCGAGGAGCTCGAACGCCGGCTGCGTTCGCTGCTCGACCTCGTCGGCGTCGACTGGAGCGTCCAATGGGCCACCGGCTCCCCCCGCCGGGCCGCCGTGCGTTACACCCGCCGCCACCCCGACGCGATGGTGATCCTGCGCCCCGAGCGCGCCCGCTGAGCCCACCACGGTGCCGGCGGCCCGGTCACCGTCCACCGCTCACGTCCAGCACGGCCCCGGTCACGTAGGACGCCTGCGCCGTGCAGAGCCAGGCCACCGCGGCCGCCACCTCCTCGGCCCGGCCCGGCCGGCCCAGTGGCACGGTCGCGCCCAGCCGCCGCGCCCGATCCGGATCCCCGCCCGAGGCGTGGATCTCGGTGTCGATGTATCCCGGGCGAACGCCGTTCACCCTGATGCCCTCCGTGGCGACCTCCTGGGCGAGCCCCAGCGTCATCGTGTCGAGGGCTCCCTTGCTCGCCGCGTAGTCGACGTACGTCCCCGGGCTGCCGAGTCGCGCGGCCGCNGAGGAGACGTTCACGATCGAGCCGCCCGGCCCGCCGTGGCGCGTCGACATCCGGCGCACCGCGGCCCCCGCGCACAGGAAGGCGGCGGTGACGTTGANGGTGAACATCATGTGCAGCCGCGCGTGGTCCATCTCGTCGATCCTGGCCGCGGGGGCGACCACCCCCGCGTTGTTGACCAGAACCGTCACCGGGCCGAGCCGGTCCGCGGCGGCGAACAGGTCGGTGACGGCGGTGGGGTGCGCGAGGTCGGCGGCGGCCGCCGCGGCGGTGACGCCGAGCTCCCGGCACGCCCGCACCACCCGGTCGGCGGCGGCGGAGTCGCTCCGGTAGCCCACGCAGACGTCCCAGCCGAGCCGGGCGAGCGCGACCGAGCAGGCCGCGCCGATCCCACGGCCACCACCCGTGACGACTGCCACTCCGCGGGTACGCGGCTCCGACATAACCATCACTCCTCGTGCTTGTCGAATGACTTACAGGCTCCAGGCTCCAGGCCCCAGGCCGCCTGCGCGCCGCCCGGCGAAGCGGTGGGGATGTCCGAAGTGTCGTGGTCCGGTAGTCCCCCCGGCGGCCAGAGGAGCTACCACTACTGTGGCCGAGCGTTGAACATCCGACGCTGACAGTGTCAAATCGCGGTGGAGCCGTCACAGTGCCTCCCTCCGATGCGTCCCTCAGGTGCGTCGGTGTCGTGACGCGACCGTCTCTGTCGTGGCTCGACCGTTCATGTGGCGGATGTCTGACAGCGCATATCGCGTGGCGTGACGGCGGTTCGGAGGAGCACAGTCGTCATCGACACGGTGACCGGTGGGCTCGCGTCGGCTGATGGTCTGCTCGTAGGTCCAGGGCATACCAGGCGGTTCGCGATGGTTGTCGGTCTCGTGCGGGTGGCGGGACCGGTGCGGCCGGGGTTGGGCCCACCATCCACCGCGGATCGATCGGCGTGGCGCGTCGTGGTGGCCGCGAGACGTTGGGAGGAACACCGATGAGCTGGGCCCCATCCACGGACTCGGCCGATGGCCGCCGCGCGGCGGTGAGCTCGCCCCTGGTCCGGCACGGACTGGGGACGCTGGGCTGCCCGCTGCCGCGAACCTCCAGCGCGCCGCCCGATCAGCTTGGCGGGATCGGCCCGGGCGCCGCCCCGTCGGCGGGGTCGCTCGCCCGGGCGCGCCGGGTGGCCGGGGCGGTGGCGTACGCCGTCAGCCAGCTCCTGCTCATCGCCGTGCTCTACGGGACATACAGCTTCAGCCGCCACCTGGCCAGCGGCCGGGAACCGGCGGCGCTGGCCGCCGCGAAGGACGTCTGGCGGCTCGAACGATTCCTGCACCTGCCCAGCGAGGTCGCCGTCCAGCGGCTGGCGCTGCACTCGCACCTGCTGATCCGGGCCGCGGACTGGTTCTACATCCTCGTCCACTTCCCGTCGGTCATCATGCTATTGCTGTGGGTGTTCATCCGGCATCGTCGGCACTGGACGCGCATCCGCAACGTTCTGATCATGACCACGGGCCTGGCGCTGATCATCCATCTGTTGTACCCGTTGGCGCCGCCCCGCTTCCTGCCGTCGGTGCTGCACGTGCCGCTCGTCGACACCGGCGCGGTCTACGGCCCCTCTCCCTACGGGGAGGGCAGCGGCGGGATCGCCAACGAGTACGCGGCGATGCCAAGCCTGCACGTCGGGTGGTCGTTGCTCGAGGCCTGGGCGGTCATCACGATCCTGCACCACCGCGCCCGGTGGCTGATGGTGCTGCACCCGATCCTCACCATCATGGTCGTGGTCGTCACCGCCAACCACTACTGGCTCGACGGCATCGTGGGCTCCTCGCTGGTGGTGCTCTCGATCGTCGTGCTCGACCAGGCCAACCGCAGGTGGGCCCGGCGCGGGCTGAACCGGCACGAGACACCCCTGCGGATCCCGGCACCGGCACCGGGATCGGACGTGCCGGCGTCGACCGTGCCGGCATCGACCGTGATGGCATCGGACGTGCCGCCGAACCAGCCGGCATCGTCGCCGGAGGCGGGGGCTGTGCCGGTGGCTGTGCCGGTACCGCGTCCGGAGTCCGGCGGCGGGATAGGGCCGTAGCCAGGGGTACGTAGAGCGGCGGGAGCAACCGCGATCGCGGGCGCACGGACACGGGGTGGTGGCCATGCAGACGGCCGATGTGGCGATCGTGGGAGCGGGGCTCGCCGGGCTTTCGGCCGCCACGCTGCTCGCCGACCAGGGTCTCGGCGTGGTGGTCTGGGAGGCGGCCGACGATGTCGGCGGGCGCGTCCGCACCGACGAGGTGGACGGGTTCCGCCTGGACCGCGGCTTTCAGGTGCTGCTGCCCTCCTACCCCGAGGTCCGGCGTCAGATCGACCTGCCGGCGCTGCGCCCGCGGCCGTTCCTGCGCGGGCTGGTGCTGCGTGACGGCGTCCGGTCGGTGGTGCTCGGCGATCCGATCGGCGGCGCGGACGCGCTCGCGGGCCTGATCCCGGGCCGGGCACTGCGGGCTGCGGACCTGGCCCGGCTGGCGGCCCTCACGGCGCGCGACCGCCTGCGGCCGCCGTCGACGCTGGTCGCGGGACCCGAGCGCAGCACCCGAGAGGATCTGCGGGCCCGCGGTCTGTCCGCCCACGCGATCGACGGGGTGCTCGCGCCGCTGCTGCGCGGCATCTTCCTGGAGGAGGATCTCGCGACCTCGGCCCGGTTCTTCCACCTCGTCTGGCGCAGCTTCGCCAGCCAGGCGCCGGTGCTGCCGGCCGAGGGCATGGCTGCGCTGCCCCGCCAGCTCGTGGCCCGGCTGCGGCCGGGTACGGTGCGGCTGAACTGCCCCGCCGACATCGTCACCCGCGGCGGAGTGCGTTCCCGCGACGGGGAGTCGCTGCGGGCCAGGGCGGTGATCGTCGCCACCGACGGCACCACCGCCGCCCGGCTGGTGCCGGGGATCGCCGAACCGGCCTGGCACGGCGTGACCACCTACTACTTCCGGGCGGACGAACCGCCGCTGCGCCGCGGCGCGCTCGTCGTCGAGGGGGCCGTCGACGCCCGGCGCCCGGCGCGCTCGTCCCGGACCGGACCGGTGATCAACACGGTGGTTCTCAGTGAGGTGGCGCCCTCGTACGCGCCGCCGGGGTCCGCGCTGATCGCCGCCTCGGTGCTGGGCGTGCCCGAGGACGCCCCGGCCGCCGCGGTGCCGCCCGGTCCACTCGACCTCACCGACCCGTTGCGGGCGACGGGTCCGCTCGACCTGACCGACCCGAGCGCGGCGGCCGCGCCGGCCGCGGCGCCGTCCGGCAGCGAACGGGCCGTGCGTGCCCACCTCGGTGCCCTCTACGGCGCCGACACCGCCGGGTGGACGCTGCTGGCCACCTACCCGGTGGCGCGGGCGCTGCCCGACATGACCAGCCCGCGCGTGCTGCGCCGGCCGGTGCGCACCCCGTCCGGCGTCTACGTGTGCGGCGACCATCGGGACACCAGCTCGATCCAGGGCGCCCTGTACTCCGGCCGGCGCGCCGCCGAGGCCGTCCTGGCCGATCTCGGCGTCGCCCGTCCCGACCCCTCCGCGGACAGCGCCAGCAGATGGACCGAGGCCAGCGACGCCGACGCGGGCGTCTACGCCGCCGTCGCCCGGAAACGATGACGGCCGGCCCTCGGCCGCTCCCCCTCACCAAAGCGGTCTAGCTGCACCTTTGGTGTAAACCGGCCCGAGGTCTACCCGCGTGGGTGATGATGAAATCCGGCGTCGGCGCTACGATCTGTCCGTCTGTAGCACGATGTTCACCCCGTGGGGTGGTTCACCTGGATGAGAACACGAGTTCCCTGGCCCGCGGCCTGCTGGACGCCGCGCCGGACGCGATCGTGGGCGTCCGGGCGGATGGCCGGATCGCGCTGGTCAACGCCCAGGCCGAGCGCCTGTTCGGCTACACCCGAGAGGAACTGCACGGCGAGCCCGTCGAGATCCTGATCCCCGAGTCCGGCCGCCGCCTCCACCCGCACCACCGCGATTCCTACCTGCACGACCCGCAGCCGCGGCCGATGGGCGCGGGGATGGAGCTCGCCGGCCGTCGCCGCGACGGCAGCGAGTTCCCGGCGGAGATCTCCCTGTCGGCCATCGAGAGCGAGGACGGGCTCCTCATCACGGCAGCGGTCCGGGACGTCACCGACCGCAAACGGACGGAGGCCAAGTTTCGCGGCCTGCTGGACTCGGCGCCGGACGCCATCGTCGCCGTCCTGTCCGACGGCCGGATCGCGCTGGTCAACGCCCAGGCCGAGCGCCTGTTCGGCTACAGCCGCGACGAGCTGCACGGCCAGTCGGTGGAGATCCTCGTGCCGGAGGCCGGCCGGAGTCGCCATCCGCAGCACCGCGAACGCTACTTCCACGATCCGCGGCCGCGGCCGATGGGCGCCCAGATGCAGCTCGCCGCCCGCCGCCGCGACGGCAGTGAGTTCCCGGCGGAGATCTCGCTGTCCGCCCTGGAGACCGAGGACGGCCTGCTCGTCTCGGCGGCGATCCGGGACGTGACCGACCGGCTGGAGGCGCAGGCGGAGCGGGAACGCCTGCGCGCGCAGGCCGAACGCAAGCGGATCGAGGCCCAGCTCCATCAGTCGCAGCGGCTGGAGAGCCTCGGCCAGCTCGCCGGCGGCGTCGCGCACGATTTCAACAACCTGCTTGGTGTGATCATCAACTACACCGCCTTCGTCGGCGAGGTGGTGGCGACGGCGGCCGAACGCGACGGCGGCCAGTGGGAGGCGGCCCGCCGCGACATCGAACAGGTCCAGCGGGCCGCCGAACGGGCCACTCAGCTCACCCACCAGCTCCTCGCCTTCGGCCGCCGGGAGGTCGTCCAACCGCNGGTGCTCAACCTCAACGACGTCGTGTGGGACATCGAGGAGATGCTGCGGCGCACCCTCGGTGAACACGTCGAGCTGATCACCCTGCCGGCCGCCGATCCCTGGCCGGTCTTCGCCGACGCCGGTCAGCTCGAACAGGTGCTGGTCAACCTGGCCGTCAACGCGCGCGACGCGATGCCCGGCGGCGGCAAGCTCACGATCGACACCTCGAACATCCTCGTCCACGAGGACATCGCCGGCGACCGGCCCGGCCTGAAGGCCGGCCGGCACGTCAACCTGCGCATCAGCGNCAGCGGCAGCGGCATGGCCCCGGAGACGGTCAGCCGCGCCTTCGAACCGTTCTTCACCACCAAGCGCAAGGGGGAGGGCTCCGGCCTCGGCCTGGCCACCGTGTACGGCATCATCACCCAGGCCGGCGGCCACGCGGAGATCTTCTCCGACGTGGGCCTGGGGACCACGGTGAGCATTCTGCTGCCGGCGGTGGACAGCATCGCCGCGACTCCCGAACCGATCTTCGACGGGGTCATCCTCACCGGCGGCGAGACCATTCTCGTCGTCGAGGACGAGCGGGCGATGCGCGAGGTCACCCGGCGTCTGCTGGCCCGCAACGGCTACCAGGTCATCACCGCCGCCGACGGGCACCGCGCCGTCGAACTCGCCGTGAGTCACCCCACCGAGATCCATCTGCTGCTGACCGACGTCGTCATGCCGCAGGTCCTCGGCCGGACCGTGGCCACGCTCGTCCGCCGGCACCGGCCGGGCATCCGCGTGCTGTTCATGTCCGGGTACGCCTACCCGGTGCTGGCGCACAACGGGACCCTCGATCCGGGACTGACGCTGCTGGGCAAACCGTTCTCCGAGCAGATGCTGCTGGCGAAGGTGCGGGACGTCCTCGACAACCCGGTCGAGAACTGATCGAGGCGGGGCTGGGTGCCGAAGCTGGGTGCCGAAGCTAGGTGCTGGGGCGGTCGAGGCGGAGCGCGGCGCTCCAGCCGCCGTTGGCGGGGTCGTGGCGCAGCTCGACGCCGAGCAGGTCGGCGACCGGGCGCAGCCGTGCGGCCCGCGCCGCGTCCGCGGGCGGCTCGTACCCGCCCGGCCGGACCCGCAGCCGCAGGTCGACCGCGGCCGGCGCGGAGCGCACCGCGAGCCAGGCATGCTCGCCGGTCCCCACCGGGTCGCTCGCCATCAGCAGCAACTGCGCGGCGGCCAGCACCACCGAGATCTCCGCGCGGGTGGGCGGGTGGTCGTCGACCTGGAGATCGGTGTCCAGGCGGTGGACGAGCAGACCGGCGATCCGCAGGGCGAACCCCGCCGCAAGGGACCGGCGCGCGTCGTAGCCGAGGCGGAAGGCGCCCGGCGGTAGCTGTAACGCGCTCGTCGTGGACCGCAGATGGTGCTCGATCCCGGCGACGCGGTCCGCGAGGTCGCCGGCCAGCCGCCGCCGGACGCTGGCCAGTTCGAGCAGGACGGCGGTGAATTCCTGCATAGGGCCGTCGTGCAGTCGTTCGGCCAGCGCCCGGTGCCCGCGCTCCTGCAGGGCGACCATCAGGTGGAGCAGGTCGAGCGCCGGTGCGGGCGGGGAGCCGTCCGGTCCCGGCGGGCGGGGGACGGGGCAGGGCGGGGTCCGCGCCGGAGCGGTCTGCGTCGCGGTCGCCGGTTCGTCGCCGTTGGTCTGTGCCGTCACCCGCCGTCGGCTCCGTGTTCCTGGTCGGCTCCGCGTGCCCGGTCGGCTCCGCGTGCCCGGTCGGCTCCGTGTGCCCGGTCCGCTGGGAGGACCTCGCGAACTGCGGCGATCAGCTCGTCGGCGGTGAACGGTTTGGTCACCACCGGCAGACCAGCCGGCACCGGATCCAGCCCGGCGGCACCCGTCAGGACCAGGCAGCGCGCCGTGACGGCCGGGTCGATCCGGCGCAGCTCGTCGATGAGATCCGCGCCCGAGCGGCCACCGAGCCGCAGATCGATGAGCAGCACGTCGTGGGCGGCGGCGTCGAGCAGCAACGCCTCCTCGACGGAGCCCGCGGCACTCACCCGGAACCCCTCCGCGCACAGGATCCGGCCCAGCAGCGCGCGCAGCATCTCGTTGTCATCGACGACGAGCGCCGTCGGAGCGTCCATTTCCCCACCAGCCTCAGCCGCCGCATCCGCCCAGCACACGTCCCCTCCGCCGCAACGGTACCGGTAACCGGTCGGGCACCAGGGGCTCCCGCCGACTCTCGCCGGCAGTGGGGCCGGCCGGCTGCGCCGTAGCCGCGGCCGCGGGCGGCGGGTGAGCCGCATCACCCCTGCACCGGCCGGTCCTTATGGGCCGCCGCCGGTCAACAGGTCGTCGAGCTCCGCCCAGGTCGGCATCGCGGGGCCGGCGCCCGGACGCTGCACGGCGATGGTGGCGGCGAGGTTGGCGTGGAACAGGGCGGTGGCGGCGGGCAGACCACCGGCGAGGCCGGCGCCGAACGCCCCGCAGAAGCAGTCGTCGGCCCCGGCTGTGTCGACGACCGGGACGCGCCGCGCGGCGAGGGTGACGACCGTCCCGGCGATCCGCGCGCACACCCCGGCGCCGCCGAGGGTGACGACGATGTTGTCGTTCGGTCCGGCGCCGTCGGCGAGCAGGCCGCGCACCTCGACCAGGGCCCGCGGTCCGGGCAACGAGCCGACGCCGACGGCGGCCGGGACCAGGCCCGCGAACTCGTGCTCGTTGACCAGGACCACGTCGGCGGCGGCGAGCAGGTCGGCCTCGGTGACCAGGTCGGCCTCGGTGACCAGGTCGGCCTCGGTGACCAGGTCGGCCTCGGTGACCAGGTCGGCCTCGGTGACCAGGTTGGCTGCGGGGGGCCGGTGCGGGGCCGCGTTCAGCAGTGTTCGGGCGCCCGCGGCGCGGGCGCGGTCGAGTGCGGCCGCATTCACCGACGCGGGGATCTCGTTCTGCAACAGCACCACGTCACCCGGGCCTAGCCGCAGCGCATCCAGGCCGCGCGCCGACACGGTGGCGTTGGCGCCCGGCACGATGACGATCACACTCTCGCCGGTCTCGTCGACCGTCGTCACGGCCGTGCCGCTGGGCCCGGCGACGACCGCCAGCGGGGTGACGTCGACCGCCTCGCCGCGCAGGAACTCCCGCAGCGCCGAGCCGAAACCGTCGGAGCCGACAGCGCCCACCATGACCGTCTCGGCGCCCAGCCGGCGGGCCGCCACGGCCTGGTTGGCGCCCNTGCCGCCGGGGGACAGCGTCACGGAGCTCCCGATCACCGTCTCGCCCGGCCCGGGGATGCGATCCGCGCGGGCCGTCACGTCCATGCTGGTCGAGCCGACCACCACGACCCGTCCCACCGCGCGCCTCCCGCGACCTGGTCACCGGCGTGCCGCCTGGATGTCGCCGACGGCCGGGCCTGTCCATCGTGGCAGAGCCGGGCCGCGGCCGGGGGCCGGACGGCCGGGTACCGCCCAGACCTGGGCACGGGGCCGATTCGTGGTCGGTCGATTCGTGGTCGGCCGATCAGTGGTCGGCCGATCAGTGGGTGGCAGGGAACATCTCCCGCTGGGCCCGGGCGGCGCGCTTCGCCGCGTACATGTCTGCGTCGGCGTGGCGGACGACGAGGTCGGGATCGCGCGGTTCGGCCCCGCCACCGACGGCGCGCGAGGACGCCAGCCCCACGGTCGCCCCGACGACGATGGCGTGGCCGGCCGAGAGGATCGGGGCCGCGACGGTCTCGCGTACCCGCTGGGCGATGTGCCGCAGGGCATCGGCGTCGACGTCGGGCAGCACCATGACGAACTCGTCGCCGCCGAGACGGAACACCGTGCCGTCCGGCGGTTGGGCCCGCAGCACCTCGGTCAGCCGGGCCGCGATGATGCGCAGCACGTCGTCGCCCGTCTGGTGGCCGAAGGTGTCGTTCACGGGCTTGAAGCGGTCGAGGTCGACGAGCAGGATCGCGAAGGGCGACCGCTGCTCGGTGAGGTGGTCGAGCAGCTCGGTGAGTGCTACCCGGTTCGCCAGTCCCGTCAACGGGTCGCGGGTCGCCCGTTGCCGCAGTTGCTCCTGGAGCTGGCGCCGCTCCCCGACCTCGTGGCAGGTCAGCAGCAGGCCGCCATCCAGGTAGCCCGGCCCGGAGGCGGCCCGCCAGGCGGTGGCCTCGATGTCGAACCACCGGTACCCCCCGTCGGCCGTGCACAGTCGGACGTCCAGCAACGACGCCGGGTTACCTCGAAGCCGTTCGTCGAGGAAGCCCCGCATCCAGTCCCGGTCCTCGGGATGGACGAGCTCGAGCAGGGGCAGCCCGATCCTGGTCTGGACCGGGTAACCCAGCAGGCTCTCGATCGCGGAGCTGATGAATGTCGGGGAACCGGCACGGTTGAGGTTGATGATGATGTCGTGCGACTCGTGCAGCAGGGTCTGCAGCCGCGCGCCGTCGCGCCGAATCGCCTGGTCCTCCCGCAGGATCGCGCGCATCAGCCCCGCCACGGTGACGACGACGATCGCGACGAGCAGCAGGTCGCTGAGGGCATGGTTGGGCCGCGGCCCCTCCGCCGCTCCTCGGCCGTCGCGCCGCACGACGAGGTACGCCGGCATGGGACTCGCGGGGATCCTGGTGGCCACCGCGACGCGACCGCCGCCGCGGCTGTCCCGCACCGTCACGCGCCGGCTGTGCCCGGGCGTGATCGGGCGCAGCTCGCCGGGGTCGACGACGGTCCGTCCGACCGTGGCGGCGTCGTTCGACATCGCCACCCGGCCGTGCTCGTCGACGACACTGATCGTCATGCCGAGGTCCAGGGCGGCCGCGCCGGCGGCCGCCGCGGTTGTTCCCCGCCCGAGGGTGCGGGCCATCTCCGCAGCCGGCGACCCGTGCAGCGTCCGGCCCAGCACCAGGAACGCGGCGCTGCGACCGGCGCGCCGGACGGGCACGATGCTGTAGATCCGGGCCCCGCCGGCCTCGTCGAGGACCGGGAAGCTCAGTCCGCCGTCGCGGACGGACGCCCAGATCCGGCTGTGCGCCGGGAACGGCACCGCCGCCCCGGGCGGCTGGACCGCCCGGGGGTGGCCGTCGAGGTCGACGAGGGCGAGCAGGGTGCCCGGCATGGACAGGCTCGGCCCGGCGACGGCGGCCAGCGTCCGGGCGTCGGCCGTGGGGTCCGTCAGCGACCAGGGCAGCCGGGAGACCGGGTCGATGAGATGCCGGGGCCGGCTCAGGTCGGCCGCGAACCCGGCGAGGCGGAGGGAGAGGGCATCGCTGTCGGCCACCCGCTGGGCCTCGGCTCGCCGCCGGTTGGCGTTCTCGATCTCCAGGGTGACCATGGTGGTGGTCAGGATCACCGCGCCCAGGACCAGCAGCGGGAACGCCCGGGAAAGGTGGGCGCGGACGTTGGTCCGCCGCTGCCGGGACAGCCGCCCCGGGTTCAACCGACCCCGCGGCCCGAGCTGGGACGCCGCCGCCGCGCCGTCGGCCATCTCCCCGGGCTCGGTTCCGGGGCGGGGTCCGGCCGGCTCGGCCGGGACCGGGGCCACGGCGGACGCCGGCCCCGCCGGCGCGGGATCGAGGTCGTCCGCGGTGCCGTCGAGGAGCTCGACCACGAGCGGCTCGGAGATCGCGAACTCCGCGGCGTCCGCCCCGACCAGTCCGGGCTCTTCGATGGCCCCGGGCTCTTCGATGGCCCCGGGCTCTTCGATGGCCCCGGGCTCTTCGACGGCCCCGGGCTCTTCGACGGCCCCGGGCTCTCCGACCGAGCCGGGCGGGCCCGGTAGCGCCACCGCATATCGCCCAGGGCCGACCTGCTTCGCCCGGTACATCGCCTGATCGGCAGCCCACAGCAGCCGCTCGGGTCGGCACGGGCCGGCACCCGCCAGGGCCAGCCCCACGCTCGCGCCGACCCGCACCTCGTCCCCGTCGACGAGGATCGGCTGACCCACCGCCCGGATGATCCGGGCGGCGACCGCCCGGGCGGCGGACTCGTCGGTGTCGCGTAGCAGGATGCCGAACTCGTCGCCGCCGAAGCGTCCACCGGCGT
Organism: Frankia sp. ACN1ag; assembly: GCF_001414035.1. Lineage (NCBI taxonomy): Bacteria > Bacillati > Actinomycetota > Actinomycetes > Frankiales > Frankiaceae > Frankia > Frankia sp. ACN1ag. Next base: position 23,917 of record NZ_LJPA01000045.1, on the reverse strand, counting down.
CCGTCGGGCCGAGCTCGGAACGTAGCCGCATGCCCACCGTCTGCAGCACCTGGTCGCCGGCGGCATGCCCGAAGGTGTCGTTGACCTGCTTGAACCGGTCGAGGTCGACGAACAGGACCGCGATCGAACCGGCCGGGCGTGCGGACGCGGCAGAGGCGGCGGACGCGGCAGAGGCGGCGGACGCGGCAGAGGCGGCGGACGCGGCAGAGGCGGCGGACGCGGCAGAGGTGGCGGACGCGGCAGAGGTGGCGGACGCGGCAGAGGTGGCAGATGGAGCAGAGGTGGCAGATGGAGCAGAGGTGGCAGAACCTGCGGTGGCGGTGGCGAGCTCCTCCTCGAAGGTCGACCGGTTGAGCAGCCCGGTCAGCACGTCGTGGCCGGCCTGGTAGCCGAGCTGGTCGAGCAGCCGCTTGCGTCTGCCGACGGCGTGGCAGGTGATGAGGACCTCGGGCGCGCCGGCGCGCTGCGGTAGCCGGCGCGCGGCGACGTCGAACCAGCGGTCGGTGCCGGCGGCCCGGGTGAGCCGGACGTCGAGCAGTGATCCCGCGGTCGGATTCTCGACCAGGCGCAGCAACCGTGCGGCATCGTCGGGATGGGCCAGTTCGGTCACCAGCCGTCCCAACCAGGGTTCGTCCGGGTGGCCGAGCAGGGGGACGATGGCCGGGCTGACGAAGGTGAGCCGGCCGGCCGGGTCGGTGACGAGGACGATGTCGTGCGCCGCCGCGAACAGCGCCCGCAGCCCCGTCCGGCTTCGCTGGGCGGCGGCCTCGCGCAGCAGCCCGAGGAAGACGATGCACAGCACGCCGGTCAGTGCGACCGCCAGCAGCGTCAGGTTGCGCCGGTCGCCTCTGGCCCGCAGGTCGGCGTAGAGCGACTCGGTGGGCTGTTGGAAGTAGGTGAGATACCCGGTCGCCGGCTGCGGCGCGGTGATGTGGATGATCGTCCCGCCGGGGCCGGATGTGCGCCAGATCCGCGGACCGCCGCCGGGGGCATGGGAGGGGCGCAGCTCCGCGGCCGACAGGATCCGCCGGCCGGGCAGCGCCGAGTCGGTGGAGGCGATCGGGACGCCGTTCTGGTCGATCGTCGACACACTGCCGCTGCCGGCTCCGAGCATGGTCGCGATGCCGCTCGAGAGCCGAAGGTTGATCTCCTGGGTGGAGACGGCCACCAGGACGGCCCAGGGCTGCGGCGATCCGATCGGCACCACGGTGGCGCGGACCGGCGCGCCTGCGAGCGTGAAGACGGGGGAGACGGCGCCCCGGCCGGCCCACGCCGACGACAGGGCCGGGCCGAGGTCGCGGGGGGCCACGGCGCTGCCCCACGGGTACGCGGCGGTGACGGTGCTGGCCCGGTCGAGCAGGGCCAGCAGCCGGGCGACGTCGCCTGACGGTGAGAGCTGCAGGCCGGGGAGGAGACTCGCGTTGGTAGCGCGGTCGTCCGGCCGGAAGGGGACGCGCGCGACCGCGGCCGACAGCCCCGTGGGGGCGTCGGCGTCGGACTCCCACTGCGCGAGGCGTTCGACGAGCCCTGCCCGAGCTGCCAGCCGCGACGCCTCCTCCCGGTGCAGCAGGTTGGCGCCCACATGGAGGGCCAGGGTTCCGAGCACCAGGATGGCCAGCAGGATGGCCAGCGGCGAGAGGAATCGCCGCCGGGGAGCCGGCCTGCGGCGGGCCGGCCTGCGGCGGGCCGGCCTGCGGCGGGCCGCGATCACGGCCATGACGCGGCCGAGTGATCGTCGCCCTCCGATCCGGCCACCTCTGATCATCTTTCGCGCCCCGCCCGACAACGCTGCCCGGACTCGACGGATCTCACCGTGAGTAAACGTATTCTGATTTCCGGGAGACGAATCCTCCCGGTTGTGGGTGAGCATACGAGTATCCGCGCCGCGAGTTTCATCGGCCGCCGCGCATCCGGTATCGGCCGGGCCCGCGCGTGTGCGGCGCGCAGCAATGGGACGCGTGTCCGCGCATGCCGGTCCGCCGGTTCGGATTCTCTGCCGGCGGAATGGTGGATACGGACAGTTGTCTAACAGATACTTTCCGTCGATCACGACGAGAGTTGGTCCTGGTAGCGTCAACCTTGGGTGTTCGACCGTGACGTAAAGTATTGCGCTGGCGGCGAATTGTTGTCGTGATGCTGCCACCGCTCGCGATCGTGCTGGCAGGGTCGCTGTTACTTTCGGTGTTCCTTGGGACTCTCCGTAGCACCCGGGAGGTCTAGCCCGTTCGAGCATCGCACAGCATGATCACAGGATCACGGCGTGCATTGAGCCTCCGTCGAGGATCCTTTCGGGCCCGACGCCCTCGCTCCGCGGCGGGCCCGTGCAGGCGGCCCCGTGCCGGCGGGCGGGTGCCCTGGTCCGCCCGCCCCGTGCGGGCGACGCCGGAGTGGATCGCCCGCCCGCCCGCGTCCGTTCCCGGTGCTTCGATCCATCGCGGTCCGGCCGTCCTGTAAATGCGCGATCCGGCCTCCGAAGATGGGCCGCGAATTGTCCGGAAGGCGGTTATATCCCGCCGGGAGGGCGGTTTCTCTGGTGGCCGTCGGGTGGCGGCAGCCAATATGTTGTTCTCGTTTACGGGATCGGGTAGACCCGCCGCCGGAGGGCGTGCCGGCCGCCGGGTCTCCCGTCGCCGCTCTCCCGCCGCCGAGGGGGCCCGCAGCGGTGTGCGAGATGAGGAGTGGCGATGAGCTCGTCGATCGAGGCGCAGCGGCCCACCGTGGCCCCGCGGTCGTCTCCCGGCCGGACGCATGAGGTGACGAACCAGCCGCCGCCGCTGGTCGGCCACGACGCGTCCGCGGATCCGGCGCTGCTGGCGGCGCTGGTCCGGGAGGGCGCCGGCTGGCACGCGGACGCCCTGCGCCGCCTGGGCCGGCTGGCGGGCACCGAACAGGCTCGGCGGTGGGCGGAGGAGGCCGACCGGTTCCCGCCCGAGCTGCGCACGCACGACCGCTACGGCAACCGCGTCGACGAGGTCGACTTCCACCCGTCCTGGCACGCGTTGCTCGAGGTGGCCGTGCGGGAGGGGCTGACCGGGGCGCCATGGACGGACCCGCGCCCGGGCGCGCACGTCGCGCGGGCGGCGAACATCCTCGTCTGGGGCACCGTCGAGCAGGGCCACCTGTGCCCCGTGTCGATGACCTACGCTGCGGTCCCGGCGCTGCGGGCCGCGCCCGATCTCGCGGCCAGATACGAGCCGTTGCTCGCCAGCCGGATCTACGACCCGGGGCTGCGTCCGCCGGAGGGTAAGGCGGGGCTGCTCGCGGGCATGGGCATGACCGAGAAGCAGGGCGGCTCCGACGTCCGGGCGAACACGACGACGGCGACGCCGGCCGTCGATGGCACCTACCGGCTACGGGGCCACAAGTGGTTCACCAGCGCGCCGATGAACGACGTCTTTCTGGTCCTGGCGCAGGCGCCCGGCGGATTGTCCTGTTTCTGGGTTCCGCGGGTGCTTCCCGATGGCAGCCGTAACACGTTTCGCATTCAACGACTGAAGGACAAGCTCGGCAACCGCAGCAATGCCAGCAGCGAACCGGAGTTCGACGACACCGTCGCCTGGCTGGTCGGTGCGGAGGGGCGTGGGGTTCGCGTCATCATCGAAATGGTGGCCATGACCCGGCTCGACGCCAGCCTCGGGTCCGCGGCCGGGATGCGGGCCGCGGTCACGGCGGCCGCGCATCACGTGCGCCACCGGCGGGCCTTCGGAACCCGGCTGATCGACGCCCCGCTGATGCGCAATGTGCTGGCCGATCTGGCCTTGGAATCCGAGGCGGCGACCACCTTGGTGTTGCGGGTCGCGGGAGCCGTCGACCGGGCGGCTCGCGGCGACCGCGACGAACAGGCGTTCAAACGCCTCGCGACGGCCGTGACGAAGTACTGGGTGTGCAAGCGGGCGCCGGGCGTGGCCGCGGAGGCCCTCGAATGCCTCGGCGGAAACGGCTACGTGGAGGAGTCGGGCATGCCTCGGCTCTACCGGGAGGCGCCCCTCAACGGGATCTGGGAGGGCTCCGGCAACGTCAATGCGCTCGACGTGCTCCGGGCGTTCGACCGTGAACCGGACGGCCTCGACGCGCTGTCCGTGCAGATCGAGGCGGCCCGCGGCGCGGACGCCCGGCTCGATCGGGCCTGGGACCGGCTGCGCGCGGAATTGCCGAGAGCGGCGGCCGATCCCTTCGCCGCGCGCCGTGTGGTCGAGCGGTTGGCGCTCGTTATGCAGGGTTCTCTGCTTGTTCGGCATGCGCCGCCCGCCGTTGCGGATGCGTTCTGTGCGAGCCGGATGGCCGGTGACGGGGGTCTCGCTTTCGGCACGTTGCCGTCGGGGGTTGATGTCGCAGGTATCCTCGACCGGATTGCTTCGGTGGATACCACTACCGATTCGGTCGGTGATATCCGTCACGGGCAGGATGATAGCGGAATCTCTTTGTAATTCCCTTGCGACGAATAGCGATGGATCGCCCCTAGCCTGGTAGGCGACTGCGCCCGGGGGGTTTCCATGATGTACTTCTGCCTGGCGGTTGCCGGGCTGATACTGATTGCAGGAGTTCTCGGTCTGCTCCGCGGACAGGCCGAGTGGGCATGGATCCCCGATCGCCGTCGGGCCGGGATTGTCACCGGCGCCGGATCGGTGGCTCTCGTTGCGTTCGGGCTGCTCGCGACGCACGGCGTCGGGACCGGCGACGGCAGCGATCACGATCCGGCCTCGAACAGCGTCTTCCTGGTCCCGCCCCGGTCCGGCTCGGCCTCGGCCACGCCCGGCCGCGGCGGCCAGCCGGACGCCCGGGTGCAGCCAAACGCCCAGGTGCAGCCGGACGCCCAGGTGCAGCCGGACGCGATGAGGGGTGACAAGGCCTATGCCCAGCCCACCGATGACGTGACGACCGGCCGCGCGCCGGGCGGCTCGAACTACCCGCGGACCACCCCGTCCAGCCGGGCGCGGACCGGAACCCCGGGCCTGGTGGCGGGCGTGCCCCGCGCGCCCGCCGAGCCCCAGCGCGCCGGCGGCGCGAGCGCGCCGCCGCGAGGGACCACCCGCCAGCCCCCGAAGACGGATCGGCCGCCGGCCGCCTCCCCCGCACGCCCCGGAGGCACGGTCGTCCGGACCAGCTCGCCCCCGCGCGGCGGCGGGTCGGGCACCGCACCCTCGACGCCCACCGGGCCCAGGGGCGGCCAGACCCCGACCGGCAACGGCAACACCGCCGGATCCGGCGGTTCCGGTTCCGGTGGTTCCGGGGGCTCCGGAAGCGGTGGTTCCGGTGGTTCCGGTGGTTCCGGTTCGGGCGGATCGGGTGGGTCCGGTGGCTCGGGCGGTTCCGGATCCGGCGGCGGTTCGGGTGGGTCCGACGGGTCCGGCGGTTCGGGTGGGTCCGACGGTTCGGGTGGGTCCGACGGGTCCGGCGGGGCGGGTGAGTCCGAGGGCCCCGGCAAACCCGTGCCGGGCAGACCTACGCCGAGAAGGCCCGTAACGAGCAGACCTGCGCCGAGTAAGCCCGTGAGCAAGCCCGCGCCGAGTAAGCCCGTGAGCAGACCTGCGCCGAGTAAGCCCGTGAGCAAGCCCGCACGGAGTAAGCCTGCACCGAGCAAGCCTGCTGCACCGAGCAAGCCTGCTGCACCGAGTAAGCCCACGACGGGGAGACCTGCAGCAGGACGGCCCGTGACGGCAAAGCCTGCGACGGGCAATTCCGAGGCGGGCAAGCCCGTGACGGAATCCTCCGGCGGGACGCGTCGCCCCACCGCCAGCTCGTCAGTGCCACGCGCCTCGGCGCGTCCCCAGCCGATTCCGCCGAGCAGCAACGGCTCCCCGCCCGGCGGGTTCGATGACGAGACCGACGGTCCGTCCACCACGAGGTCCTCGGGCGGAACCTCCCGTCGCGACGGCAACCGCCCCACCTACACCGCCCGCCCGACGCCCCCACCTGCGCCGACCGACGCGGGGAGCGACGGCGAAAGCGGGTCCGGCTGGTCAGGTGGCGCAAGTGGCGCAGGTGGGTCGGGTGGCGCAGGTGAGTCCGGTGGTGTTGGCGGTGGCTCCGATACAGGCACCGGAGGTTCCTCCGGCGGGGAAATCGGCACGGCCGCCGGCGCATCCGCCGGTTCCGAACGCGCGGGCTTGATCGTGCGACGTTAGGGTGCGTATCTACTTGTGATCAAGGACTGGCGTACGGGAGCACCGTGTTGGCCGGTGCCTGTCTCGGGCCGATCTTCATATCTGTACGTGATCGGTGAGGTACGGCATGCTCGGCCCGAGCCCGACATTGTTGATCATGGTGTTCCGCGGAACCGCATCACGCCGCCGACCCCGGCTCCGACTCCAGCTCCGCCGATCAAGGTGTTCCCTGACCGCGGAACCGCGCCACGCATCCTGCGGCCTGGCGGGTGCGGATCGCGCCGCNTCGCGTCCATAGGACGTCGGCTGGTGCCCCGGCACACCGACACGACGCTCATGGTATCGGTAGTACTACTCTAGGTGAGTTACGGTTCGGGCTCTCGTGGAGACGATGCGACCTGGGGGCCTGATGTCGGTGTTCGCCATGGCCATGGCGCTGCTCGCTGTCGCGGTGATGCTCGTCGGCATCGCCGGCACCCTACGCGGGCGGGTGGGCTGGGCCCGCATCTCCGGCCGGCGTCGCGGGTTGACCGTCGCGGCCAGCGGCTTCACGGTCGCCGTCACCGCCTTCGGCTTCTCCGCCCCCGCCGGTTCGGGCGGGGACGACGTCCGGCTCCAGACGACCAGCGCCACCGACACCCGNCTCGGTCTCGGCCACCAGCCGCAGCGCGACAACCCGCTCTGGCAGCCGGGCGGTGCGCCGGTCTCCCCCCTGCCGACGCTGCCATCGTTCCCCGCGTCGATCTACGGTTCACCCGACACCGCGGGCGGTGCCGCCGTCGCGGACGGCTCCGGACGGGCCGCACCGACGTATCCCGCCTTGTCTCGGGATGGTGCGCCCGACGGGAACGGCCTGGCCGCCGGCGATCCCGCCCGCGTTGGCCGGGGCGGGTACGCCGACCAGGACGAGGACGGGGAGCGCTTCGCCGCGGGCCTGGACGGCGAGTACCCCGGCACGGGCGGGTATTCGGAGGTCGGTGGGTATTCGGGAACGGGCGGGTACGCGGGAACGGGCGGGTATTCGGGAGCCGGCGGGTATCCGGGCGCCGCGGCCTATCCGGTCGGTGTCGGCGCCCCCGCCGGCACCGCGGCGCAGGGAGCCGCGCCGCGCGCCGGGTCTCGGGGCCCGGCCATGACTGGGGGAGCGTCGGCGGCGGGCGCGGGCACCGCATCGAGCGATCCGGCCGGCGTCACCCCGCGCACGCGGGGGCAGGGCCGGCCCACCGCGGGTCCCGGGTCGACATCCGCCGCGAGGTCCGGCTCAGTCTCCGACAGCCCTGCTGTTCTCGACAACCCTGCTGTTCTCGATGGGAGTGGTGTTCCCGATGGGAGTGGTGTTCCCGATGGGCGGGGCGCAGCGGGCTCTCGCGGGGGCTCCGCCGGGAGCGGTGCCGGAGCGCGGCCCGCGGGTCCGGCGGCGTCGGGTGCCGGTCGGGCGTCGGCGCAGCCCGGCGAGGTGATCGGGCCGCTGCCGCAGGTGCGGGTCGACCCCGAGGTCCCGGGAGTCGGTGCGGGCTGCTCCCCGGACGTTTCCGCGTCGCTGGTCATGATCGGCGCCGCAGGGTGCTGATCGACGGCCCGGCCGGGACCGGTGGTCAGGCGGACGGCGCCGCCACCGCGCGTCGGGCCGCGACGAGGGCGCTCACCGCCGGGAGGTTCACCGAGCCCCAGGCGTCGAGCTGCGCGGGGAGCTCGGCGAGCGCCGAGTCGAGAACGAACAGCCCGGTGGTCGGGCAGGCCGCGCCGATCTCGACGAGCACGGGGCGCAGATGCACCTCCACGGCCAGGGCATGCTGCGGCGCGGCGGCCACCTGGACCGGGATGGCCGGCAGGCCGGCGAGCTCACCGCCGCCGATCTGGTCGAGGAGCAGCTTGAGCAGCCCGGTGTAGGTCGCCTTGTAGGTGGGCGTGGCGATGACGAGGACGTCGGCCGCCCGGATGGTGGCCAGAGCCGCCCCGACGGTCGGGTCGCCCCAGCCGAGCAGGCCGGCACCCAGCTCGCCGACCTCGATGACCTCCGCGGACGTCTCGAAGCCGCTCGCGGCCAGCGAGGTGGCGACGCGGCCGGCCACCGCCTCCGCGACCTGCCTGGTCCGGGAGGCCGCCTTCGGGTTCCCCACGACGCTGACGATCCGGCACGGTTCCATCGGGCTGCCTCCCTGTCCGATTGCGGGCCTGCCCGCGAGTCGCTGGAACCGACGGCGGCTGTGCCCGGTGTCGGCCGGCCGCAGTCTATCCGCGATTCATCGGTACACGGCAACAGTCGGGCCTGCATCAACCCGGACAGTTACTCGATGATGGCCGCTTTGTTGCGTCACTCGTGGCGCCCTCGGGCCACCCGGCGGACCGGCCGGATCGGGCCGCGCGGCGGGCATGCCGATCCGGCCCGGGCATCGGTGCCGGGGCCGGATGTGGCGGGGGTGAGGAAATGCCTGGTTTGGTGCTGGTTGAAGGCGGGAAGAGCGCGTCCGCCTCCCTCGAATGCCGCGCGGCGGTCAGCGGGTGTGGAGGGCGAAAGTGTAGAAGATGGCGAGCGGCCACAGCAGGGTCGCGACGAGGGCGGTGAAGAAACTGCTCAACGCGTGGCCGTCCCAGTCCGTGAAGTTCCAGTAGTCCTGGCTCGCGGTGATGACCACTCCAACGATGAGATAGAGAAGCGTACCGAGGCTGATGCTGCTGGTTCGGGTCCCAACCCGGGTGGCCATGACTGCTCCTTCAACGGGGGTGATACCTGACTGTCGCAGGATTACCCGCTATCAGCCCACCTACACGCACCTGTCCGGTTAGGCTTTATGCCGGAATACCCCTTCGGGGGTCAGGGGAGCGGGCCGGCCGGCGCCCGTCCGGGCGGACCGGCGAGGCGGGGCAGCGCATCGAGCGCGCCCCGGTGGCGGACCGTCCAGGTCGCCGCGGCGAGGCCCGCCTCGACGGCGGCCTCGACGAGGCCGGGTGGCCGGGTGGCCGAGGCGGGCGCGCGGGGCTGGGTTGCGTCGGCGTCGGTGTCCGCGGCGTCGGTGTCCGCGGCGTCGGTGTCCGTGGAGCGGGCGTCGGTGTCCGCGGCGTCGCCGGCGAACAGGACGTGGGTGAGCGCGGCGGTGAACGCGTCCGAGGCGGCGGTGGTGTCGACGACGGTCGTCGGATGGGCCGGGCGGGCCCATCCCCGGGTGCCGTCCCACACGGCGACCCCGTGTTCCGCCCGGGTGACGCACACCAGCGGCGTCGCGAACCGACGGCCGAACGCGGCCGCCAGCTCCGCCCCTGGGCCGGTGGCCGCCGGATCGCCGGCCGCTGCCAGCAGCAGCCTGGCCTCCTGCTCGTTCGGGGTGACGGCACTCACCCGGTCCCAGGGCAGGTCGACGAGGGCAGCCGCGGCGGACCGCTCGGGCGGCGCGGGATGGACGACCAGCGCCGTGCCGGCCGCCAGGGCGTGGTCGATGGCCGCCCGCACGGTCGCGGGCGGCGGGTCGAAGGTCACGATGACCGCGCGGGCGGAGCGGATGGCCTCCCGGGCGGGGGCCAGGTCGCCGGGGGTGAGCTCGACCGCCTCCGCCCAGCGGCAGAGGAACGCGGTGCGGCCGTCCGGGTGGGCGAGCACCACGCAGACCGGTGTCGCCGCGGCGGGACGGACCGCCATCATGGTCGGGTCGACCCCCTCGGCCCGCAGCGCCGCGAGCAGCTCACGGCCGGTCGTGTCCCCGCCGACGACGCCGACGGCGCGGACCGGCACGCCGCGGCGGGCGAGCGCCACCGCCTGGTTCAGGCCCTTGCCGCCCGGCCGGGTCCGCACGGCGTCGACCCGAAGATCGTCCCCCCAGGCCGGCAGCGTGTCCGTGGTGACGATGCAGTCGAGGCAGAACCCGCCGACGACCACCACGCCCGTCCCGCTCACCGGGCTCACGTTAGCCGGCCGGCCCCGGCTACGGCGTGCAGATGCCGTGCAGTCGGTGCGAAAGCCCCCGGGAGTAGAGGCTACTCAGACCGCGGATGAGCCCGGCGTCCCGAGCTGGGGTGTAACCCGGGTGTGGGCTGGTACGGCCTTCTTCGTGGCCCTCTCCTGTCCCGGTCGGACCCTTTTGTGAGTATGCGCAGGACCGCTCGGAACTTTTGTCGTGCCCCGACCTGCACGTCATTGTCGGCCACCCGATAACGTACCGCCGTGCCTATTCCCTATCTCGTCGCCGCGCGGGCGACCCCGCCACCGTTGCCGATCGTCCCGAACATTGCACCATCAAAATCCGTGCACCTCGGTCCGTCGAACGTCATGCTTCATTCCGACATATTTCCGTTCCTGGTCGTTCTGGTCGTCGTCCTGGCCGGCCTGGTCGTCGCCCGTGGACTGCGAACCGGCCTGGCCCGGCGGCGGCCCGGTCGGCCCGTCGGCGGTCAGACCGGCGACCATTCCGCTGCCTGCGCGACCAGTCCGGACCAGTCCGCTCCCTGGCCTCTGGCCCGCTTCGCGAGCGAAAGAATTCCGTTCGACAACCAACTGCTCGGCCGGACCGCCGAGGCGGCCAGCGCCCTCGTCGCCAGAATCTCCGCCTCGTCCAGATCGCGTGACCGCATCGCCGCCGACGCCTGGTAGAGGCACACGGCGGCGAGCGCGCCGGACGCCCGGGAGCGGCCGAACAGATCGGCGGCCTCACCCAGCCGCTGTTGGCCCTCGTCCACAGCGCCCGCGGCGACAAGCGCCGCACCCCCGAATGTCGGCAGATAACCCGGATGAATGCCGTCGAGGCTGTAGCCCAACGAACCCTGAGGCAGCTTCGCGGCGATGGAGTCCGCCGAGCGCAGCACGGCCACGATGCCGTCCGTCGGCATGTGCCGGGCGGCCATGATGTGCGCCTCAGTGGTGATCGCGAGGATCGCGGTGTGCGCGTGCGGCGCCGCGGCCCGGGCAGTCCGGGCGAGCCGCAGGCCGTCGGAGGTGCTCTCGAAGGAGTAGGCCGCCAGTTCGGCCAGCACGACTCCGGCGTGGGCGGCGGTGGTGGTGTCCCCGACGTGTTTCGCGAGGACCAGCGCCGCCCGCGCCGCGATCGTCGCCCGGCTCGGTTGTCCGCTGTCGCCCTGGGCCACCGAGGTCATCAGGAGGATCCGGCCGTGCGCCCGCAGCCAGTCCTGGCGCAGGGCCGAGCCCAGCCGCCAGCGCCCGATGGTGCGGGCGTGGTGCTCGAGGGTGCCGAGCCGTTCGACGAGCTCCGCCGGCGGGGTGGTCTCCCAGCGGCGGGCGAGGGTCTCCAGCGTGGACTCGACCCGCTCCAGGGCCCCCCGGCTGTCCGCCGCCGAGGAGCTCATGTCGGCCGCACCGACACCGATGAGTGCACCGACGACGAGCGCGCTCGAGGTGACGAGCGTCCGGCGGTCCGTCGAGGCGTCCATGCGGCACTCCTGACGGTCGCGACCTGGCGGACCCGGCACGTGTACGGCATACCTGCACGTGCAGCCATGATGTTCTCCGCCCGAGGATCTCAACTCAGTAAGCCAACGATAACCGTTTAAGGTTCGCTATGTCGGCTCGGCGCTCACTTCGGGACTTTCGTCAGCCGTTTTCCCCCACCGTGGTGCTGTTGTGCACCGGATTTGCCGCCCGCCTGCCCGCGGTGGAGCTAAGTGGAACGGGCCGAAAGTCCGTCCAGGGCCTGCCGCAGATCGGCCGCGAGGTCGTCGGCCGATTCGATGCCGACCGAGAGCCGCACGAGCTCCGCCGGCACGGCGAGCGGCGAGTCCACGACCGACGCATGGGTCATGCTGGCCGGATGCTCGATCAGGGATTCCACCCCGCCGAGTGACTCGGCAAGTGTGAACAGTCGAGTCCGCCCGCACAGCTCGACCGCAGCCCGCTGGCCGTCCCGCAGCGTGAACGAGACCATCCCGCCGAAGTCGCGCATCTGTTTGGCGGCGATGCCGTGCCCGATATGACCGGGCAGGCCCGGGTAGTACACCGTGGCGACGGCCGGATGCGCCGCCAGCAGGGTGGCGATAAGGCGGGCGTTGGCGCAGTGCCGGTCCATCCGCACGGGAAGCGTCTTGATGCCGCGCAGTACGAGCCAGCAGTCGAACGGTCCGGGGACGGCGCCGGCCGCGTTCTGGAGGAAACGTAGCCGCGTGCCGAGTTCCGGATCGCTCACCACGATGGCGCCGCCCACGACGTCGCTGTGGCCACCGAGGTACTTCGTGGTGGAGTGCACCACGGCGTCGGCGCCGAGGGCCAGCGGCTGCTGAAGGTAGGGCGAGGCGAACGTGTTGTCCACGGCGAGCAGTGCGCCGGCGTCGTGGGCGAGCGCCGCGAGCGCCGCGATGTCTGCGATCGTCAGCATTGGGTTCGTCGGCGTCTCGCACCACACCAGCCGGGTCACGCCCGGGCGGACCGCGGCCCGGGTCGCCTCCAGATCGGTGAGGTCGACGCTGCTGTGCTCGACGCCCCACTCGCCGAGGACGCGGGCGATCAGCCGATAGGTCCCGCCGTAGGCGTCGGCCGGGATGATCACATGGTCGCCGGGACGGCACACCGTCCGTAGCAGCGTGTCGGTCGCCGCCATGCCGGCGGAGAAGGCGAGGCCCACGCGGCCGCCTTCCAGCGCGGCGAGGCAGGTTTCCAGGGCCGTGCGGGTCGGGTTCCCGGAGCGGGCGTACTCGTAGCCGCCGCGTAGGCCGCCCACCCCGTCCTGGGCGAACGTCGAGGAGAGGTGGATCGGGGGGGCCACCGCGCCGGTGCCCGGATCGGGCTCCTGACCGGCGTGGATCGCGATCGTCTCGAACCCGTCGGCGAACCCGTCGGCGAACTCGTCGGTGTTCATGACGCCACGCTACGGCGCCACGGCCAGGAAACTGAGCAGGTCGGCGCGAGTGAGGATGCCGACCGGGCTGCCCTCGTCGTGCACCAGGACCGCCGGGTCGTCGCCGAGGACCGCGACGATCCTGGACAGCGGCTCGCCGACCCCCACCATCGGCAGCGGCGGGGACAGGTGATCGCTCACGGGAGAGTCGACGGCGGACCGGTCGGCGAAGACCGCGGCGAGCAGGTGACGCTCGATCACCGAGCCCGCCACCTCGGCCGCGCGCAGCGGCGGCTCGTGACGAACCACCGGCATCTGCGAGACGTTGTACTCGCGCAGGTAGGAGATGGCCGCGCCGACCGTCTCGTCCGGATGGACGTGCACCAGGTCGGGCGGGCCGCCGGCCTGCCCGCTCCGGTGGCTCTGCTCGCTTTTGTACCGCAGGGCGTCGGCGACGGTCGGGCCGTTCGACGGCGGCTCCAGAAAGCCGTACTCGTACATCCACTCGTCGTTGAAGATCTTCGACAGGTAGCCGCGGCCCGAGTCGGGGAGCAGGACGACGACGAGGTCGTCGGGGCCGAGACCGGCGGCGACGCGCAGGGCCGCCACCACGGCCAGCCCGCAGGACCCGCCGACCAGCAGCCCGCACCGCCGGGCGAGCTCCCGGGTCATCAGGAACGAGTCGCGGTCGCTGACCGCCTCCACCCGGTCGACGACCGTCTTGTCGTAGGTCGTCGGCCAGATGTCCTCGCCGACCCCCTCGACCAGGTAGGGCCGCCCGCTGCCGCCGGAGTAGACCGACCCCTCCGGATCCGCACCGATGATCTGCACGGCGCCGCCGGACACCTCCTTGAGGTAGCGCCCCACGCCGCTGATCGTGCCCCCCGTGCCGATCCCGGCGACGAAGTGCGTGACGCGGCCGTCGGTCGCCCGCCAGATCTCCGGCCCGGTGGTGGCCTGGTGCGCGGCCGGGTTGTGGGGGTTGGAGTACTGGTCCGGGCTCCACCCCCCCGGGGTCTCCCGGACCAGTCGACGGGCCACCTCGTAGTAGGAGCGGGGATCGTCGGGAGACACCGCCGTCGGGCAGACGACGACCTCCGCGCCGTACGCGCGCAGGACCGCCCGTTTCTCCTCGCTGATCTTGTCCGGCATCGTGAACACGCACCGGTAGCCCCGCCGCGCCGCCACCAGCGCCAGACCGACCCCGGTGTTACCACTGGTCGGTTCGATGATGGTGCCGCCAGGACGCAACTGACCCGCCTCCTCGGCGGCGGCGACCATCGTCAGCGCCACCCGGTCCTTCACCGAGCCGCCCGGATTGAGATATTCGAGCTTGCCCAGCACCGGCGCCGGGGTCTCGGCGATCCCCGGCGTCAACCGGACCAGGGGCGTGTCACCGACGAGGTCGACGACGTGGTCGTACACCTGCATACCGGTCATCCACCTATCGCTGCGGTCGGGAACGCGGGCCGGTCGTGTGCTGCGCGGGCCGGTCGTGTGTTGCCCGGGCCGGTCGGGCGATGCCCGGACCCTGCCGTGCCCGGGCCACTGCCGTCGACGGTAGCGAGTCGGACCCGCCGCCGCCCGCCACCCGCCGGATCCGCCGGGGTCTGCTGGTGAACTCGTGCCACGTGGGGTAAAGGTCGGCATCCCGTGGGTAAAGTTCCCCAGGCGACATCCGCCCGCGTTGCGGCCGACGCCCGCGGGCCTCGGCGACGACCGGTCCCGATTCCGGGAGAGAGTGCGGGTGGGCGAATGCGTGTCCTGCTCAACGTCATCTGGCTTGTGCTCTGCGGTATCTGGCTGGCCATCGGTTATGCCCTGGCGGCGCTGATCTGCTTCATTCTCATCATCACCATTCCGTTCGGCATCGCGTCGCTGCGGATGGCCAACTACGCGTTGTGGCCGTTCGGTCGGCGGGTCGTCGACCGTCCGGACGCCGGCGGGGCGTCCCTGGTGGGCAACGTTCTGTGGATCATTTTCGCCGGCTGGTGGCTGGCCCTCGGGCATCTCACCACCGGGATCGCGCTGTGTCTGACCGTGATCGGGATTCCACTCGGCCTGGCGAACTTCAAGCTGATCCCGGTGTCGCTGATGCCGCTGGGCAAGGAGATCGTGGACGTGGACAGCCCGGTCCCCGTCTGAGCGGCGCGGCGGGGCGTGGCGGTGGCCCGGCGGCGGGGCGGGGCACCGGGCCGGTGCGTGCGTCGGCCCGGTGCGTGCGTCGGCCCGGTGCCGCCGGCTCGGTCGCCGCGGCCGTCCCGCTCAGCGGCCCAGCGCCGCCTGCAGGTCGCGGACGTGCTCCTGGGTCTGTTCGAGCAGGGGACGTAGCGCCTCGGCGACGTCGGCCAGCCCCAGTTCGTTGGCCTGGCCGAAACGCTCGCGGTAGCGGTCGAGCTGCTCGGACTCCAACCGGAGATCGTCCCGCAGCGCCTCCTGGGCCCCGCTCGACGGGTGGACCTGGGACACCTCGACGGTCGGCGTCCCGCCGAGGAAGGAGATCTGCTCGGCGAGGATCTGGGCGTGGCTGAGCTCCTGCGGCAGGTGCCGCTTGATCTCGTCGGCGACGTTCAGGTACTCGGCGCCCGTGATGACCGCGCCGTGCTGGATGTACTGGACGATCGACTGGTACTCGGAGCTGAGGTCGTCGTTGAGCAGCTTGACGAAGGTCTCCCGATCCATGCCCTGTGGCCTCCCCTGTCTGAAGTACTCCGCCGGGACGACGCGTCCGGGCGGTCTGAGCGGGATGCCCGTTCTCGGGTCGGTCATGCCTCCACGGCACCTCGTGGCCGGTCCGGAACCCCGACGGGTCCGGTCCGGTCCGGGCCGCCGGTAGCCGGCGCACCGTCACCGGCCGCGGCCGCGGCGCTTGCGTTCCGGCCCGGCGAGGATGTCGGGCTCGGCGCCGGACGCCTTGGCGACCCGGCGCCCGCGGGCATTGTCCGCGGCGGCGGCGGCGCGCGTGGCCTCCGGGGCTCGTCGCTGGCGCGCCTCGATCACGGGGGTGGGGCCGGTCGGGGCCGAGTGCAGGGCGTTCTCCGCCGGGTAGGGCAGCGGGCCCGGCGCGCTCCAGCCGGCGGGGCTCGGCTGCTCGGCGACGAGGTCGCTGAACGCGACGATCGGCCGGTCCCGGCGGTGGTGATGACCTCCGCGGTGGCCCTGCCGCCGCTGGATCGGCGCCGTGGCCGGATCCCCGGACTCGGTCGACGCCCCCGGCATCCGCTCGGACTCCTCGGCCGGCCCACGGGTCTGGAACCAGCCGAAGTGCGCGTTCTTCCCGCGGAGCACCGCGTTCTCGGAACGGACGATCACCAGGAGCGCGGTGGCGAAGGCGGCTCGCATGCGGGCCTCGACGAGCTGCCGTTCGAGGTCGGCGACGTAGGCCGGATCGACGGCCCCGTCCGACACCCGGTCGGCGTCCGAGTCGCCCGGCGGCCCGAACGCCTGAAGATGCAGCGGCCGGCACCGCTCGAGCTGCGCCGTCCGCTGCGACTGATCCTCCGGATACAGCAGCTCCACGTAGTTCTCGATGACGTTCCAGTCGATCTGCTTCTCGCCCCGGAACTGGCGGCTGAGATCGCGTGCCCGCGCGCGCCGGATCTTGATGTCCTCGCTGTCGGACCAGACTTTCCGCACCACCATCTCGTAACTCACCCGGTAAGGGTGGTTGAGTTCATGAAGATGGTGCAGCAGCGTGAGCTGACTGCTGTTCTCGAGTTCGGGTCTTGGTCCTCGAGGGCGAGCACCGGAAAGAGTCATCGACAGTCCATCCGATTGTAGTGACGGTGCGCCTGCGAGCGAACTGGCGTCGGCCTCCATTCCCCCTGCGACGTCACTACGGGTCATCGGTGTCCGGTCCCCCGGGGGGCGGCGCCCCGGGCATCGGTCGACGCGCAGCTCGCCCTGACACTATCGGTTCCTTTCCGCCATGGACCGGTGGTTGCGCACCTACGACTACGCGCGCCCATGCTCCGGTGTCAACTGTCCTGGTCCGGTGCTCCCGGGCCGGAATAATATGGCTCGTTGAGCCACTTCGCCGAAATCTGTTGCATCGACAACTCTGCCGGCGGAGTCGGGGGGCATGGGGCGAAGTCGCGTATCGGCGGCCGGCGTCGGACCCGGTGCGCTACCGTCGGGCCTGCCTGCCGTGGGCATGCGGAGGATCCGGCTCCGGCAGCGATCATCATCGCTCTTCCGGGGCGGTTGGGTGGACTCGGGGTATCGCCGGCCGTCAAAGCGGCCCCGGGAAGCACCTTCCGCCCAAGAATTCCGGTCCGGAATGAAATCCGCCCGGCGGCCGGCGGTAATTCGGTGGGCCCTGGTCGCGGCCGGGCGTGGCACGCGGGGCCGGCAGTCGGCCGGCGGGCCGCCGGCCGGTGATCGCGAGGCGGTCGCGCTCGATCGGAAACGCCTTGACCTGACGTT
The DNA here is from genome assembly GCF_001414035.1 of Frankia sp. ACN1ag. Classification (NCBI taxonomy): domain Bacteria; kingdom Bacillati; phylum Actinomycetota; class Actinomycetes; order Frankiales; family Frankiaceae; genus Frankia; species Frankia sp. ACN1ag. The sequence goes on along the minus strand of NZ_LJPA01000045.1, from coordinate 6,615 downwards.
GGGTTGAGGCCGTAAGGTCGCCACGCGTCCATGACGCGTCACCTGCCGTCAGGCGGAGCGTGCGACCGCTGTCCCGTCACCCAGGCACCCGGCGGTGGATCATGGGGGTCGCCGCCCGCCGTGGCCGTCATGACGGTGGGAGGCCTGCTCGGCGTCTCCGTGACGGCTGCGGGACGCCATGGTCTACCGGGTATCGCCGCCGCACGAGAGGGACCGCATGCTCATCCGACTTCTGCGGGCGCATCTGGCCCGCTACCGGCGGCCCATCGCGATCCTCGTGACCCTGCAACTGGTCTCGACGATCGGCATGCTGTACCTGCCGACCCTGAACGCCGACATCATCGATCACGGGGTGGTGGTCGGCGACACGGGTTACATCCTGCGCATCGGCGCACTCATGCTCGGCGTCAGCATCGTGCAGCTCGTCTGCGCGGCCGCGGCGGTCTTCTTCGGCGCGCGCACGGCGATGGCGATCGGGCGGGACCTGCGGGGGGCGGTGTTCGACCGGGTGCAGGCGTTCTCGGCCCGCGAGGTCGGCCGCTTCGGTGCTCCCTCGCTCATCACCCGGGCGACCAACGACGTCCAGCAGGTGCAGATGCTGGTGCTGCTCAGCTTCACGCTGATGGTCTCCGCGCCGATCATGTGCATCGGCGGGATCATCCTCGCGGTGAACCAGGACGCCGGGCTGTCCCTGCTCCTGGTCGTGATCGTCCCGATCCTCGCGGTCATCATCACGCTGATCGTGCGGCGGATGCGCCCGCTCGGACGGGCCATGCAGGAACGTCTGGACACGGTCAACCGGATCCTGCGCGAGCAGATCACGGGGCTGCGGGTCATCCGGGCCTTCGTCCGCGACGACCACGAACGGCAGCGGTTCGGGGTGGCCAACGCCGAGCTGACCGACGTCTCGCTGCGTTTCGGCCGCCTGATGGCACTGATGTTCCCGCTCGTGCTCACGATCGTGAACTTCTCCAGCGTCGCCGTGCTCTGGTTCGGGGCGCACCGCATCGACGCGGGCCACATGCAGATCGGCGCGCTGACCGCGTTCCTCAGCTATCTCATGCAGATCCTCATGTCGGTCATGATGGCGACGTTCATGTTCATGATGATCCCGCGCGCGGAGGTCTGCGCCGAGCGCATCCAGGAGGTCCTGGCGACGGACTCCTCGCTGCGGCCGCCGGACAACCCGGTGCGCGAGCTGCGCGCCCACGGGCTGCTGGAGCTGCGGGGGGTGGGCTTCCACTACCCGGGGGCGGAGGATCCGGTGCTGCGCGGCGTCAGCCTCACCGCCCGCCCCGGCCAGACCACCGCCGTCATCGGCAGCACGGGCAGCGGGAAGACGACCCTGCTCGGCCTCGTCCCGCGGCTCGCCGAGGCGACCGAGGGCGCCGTGGTGGTCGACGGTGTCGACGTGCGCGACATCGATCCCGCCGTGCTCGCGCGCACCGTCGGCGTCGTGCCGCAGCGGCCCTACCTGTTCTCCGGGACCATCGCGTCGAACCTGCGCTACGGCAAGCCCGACGCCACCGACGACGAGCTCTGGCGGGCCCTGGAGACGGCGCAGGCGAAGGAGTTCGTCGAGGCGATGCCGGACGGGCTCGACGCCCCGATCGCGCAGGGCGGCACGAACGTCTCCGGCGGGCAGCGCCAGCGGCTCTGCATCGCCCGGCTGCTGGTCCACCGCCCCGAGATCTACCTGTTCGACGACTCGTTCTCGGCCCTCGACTACGCCACCGACGCCCGCCTGCGCGCGGCACTCGCCCGGGAGACGGCCGACGCCACCGTCGTGATCGTCGCCCAGCGGGTGGCCACCATCCGCGACGCCGACCAGATCGTCGTGCTGGAAGGCGGCGAGGTGGTCGGGGTGGGCACCCATCACCAGCTCATGGCCGACAACCCGACCTACCGCGAGATCGTGCTCTCGCAGCTCACCGAACAGGAGGCGGCGTGAGCGGGACCGCTCCGACCCCGGCACCGCGCCGCGGCCCGGCCCCGATGGCCGGGCCGGCGCGTTTCCTCGGCGGTCAGGGTGCCGCCGAGAAGTCCGCGGACTTCGCCGGTTCGAGCCGGCGGCTGCTGCGCCTGCTGCGGCCACAGCGGCTGCTGCTGACGGTCGCGGTCGGGTTGGCGACGGTGAGCGTCGGGCTCACCGTGACCGGACCCCGGCTGCTCGGCCATGCCACCGACCTGGTGTTCGCGGGGATCTTCAGCCGGCGGCTGCCCGCCGGGACGACGAAGGAGCAGAACGTCGCCGCGCTGCGGGCCGCCGGGCACGGCACCCAGGCCGACCTGCTCGCCTCGCTGGACGTCACCCCCGGCCGCGGGATGGACTTCGGCGCGATCGGCACGGTGCTGCTGTGGGTCGCCATCATCTACGCCCTCGCCGGGATCTGCGGCGTGCTGCAGGCCCGCCTGACCAACCTGGCGATCCAGCGGGTGATCGGCGAGCTGCGCGAGGACGTGCAGCGGAAGATCTCGCGGCTGCCCACCCGCTACTTCGACAGCCAGCCGCGCGGGGAGGTGCTCAGCCGGGTCACCAACGACATCGACAACCTCGGTCAGAGCCTCCAGCAGAGCGTGTCGCAGATCGTCGTCTCGGGGCTGACCATCCTCGGCGTGCTGGCGATGATGTTCTGGATCTCCTGGCTGCTCGCCCTGATCGCGCTGGTGACGGTGCCGCTGTCGGTCGTGGTGGCCACGCGAGTCGGCAAGCTCGCCCAGCCGCAGTTCGTCGCCCAGTGGAAGATCACCGGCCGGCTCAACGCCCACGTCGAGGAGATGTACACCGGGCACACCCTCGTCCGCGCGTTCGGCCGTCAGGAGGAATCGGCGCGGACCTTCCAGGAATACAACGAGCAGCTGTACACCGCCAGTTGGCGGGCCCAGTCCATCTCCGGGTTCATGCAGCCGGCCATGATGTTCATCGGCAACCTCAACTATGTCCTGGTCGCCGTGATCGGCGGGCTTCGGGTGGCCTCGGGGGCGCTGTCGATCGGCGGCGTCCAGGCGTTCATCCAGTACTCGCGCCAGTTCAGCCAGCCGCTGTCGCAGGCCGCCAGCATGGCGAATCTCGTCCAGTCCGGGGTGGCCTCCGCCGAGCGGGTGTTCGACCTGCTGGACACCGCCGAGCAGGAGCCCGACCCGCAGGCGCCGGCACGGCCCGAGCGGCTGCGCGGCCGGGTCACGTTCGAGCACGTCGCGTTCCGCTACAAGCCGGACAAGCCGCTGATCGAGGATCTGTCCCTGATCGCCGAGCCGGGCCACACGATCGCGATCGTGGGCCCCACCGGAGCGGGTAAGACGACGCTGATCAACCTGCTGATGCGCTTCTACGACGTGACCGCGGGGCGGATCACCCTCGACGGCGTCGACATCGCGGCCATGACCCGCGACGAGCTGCGCGCCCAGATCGGCATGGTGCTGCAGGACACCTGGCTGTTCGGCGGCACCATCGCCGAGAACATCGCCTACGGCGCCGAGGGTGTCACCCGTGAGCAGGTCGTGGCGGCGGCCCGGGCCGCCCACGTCGACCGGTTCGTCCGCACCCTGCCGGCCGGTTACGACACGGTGCTCGACGACGAGGGGACCGGTGTCAGCGGCGGCGAGAAGCAGCTCATCACCATCGCCCGCGCGTTCCTGGTCGAACCACTGATCCTGGTCCTCGACGAGGCCACGAGCTCGGTGGACACCCGCACGGAGGTCCTCATCCAGCAGGCGATGTCGACGCTGCGGGCGGGCCGGACCGCCTTCGTCATCGCCCACCGGCTGTCGACCATCCGCGACGCCGACACGATCCTCGTGATGGAGAACGGGGCGATCGTCGAACAGGGCGATCACACCGGCCTGCTCGCCGCGGGCGGCGCGTACGCCCGGCTCTACCAGTCGCAGTTCGCCGAGGCCGCCGTGGAGATCTAGGGCGCGGGAGATCTAGAGCGCGGGAGATCCAGCGCGCGGGAGGACTAGCGCGCGGGAGAAGCGAGCGCGCGGGAGAGCTAGCGCGCGGACGCCGGCAGGCCGGCCCGCGACCGGCAGGTCTCCAGATGCGCCTTGAGGCTGGACAGCGTCGAGGGCCACCCGCTGTAGAGGTCGTGGTCGGCGCCGTCGCGGATCTGGTCGTGCACGACGGTGAGCCGGCAGGCATCGCCCACGGTCTCGATGGCCCAGGTCACGCGGGTGATGCCCGCGTCGCGCACGTCGTCACTCCACAGCGCGACCGTGCGCTGGACCAGCCGCCGGGGCGGTACGACCTCCAGATTGACGCCGGAACCGAGCCGCGCCCCGGTTCCCGGGTGGCGCAGCTCGAAGCCGGAACCGGGGGTCCAGTCCGAGGTCATCCGCGCGCCCAGGTCACGGGTGACGCTCGTGTCGGGCGCCGTGATCGCGGCCCAGAGACGGCACGCCGTGGTGCGGATGTAGATCTCGAACACCTTCTCCATCGGTCTCTCCCGACTGCGTGCGCGCTCGCTGTGCGTAACGGACTGGAGCGGCGTCCGCTCCCATCCTCCGGAGATGGCCGGGCGGCGGCAAGGGGCCGACGGGGGGCACCTTCGGGCCATTCGGGGCCCGATCGGCGGCACGACGGTGTACGGGCCGAAGCAGGGGAATGACGCCTGCGCGCCGAATGTCGGTCTCCGGTCGATTACCGCAGGTCAGGAGGATTCATGGGCCGCCTTCAGGGTTCGTACCGACCATCGTTGGGGACGCCCGTCGGGCCGGTTCCCGACGATCAGCCGATCGACGTCACGGTCGTGCTGCGCCCCGCCACCGCGGACGACTTCCGCGCCGCCCCGGACGACGTCGCCGCGGTGCGCGCGTTCGCCGGGCGGGCCGGGCTGGACGTCGCCGAGGTCGACGAGCCCGCACGCACCGTCCGCCTGCGGGGCCCGGCCGCCCGCGCGCGCACGGCCTTCGACACCCCGTTGGCCCTCTACGACTCCGGCGGTCGGACCATCCGTGGCCGGGAGGGCGACCTCGGCCTGCCCGACGAGCTCGACGACCGGGTCGTGGCCGTGCTCGGCCTGGACGAGCGTCCCGCCGCCCGGCCACGCTTCCAGCCCGCGGCCTCCCCCCGGCAGGGCCTGACCGCCCTGCAGGTCGCGCGGGCCTACGACTTCCCCGCCGCGACCGGCGAGGGCCAGACCATCGCGGTCATCGAGCTCGGCGGCGGGTTCGGCCAGGCCGACCTCGACACCTACTTCGGCGGGCTGGGCCTGCGGACCCCGACGGTGTCCGCCGTCGGCGTGCAGGGCGCCGCCAACGTCCCCGGCGGCGATCCGGACGGCGCCGACGGCGAGGTGCTGCTCGACATCGAGGTCGCCGGGGCCGTCGCCCCCGGCGCCGCCCAGGTGGTCTACTTCGCGCCGAACACCGACGCCGGCTTCCTCGCGGCGATCAACGCGGCCGCCGCCGCCACCCCCCGCCCGGCGGCGATCAGCATTAGCTGGGGCGGCCCCGAGTCGTCCTGGACCGCGCAGGCGATGCGCGCCTACGACCAGGCGTTCGCCGCCGCCCGCGCCGCCGGCATCACCGTCCTCGCGGCCGCCGGGGACGCCGGCGCCGACGACGCCACCGACCGGCTCGTCGCCGACTTTCCGGCCGGCTCGCCAAACGTGATCGCCTGCGGCGGCACGAAGCTGACCATCGACGCCGCCGGCGCCCGGGCCAGCGAGGTGGTGTGGAACGAGGGCGCCGACTCGGCGACCGGCGGCGGCTACTCGGCGACGTTCACCCGGCCGGCCTGGCAGCCCGCCGCCGTCGGCCGCTACCGCGGCCTGCCCGACATCAGCGGCAACGCCGATCCGCAGACGGGCTACCGCATCGTCGTGGACGGCCAGCCGGCGGTCGTCGGCGGCACCTCCGCCGTCGCGCCGCTGCTCGCCGGACTCGTCGCCCGGCTCGCGCAGCTTACCGGCGCCCCCGTCGCGGACCTCGCCGCCGTGGCCTACGCCAATCCCGCCGCGTTCACCGACGTCACCGCCGGCGACAACCAGGGCTACCAGGCGCGCTCCGGGTGGGACCCGGCATCGGGCCTCGGCAGCCCGGTCGGCACGAAGCTGCTCACCGCGGTCGGCGGCCCGACGCCCCCGCCTCCGACGACTCCGCCCCCGCCGCCGACGACCCCGCCGACGCAGGCGGTGGACGCTGCGGACAGGGCGCTGTGGTCCGCCGTCGCCACCTGGGCGGGCGGCACCCACACGGGCGCGAACGCCAGGGCCGCGAAGGCGGTCCGGGCCTGGGCCCAGGCCAAGAGCCTCGCCTGACCTGACTTGGGCCAAGATCTGATCGTCTCGCTGTTCGCGGACGGGTGACCTGCGGGTTTGGTCTGGGNGGCACGCACTAATCGGGGTGGTGGCGGTGGCCTACTCTGTCGGGTTGTGTCTCCCTACGTGCGGACGGTGAAGACCGCGTCTGGTGCGCGGGCGGTGCAGATCGTGCACTCCCAGTACCGGGGATCCCGCGAGATCGAGCACGTCGGGTCGGCGCATACCGACGCTGACCTCGAGCTGCTCAAGGCGGTGGCCCGCCAGCGGCTCGCCGCGGGGCAGGGTGAGCTCGATCTTCGGCTGGCGGGCAGCCCGGCGAACTCCGGCGCCGCGCTGCCGATCACCTCGACGC
>NZ_LJPA01000044.1:0-56012 GCF_001414035.1 Frankia sp. ACN1ag | reverse complement strand
TCATCTGCCTGGCCCTGCTCGTGTTCACCCTGATCGAACGCGCCGTCCGCCAGGCGATCGCCCCCGCCGAGAAGCTGCCCGGCCTCTACGCCGGCCGCCCCGCCCGGCCCACCGGCCGACTCATCCTCGAAGCCCTCGCCCCCCTGCGCCTGGTCCCCACCGCCGCCGGCCAGCCCGCCTACATCCCCAGACCCGGACCACTCCAACAGCACCTGCTCGACCTCCTCGGCATCGACCCCACCTAACCCCCATGACCCGAAAACAAGATCACAGGGGCCGGTCGGCGCAGCAGAATCCGAAGTGCGAAACACGGGGCTAGCCGTTGCGACCCTCGGCCCGGCGTCGGCGGCTGCCCGGCCGGCGTCGGCTACGGGGGCGGACCTGACCGGGGCAGACCTCCGCGGGGCGAGCCTCACCGAAGTCAGCGCGCAACGCCCGACCCTCCACCAGAGAAAGGCCGGCACGTCCCGCAGGGGACGTGCCGGGCCGAGCGTGGAAAACGCGCGTCCTCGACTGGGGATCACGGTGATCGGAGGTCCGCTTCTGAAGCCGACCCGTAGCGCCCACCCCAGCTAGAAGCGTGCAGAAGGTCAGTGATGGTGGTGGTGGTGGTGACGGTGGCGGTGGTGTCCCTGATTACCCCCGCCGTTGATGACAATGATCGTGACACCTCCGGTAGAGCCACCTTTCTTCAGGCCGCCGCCGGTGTTGCCGCCACCGAGTTTGCCGCCGCCGGGGTAGCCGCCGCCGGTGTTGATGCCGCCGCCGGGTTTGCCGCCGCCGGGGTAGCCGCCACCGGTGTTGATGCCGCCGCCGGGTTTGCCGCTGGGGTAGCCGCCCCCGCTGGGGTAGCCGCCCCCGCTGGGGTAGCCACCGCCGGTGGTGCCGCCGCTGCTGGGGTTGCCGCCGCCGGTGGTGGTGATGCCGCTGCTGGGGTAGCCGCCGATGCCGGTGTTGCCGCCGATGCCGGTGGGGTTGCCGGTGCTGCTGGTGTTGACGCCGCCAGTGTCGGCGCTGGCCGACGGGGCCACGAACACCGCTGCCACGGCGAAGGCCAGGGCGATCACATACAGAAGTCTCCGTTTCATCATGTTCCGCTCCCGTCGATGGTTATGGCGCCTGACGGCGCCATCGGGCACAGGACGGTGGCCACCCTCCACGGCGATGTCACTCAGAGTGTGCACTAAATCGCCGTAAGCTCAGGATGGGGGACGTTGACCGTGTGCGCCACTCTGCCGGCATCCGCCCGCCCGGAGGCGCTTCGGCTCGACGCGAGGCAGGGGCTCTGCGGACGCCGTGGGTATCCGGCGCGCCTTCTACCCGTTGACCACCGCGGGCAGTCCTTCCACCTCCCGCGATCGGGTCGACCCTCGCCCGACCCACCGGGGTCGACGTCGAGCGGCGTTGGCGATGTTGGGCACTATCGGTGGCTGGAGTAGTCAGGCGGCGGGTCGGTCGGGGTCGGTTCCGGGCGCTGCCGGTGNCGGGCGGGTGGCCCAGCGGATGGTCGAGACGATGCCGTGGCCGGCCAGGCGGCCGATGGTCGCCTCGGCCGCGGGCAGGTACGGCAGGCGCAACGGCCAGCGGGTCCAGGCGGGCATCAGGCCCACGGCCGCCGACGCCAGCACGCCGTAGGGGGGTCGGGCCAGGAGTGGGAGGGGTGCCTGGAGCAGCAGGTAGCGGGCCGCGGCTCGAGCCTCGGGGGTGCCAGCGAGTTCGGGACGGAACGCGCGCAGGGCTCGTGCCAGTTCCGCTTCGGTGCGCGGCGGGTCGGCGGCGCCGAGCTTGTCGGCGACGGTCGCGGCGTCGGCGATGTAGGCGTCGCGTTCGGCGGCGTTCAGCGGGCCGCCGGTGCCGTAGCGCTGATATGCGGCGAGGAAGCTGTCGACTTCGGCGATGTGTACCCAGCGCAGCAGGTGCGGGTCGCCGGCGGCGTAGGGACGACCGTCGGGGGCTACTCCGCGGACGCGGCGGTGGACGCCGCGGACCCGGGCGACGGCCCGCTCGGCCTCCTCGGCCGGGCCGAAGGTCGTCGCGGCGAGGAAGAAGCTGGTCCGTTGTAGCCGGCCCCACGGGTCGTGGCGGAAGTCGGAGTGTCCCGCCACCCCGGCCATGGCCAGCGGGTGCAGCGACTGCAGCAGCAGCGCGCGCAGACCACCGACGAACATCGCCGCGTCGGCGTGCACGCGGCGGATCGGCCGGTCCTCGGCGAACCAGCGTTCGCCCTCGGCGTCGAAGATCTGTTCCCGTCGGCGCGGGCCCTCCGGGCCGGCGACCCGCTGCAGGACGTGGCCGCCGAGCCAGGCCCGCACGTCGTCGGCACCGCTGATCATCCGTACACCCACCATTACCCCATGATGCGCCGGGCGGCGCGCCACGGTCCTGCCGCCGTCACGGGTGCCAGCGGACATTCACCGGGTGGTGTGCGGAAGTGCTGTGAGGGCCGGTGCCTGCCGCCGGTGGCGGAAATTGCTGGAGGGTGATGACGGTTGGGGCCGGGTGAGCGAGCATGAAGCTCCAGCATCTGTTGATCGCCCTGTGGCCGGGACCGCCACGGACCGATTCTCATATCTGTGCGTGGTTGATTGGGCGCGGACATGTTCAGGCCGAGCCTGAATCTGGATGATCGTGGTGTTCCGCGGAACAGGGCCGCGTCGGGCCGCCGGGCGGACGCATGCGGCCGGCAACGCTGGACGGCGGTCAGGCGGTCAGGCTGACCAGGCGGTCGAGGTTCGCCAGCGACTTCTCCAGCATCGTCAGCGGCACCACCGGCCAGCTCACGCGGGCCTTCCACTTCTCCGACACGGCGCTCCAGTCGCAGTAGGAGGTCACGTCGGTGGTGTGGTCGTCGACCGGCGCGAGGGCGTAGCCGTAGACGTGGCCGATCGGGGGGTGGTCGACGCCGCCGACCGTCCACTCGACCAGGGCGTCGGGCTCGATGCGGGTGACGACGTTGCGCACCCGGTACTTGCCCATCGGCAGGTCGCCGAGCGGCTCGCGGTCCATGTCCATCTCGAACGCGTCGCCGGCGCTCGTCACGCGCCGGGCGTCGCCGGCGGCCACGAGCATGCCCGACCCGTCGATGCGGACGTGGCCGTCGGGGTCGGTGACAAGCTCGAAGATCCGCCCGGCCGGGGCGGAGATCCGGCGGGTGGTGGAGATGCGGTGCTCGTCGGCCACGGGTGTGCTCCTTCGCGTCGGGACAGATCCCGATGGATCCGGGGTGCCGGGGTGCCGTGCCGCCGGTCAGCACCGCGGGCCCGCGGTGATCCGAGTCACGCCCTTACGTTGTATATGCCGCGACCGGTCGGCGCTCAACCGTTACCGTCACCACCTCGGGCGGCCCGCGACCGCGGCGCTCCCGCCGCGGCGGCACGCGCCAGAGCGGGGTTTCCCCACCCCGGACNGCAGCCTTCCCTCGGCCGTCGACGGCTACTGCGGCGCGGCCCGGGTCTGTTGACGAACGGCACCGGCTACGAGGGGCGCGCCCCGGGCCTACCGGGGACCGTGCAAGAGTGCCGATCACCATCGTTGCGACTTACTGATGGGCGTGGTCGGGTGCGGCATACGATCCGTTGGTGGTGGCGAAGAGAACGAGTAAGGGTAGTGGGGGATCCGGGCGAAACAGAAATATTCTAAGAAGGTTGAACGATCGTCTTTGGGATATGGCAGGGGAGGAATGGGAAAGGGATCGGACAGCTGACGCCTACTATGCCTCCCCGGCGCGTGCGTACATATTCCTTGAGGACGGCGCGATGACACTCCTCGACGGCTACAGCAGAAAGATTGAGTCTATTTCCCGCGGTCGGGCTGCCGAAATCTTGCAGCTCATCGAGGGGGGTCGAGAAGAGAATGGAGTCGAGTTCGGTGTGACCGTCTGGAAGGAGATGAAGGGTCACGGAAAACTCCTGCTTTTCGAGACCTCCACTGAGTTTTCCCGCCATCTGTTCGGAGCCGCCCTGGGCGCGGGGGTGACGCGGCGTGAGGGCGTGGCGATGGATCCTGATGGATTTCGGGGTGCCGTGCCACCGGTCAACACCGCGGGCCTGCGGACCTCCGCAGAGCGCTCATGACAGCCGACGCGTCGCCCCAGCAGGACCCGGGCCCTCGGATCGACACCTCCGTGCCGCACGCGGCCCGGATCTGGAACTACTGGCTGGGCGGCAAGGACTCCTACCCGGTGGACCGGGAGGCCGGCGACGAGCATCCTACGATCTTCCCTGGCATCGCCGAGCTCGCCTGTGCCTCCTTCCCCGCCGTCGACGGCTACTGCGGCGTGGCCCGGAAGTCCTGACGTGATCAGAGCCGGGGATTTCGACTACGAACAGCACGGCGGCGGCTATGCGACGCGGCGGCGAGCCGACCCCCGGATCGAGGCCCAGCTACATGCCGCCCTCGGGGACGCGCGCACCGTGCTCAACGTGGGGGCGGGCGCCGGAACTGATCGAGGCCGACCGCCGCCGGTTTCCCGGCATCGACCTGATCTGCGCGCTGATCGGTACGCGCGTGACCGTCGAGCCGGTGCCGATACCCGGGGACTGCGTCGACGGGTTCATCGAGGCTTTCTACGCCCGTCCGGAGCGGTTCCTCGATCCGGCGGTACGCCGGGCACAGTCGGTGTGGGGCTTCATCAGCGACGCCGACGAGACCCGAGCGGTTGACCGGCTTCGACACGATCTCGAGTCCGGGAGCTGGGATCGGCGGCACGGGCACCTGCGGACCCAACCCGAGTTCGTGGGAGCGCTCCGACTCGTCGTCGGCCATCCCTGAGCCGGCCGGTCAGCCCAGGGGGTGGACCCAGCGCGTCCAGGACGACTGCGACCGGTAGTCGGCCGCGCGGTAGAGCGCGTGTGCCCGGGTGTTGGTGTCGTCGACCATGGCGTCGATCCGACGGCCGCCGAGGGCGAGGAACCGTTCCCGCGCGGCGGCCAGCAACGCCCGGGCGACTCCGGCGCGCCGGTGCTCGGGGGCGACGGCGAGCCGGTACAGGTGACAACGCCAGCCGTCCCAGCCGGCGATGAGCGTGCCGACGACGGTCCCGTCGACCTCCGCGACCAGCACCGCCTGCGGGTCGTGCGCGAGCAGCGCCGCGACCCCGGCGGCATCGTCGCTCACGCTCGTCCCGTGCGCGGCCGACTGCCAGAACGCAAGGAGGAGCTCGACGTCGCCGTCCCGGCCGGTGCGAATCCTCACCCGACGATTCTCCCGTCCAGACCCGGGCCGAGGTGAGCGTTTGGATCGGCCGTGTCGAGAACATCTCGGTTTCGCCGCACGGCCGACGTCATCCGTGCGAGAGTGCACGGGTGCAGGGTTATCTTCTCGTGGGTTGGCCTCATGTCGACCTCCAGCGGGTGACGAGCGCGGCCTGTCGCCGGATCTGAACACCCCCGGGCCGGCGTACGGCCGACGCCCATAGGCGTCGCCGCCTCCTTCACTCGCTTTCGCGGAGACGATGGTGTTCTCTTCACGTGTGGTAATACGTGCGGCAGTTCGGGGGCGCGTGCGCTCGGTCGCCGTCACCGTCGCCGTCACGCTGGCCGCTGCGACGATCACGGTCCTGGGCCCGGCCGGAACGGCGGCGGGCGCGGCGGACGCGGCAACAGGCTCGGACGCGGTGGTGGGCTCGGACGCGGTGGTGGGCTCGGGCGCGGCAACAGGCTCCGACGTCGTCCTCACCTGGTACGACGTCACGGCGGACACCGTCGCCGCCGCGGCCCTGCCCACCCAGGTCACCAACAGCCGGATCTGGGCGGTCAGCTGGCTCGCCGCCGACCGTGCCCTCACCGTCCGCCCAGGGTCGCCTGGCCGTCCAGAGTCGCCTGGCCGCACCTTCGCCACCTCCGCGTTCGCGACCGCACTGCACGACAGCCTCGCCGCGCTCGTCCCCGCCCGCGCCGCCGACCTCGACGCCGCCCTGGCTGCCACGCTGCGCCAGCTCCCCGACAACCACGACAGGTACGCCGGCATCGACGCCGGTCAACGCTCCGCCCGCGCGCTGGTCGCCGAACGTGCCGGGGACGGACTCGACGTCGCCTCGGTCAACGCCCCCTACAGCCCACCGCCGCCGGCTCCGGGCGTCTGGCGGCCCACACCCCCCGCGTACGCCCCGGCGGTGCAGTCCGGGCAGGGCCGGGGACGAACGTTCCTGCTCGGACCGGCCAACCGGTTCCGTCCCGGGCCACCGCCTCCCCTCGGATCGGCGCAGTACCGCCGCGACCTCGCCGAGATCCGCGCGATCGGAGCCGCCGACAGCACCGTGCGCACTCCCGCCCAGACCGACGTCGCGAAGTTCNGGGCCCAGGCCTCCCTCGCCGGCTACACCCCCCTCCTGCGCGGCCTGCTCGCACAGACCGGCGGACGGTCGCTCGGGTGGCAGGTCCACCTGGTGGCCACGTTCCACGAGGCCACCATCGACGCCCAGATCGCCGTCTACGACGCGAAATACGTCTACGTTCGCTGGCGCCCCGTCACCGCCATCCGCGCGGCGGACACCGACGGCGACCCCACCACCGCGCCCGATCCCACGTGGACGTCGCTGACCACCACGCCGGCACACCCCGAATACCCCAGCGGGCACACCACCTACGCCGGCGCCGCGCAACGCGTGCTCGAAGCGTTCACCGGCCCCGGGCCCCGCCAGCCGATCACGGTGAACAGCGCAACCGCACCGGGCGTCAGCAGGACCTACACCTCGTGGCGGCAAGCGACCGACGACAACATCAACGCCCGGGTCTGGGAAGGCATCCACTTCCGCGGCACCGACATCACCGGCGCGGAACTCGGCCGAAGCGTCGCCTCCTACGACCTCCACCTGCTCGGACTTTCATGACGACCATGCCTGCGAGGGCAGCCACCGGTCTTCGACCAGCTCACCGCGCGCGAACCGGTGGCCCTGGCGCGATGCCGGCTCGGGCTTCCACGTCGCCGGCGGCCTGCGCACACTGACCGGGGCGAGGCCGCGCGGCGCGGGCGGCGCCGCCTGGCCCGGGCGGGGTGCGCCGGGTCGCGTGGGGCGTGGTGCGGCGGACTGGGAGGCGTGGGAGGCGTGGCCTTCGATGCGCGCGACGGCCCGGGTGTACTGGCGGCTGTTGCGGGCGGGGATTCGTCGCCAGTCGGCCTACCGGCTGGCGGCGTTCGGCGGGGTGGCCGCGAACGCGACATTCGGGCTGCTCAAGGTGGAGGTGCTGTTCGCGACGGTGCGCGCGGCGGGCGGCGAGCTGGCCGGATACGACGTCGGGCGGATGAGCACCTACATCTGGCTGTCCCAGGCGCTGCTCGGCTCGGTCAACCTCACCGGCCGGACCGACATCGCTGAGAGGATCAAGGACGGCCGGGTCGCCGTCGACTTCCTGCGCCCGCTGGACGTCCAGGCCGCCGAGATCACGACCGAGGTCGGGCGGGCACTGTTCGCGCTGATCCCGCGGGGGATCCCGATGCTCGTGATCGGCCTGTTCGTCGGGATGGCACAGCCCGGATCGGTCGCGGCGTACCCGCTCGGCGCGGTGAGCCTGCTGCTCGGCATCGTGATCTCCGTCGCGACCGCCTATCTGGTCGGGATCGCCGGCTTCTGGCTGGTGGAGACCCGCGGCCTGCAGGTCTTCTACCTGGTGGCCTCGGGGTTCCTGGCCGGGCTGTTCGTGCCCATCCGGCTGTTCCCGCGCTGGTTGTGGCTCGCTGCCCAGGCGACGCCGTTCCCGTCGATGATGACGTACCCCATCGACATCCTCGCCGGCCGCGTCGGCCTCGCCGGCGCGCTCGCCCTGCTCGCGGCGCAGCTCGCCTGGCTGGCCGGCGTCGGCGGGCTCGGCCAGGCGCTGACCCGCGCCGGCCGGCGCCACCTTGAGGTGCAGGGTGGTTGAGGTGCAGGGTGGCTGAGGGGCTCACTCTGCGAGTCCGGCTGCGTCCCTACCGGGTGGTGCTCGCCGCGCGGGCTAGTTCGCAGACCTCCTACCGGGCGAACTTCGTCCTCGACCTGGTCAGCTCGCTGCTGTCCGCGATCGTCGAGCTGGCTGAGGTCTGGGTGCTGTTTCACGCGGTGACCCGGCTCGGCGGGCTGGAGTTCCACCAGATCCTGCTGGTGTTCGGCCTCGCCGACCTGGCCTTCTCCCTCGCCAGCCTGGCCTTCGGGCACTGCGACAACCTGCCCACGTACCTGCGGGCCGGCACCCTCGACGTGTTCTACCTGCGGCCGCAACCGCTGCTGCTGCAGCTGGTCACCAGCGACATCAGCCTGCGGCGGCTGGCGCGCGCGGCCGTCGGTCTGGCGGCGCTCGGCGCCGGGCTGGCCGTCAACGACGTCGCCTGGGGCGTGGGCGACGTGGCGCTGCTGGTGGTGGCCCTGGTCAGCGGCTGCGCGACGTTCGCGGCGATGTTCGTCCTGGCGGGAGGCATGCAGTTCTTCCTCGTCGACGGGGCGGAGATGACCAGTGCGTTCGTCTACGGCGGCCGCTACGCCGCCACCCAGCCGGCGTCGGTGTGGTCGCGACCTCTCCAGGTGGTGTTCGGATTCTTCTTCCCGATGGCCTTCACCGGTTTCCTGCCGACGCTGCGGCTGCTCGACCTGCCGGCACCCGCGTGGCTGCCGACGTGGCTGGGCTGGTGCGGACCGCTCGCCGCGCTCTGGGCGTGGGCGCTGGCGCTGCTGTGCTGGCACTGGGGTGTGCGGCACTACCGCGGCGGCGGCGGATGAGGCAGACGGCTGCGGCAGACGGCTGAGGCAGACAGCGGATGGAGGAGACGGCGGATGAGCGCGATCGTCGAGACCGCGGGGCTGACCCGGGAGTTCACCGTGCGCGACGGGCCGCGCCGGCGGCGGCTGACCGCCGTCGACGACCTGACCGTACGGATCGAACCCGGCGAGGCGGTCGGCTACATCGGTGCCAACGGGGCCGGTAAGTCCACCACGATCAAGATGCTGACGGGCATCCTGGTGCCCACCAGCGGCACGGTGACCACCTGCGGGCTGCGCCCGGTCAAGGATCGGCGCCGGCTCGCCCGCCGGGTCGGGGTCGTGTTCGGGCAGCGCTCCCAGCTGTGGTGGGACCTGCCGGTGCGCGAGTCGTTCCGGATTCTGGCCGCGATCCACGCCCTGCCCGCCGCCGTCGAGCGTGCCCGCACCGATGAACTGGTCGAGCGGCTCGAGATGGCCGACTTCCTGGCCACCCCGGTCCGTCAGCTGTCCCTGGGCCAACGGATGCGCGCCGAGGTCGCGGCCGCGCTGCTGCACGCCCCCCGGCTGGTGATCCTCGACGAGCCCACGATCGGCCTCGACGTCCTGTCCAAGCAGCGGCTGCGGGAGTTCCTCACCGCCGAGCGTCGTAGCGACGGCACGACGCTGCTGCTGACCACCCACGACATGGGTGATATCGAACGTCTGTGCGACCGCGTCCTGGTCATCGACCACGGCCGGCTGGCCTACGACGGCGACCTGCCCGGCCTCGGGCGGACCACCGGCGCCGAGCGGATCCTCGTCGTCCACCTCGCCGCGCCGTCCCCGGACCTGGTCGGGATCCCCGCGGCCCGCCACCTGTCCAGCGAGGCGCACGGCCTGCGCCAGCGCCTCGCGTTCGACGCGGAGACCACCACCGCCGCCCGCGTGTTCGCGGCGGTCGCGGAACGGGTCGAGGTCCTCGACTTCACCGTCGAGGAGCCCGACATCGAGGACGTCGTCCGCCGGATCTACGCGGCCCGCCGCTGACCGCCGCCGCCCGCCGCTGACCGCCGAAACCCCGAAACCGCCGAAACCGCCGAAACCGCCGAAACCGCCGAGACATGGTCCGCCCACCCCGTGATCGGCCCGGGGACGGTCAGCCCAGGCGGACGGCGAGCAGGGCGGTGTCGTCCTCGGTGTCGGCGTCGCGGCCGAGCGCGGCCAGCGCCCGATCGCAGACCTCCTCGGGGGTGCCGAGCGCCGTGGCTCCCGCCCGGAGCAGCTCCATCCCCTCGTCGACCGGTCGGCGGCGGTCCTCGACCAGGCCGTCGGTGAAGAACAGCAGGGTGCTGCCCGGCTCCACCGTCAGCTCCGTCTCGGGGTAGTCGGGCAGGCCGGCGCTCAGCGGTGGCCCGGGTTCGAGGTGCAGGTAGCGGGCCGGCTGGTGCGGGGGGATCAGCAGCGGCGGCAGGTGCCCGGCGGAGGCGAGGACGAGCCGGCCGTCGCCGGGGTCGAGCAGCGCGAACGCCGCCGTCGCGATCCGGCCCTGCTCGAGGCGGTTGGCGGCCGCGTCGAGCAGGGTGAGCACGGCCCCGGGGCTGGTCTGGGCGACGGCGTGGGCGCGCACCGCGGCACGCAACTGGCCCATCGTCGCCGCCGCGTGGATCCCGTGGCCCATCACGTCGCCGATGACCAGCGCGATCCGGCCGTCGTCGAGGGGCAGGACGTCGTACCAGTCGCCGCCGACCAGGGCTCCGGCGCTGCCGGGCAGGTAACGCCAGGCGAAGGCGAGTCCGGGGATCTCCGGCAGGCGCTGGGGCAGCAGGCTGCGTTGCAGCGTGACCGCGGTCCGGCGTTCCTGCTCGTACTGGCGGGCGTTGCCGATCGCGACCGTCGCTCGGTCGACGAGCTCGGCGACCACGCGTTGCTCGTCGTCGGCGTAGGCGCGGCCCTCGGCGGCGGCCAAGCCGACCGCCGCCACCGGCCGACCGCCGAGCACCATCGGCAGGGCCAGCCGCGTGCCATCCGGGGAACGGGCCGGCCGGCCGGTGCGCAGCGCCTGTGTCATACCCCCGCCGTCCGGGACGCCCCGGCCGCCCAGCCGGCCGCGGATCGGGGCCGCGGTCGGGTCCTGAACCGAGACCGCGGTCGGGCGGTTGCCGGCGGTCGGGCGGTTGCCGGTGGTCGGCAGCGGGTCGGCGCGGTCGGCGACGGCGACGATCTCGACGCCGCCCTCCTCGTCGAACCGGCACGCCGCCGCCCGCCCCGCATGCCACGGCACGAGCAGGGAGACGAGGTGCTCCAGGATGCGTCGGGTGTCCAGAGTGGAGGTGAACAGGTCCGTCGCGGCGGCGAACAGGGCGGTGCGTTCCCGGGCCTCCCGCTCCACGGTGAACAGCCGGGCGCGTTCCAGCGCCAGCGCCGTCTGCGTCGCCAGCGCCTGGACGAAGGCCCGCTCGTCGTCGTCGAACAGGCGGGAGTGGTCGAAGGAGAATCGCAGCGCGCCGAGGGTGCGGTCGCCGACGAACAGGGGCAGCACGCACATCGCCACCGCCGTGGGCTCAAGCTCGGCGAGGTCGGGGTAGCGGGCGTCGCGCTCCCGACGTGACTCCAGCCAGATCGGCTCGCCGCTGCGCAGCGCGTCCGTGGCCGGCAGCCGGTCGTCGAGCCGCTCTGCCCGCAGCGCCGCGATCATGCTCTCCCCGTAGCCGACCGACCCGGGGATGGCCAGCCGGCCGGCGCCCTGCGGGATCATCAGTACCCCGCCGCTGGCGCCGAGCGCCTTCGCGCCCTGCGAGACGACGGCGGCCGCGACCTGCTCCGGGGTGGTCGCCCGGGCCAGGGCGGCGGTGACCCGCTGCAGGCGGGCGGAGCGTTCCGCCGTGCGCTGGGCGGCCACGACCACGTCGAGGGTGTCCAGCAGGTACTGCTCGAAGCCGCGGGTCTGCACGGCGCCCTCGCCGCGTTCGGCGGCGCGCAACTGTTCGACCAGGGAGCCGATGTACCAGCGCCGGAACGCGACATGCTGGGGCGGGGATTCGAGGGTGAGCAGCCTGGCGGCGCGGGCGTAGTCCTCGATCTCCTCCAGCGCCGCCAGGTACTGTTCGGCGTCGGCCGCCGTGCTCAGCGGGAGGACCAGCTCCAGCGGGGTGCGCGGCCGCCCGGCCGACGCGGCCGCCAGCGCCTGCCGTTTGATCGCCTGGCGGGGCCCGGCGAACCGGGTCGTGACCGTCCCGAGCAGTTCGGCCAGCCGCTCGGGCACGGCCGCGCTGGCCCCGGACGCCGCGCCGCCCGCGGCCAGCGCGAACTCGCGGACCAGTCCGTCGACGTGGTGCTTCGCCGCGAGCAGGAGATCGGTGGGCACGTCGCCGAGACGGACGAGATGCCCCGGCGCCGACGTGGGCTGCCCGCCGGCGGACAGGATGATCGTGCCGACGCCGCGCAGGCCGCTCATGCCCCTGATCCCGACCGCGTGCGTCCCGTCGCTGTCCGCGGAATCGCCGCTCTGCGCGGAATCGCCGCTCTGCGCCGAACCGCCGCTCTGCGCGGAACTGCCGGCCTTCGCCGAACTACCGCCCTGGGCCGAACCAGCGGGCCGCCGACGCGTGGGGGGAGTCCGTGGCGGGGGAGTCCGGCCGGTGTTCGAGGCGGCCGGTCTGCCCTCGCCGCCGCCGCTGCCCCCGCCGGTGCCGGCGACCGAGCCGTCGTCGTCCCCGGCGAACTCCGCCCATACGATCTTGCCCGCGGCCACCGGCTGGACTCCCCAGCGGGTGGCCGAGGCGGCGACCAGCGCCATGCCCCGCCCGGTCAGCCCGTCCCCGCCGGCCGGGGGGCGAAGCGGCATCGTCTGGCTGCTGTCGCTGACCTCCACCCGCAGCGCCGCGCCGCCGGTGAGGATCCGCACCTCGATCGGGGCGGCCCCGTGCAGCAGGGCGTTGGTCGTCAGCTCGCTCAGCACCAGTCGGACGTCGTCCACGACCGGCTCCCACCGGGTGCCGGCGAGCATCCGGACGGCCAGCTTGCGCACCTGGTCGGCTCCGCCGGAACGGCCGTCGAGACGCACCGTGGCACGATCGCTGCCGACGGCGGCATCCCCGCCCGCCACGCCGTCCTCGGGGTCACCCCTCTGCCCGGCTGCCCCGGCCGGCTCACCCTCGCCTGACCCGGGCTCGCCGGGCCCGGTGGCGACGGCGTCGCTCACCTCGCTGTGCCTGCCCATCCCGCCGGCCTCCCGTCCGACCGACCACTCCTGATGGCGGCCAACCCTAGATACCGGCCAACCCTGATGGCCCTGACGCGGCGCGACCCTTGACATGGCGCGACCCTTGACGCAACGCGGCCCGGCACCTTGCCTGCCGTTCACTTCTGTGGTTCGCCGCGTCCTTCGGCGAGGTCAAGCATGCCAGAAAAGTCGGTGATGCCCTGGGCGACGCCCCCCGAACCGGCTGCCGGCGGCCCGCCGCCGCCCGTCGGCCGCAGACGAATCGGACCAGGTCAGGATGTCTGACGCACCGTCTCCGGCCGGGCGCGTCGGGATCGTCACGGCAACCGACCGCGGAACCGGACGGCTGGTCGGCGGCGTCCTCCCGGGCCGGCGAGCGGGGCAGGTCTCGGTCTCGTGACGAAGGTCTGCGGCAGGTTTCCGGCGGCGCGCGGGGGAATAGGCACTTCGTGCCGCGAGGCGCCATGTCCGTCGTTCGCCCGGATCGCCCCCGTCTCGGTCGGGTCGGGGCCGGATGGATCGGGGCCGGCGTGTCCGGCCGCCACCTGTCGGATCGCTTCCTGTCGGATCGCTTCCTGTCGGATCGCTTCACACCGGGAGAGGCCGCAACATGCCGGTATCAGCCTCCACGCACCGCACCTGGTCACCCACCGCCGACGTCCCCCCGCTCGCGTCCTGGCGCAGCGCGGGCGCCTGCGGAGCCGGTGATCTCGACCTGTTCTTCGCGCCCGACGGCGTGCCCCGCCGCGAGCGGGCCCGGCGGGAGGCGGCCGCGAAGGCGGTCTGCGCAGGGTGCCGGGTGCGACGGGAATGCCTGCGCTATGCCCTGCGCACGGGCGAGCGGTTCGGTGTCTGGGGCGGGCTGACGGAAGGGGAACGCGCCCGCATAGACCAGCCGTGACGCCGGCGCCCGGCTCCCGGTGGGCGAGCGCAGCCGACCATGACGACCTCGGCGGCATGGCAGACTCGGCGGTGTGACGGATGCGGCGGTGTGACGGACCCGGTGACGTGACGGACGCGGTGACGTGACGGACGCGGTGGTCGTCGGCGCGGGCGTGAACGGACTGGTGGCCGCGAACATGCTCGCCGACGCGGGGTGGGACGTCGTCGTCTGTGAGGCGGCCGGCGTCCCCGGCGGGGCCTGCCGGTCCGCGCAGGTCACCGCCCCGGGTTTCGTCAGCGACCTGTTCAGCGCCTTCCATCCGTTCGCCGCGGCGAGCCCCGCCCTGCGCCGCCTGGACCTGCCCGCTCACGGGCTGGAATGGTGCCGGGCGCCGCAGGTGCTGGCCCATCCCACCCCCGACGGCCGCTGCGCGCTGCTGTCGATGGACCCGGCTCACACCGCGCGGTCGCTCGACGACTTCGCCGCGGGCGACGGTGCGGCCTGGCGGGCGCTGGTCGACCGGTGGGCGCCGCTGCGCGAACCCCTGCTCGACGCCCTGTTCGGCGCACCGTTCCCGCCGCTGCGCGCCGGGCTGCGCCTCGCCCGCCACCTTGGTGCCGCCGACGGGCTGCGCTTCGCCCGGTTCGCCGCGCTGGGCGTGCGCCGCTTCGCCGAGGAGGAGTTCACCGGCGAGGGCGCCGCCCTGCTGTTCGCCGGCAACGCCATGCACGCCGATCTCGGTCCGGAGACGGTCGGCTCGGCGCTGCTCGGCTGGCTGCTGACCATGCTCGGGCAGGACGTCGGCTTCCCCGCGCCGCGCGGCGGGGCCGGGCAGATCCCCGAGGCGCTGGTCAACCGCCTGCGCGAGCGCGGTGGCCGGCTGCGCACCGGAGCGGCGGTGCACGCCGTCGAGGTGTGCGGCGGGCGGGCCCGCGGCGTCCGGCTGGCCGACGGCAGCGTGCTGCCGGCGCGGCGCGCGGTCATCGCCGACGTCGACGCGGTGTCGCTGTACCGGAACCTGGTCGGCGCCGGGCACCTGCCCGCCCGGCTGCTCGACGACCTGACCCGCTTCCAGTGGGACCACGCCACCATCAAGATCAACTGGGCGCTGTCCGGGCCGATTCCCTGGGCGGACCCGCGGTGCGCCCAGGCCGGCACCGTCCATCTCGGCGGCACCCTGGACGATCTGAGCCGCACCGCGGCGCAGCTCGCCCGCGGCCTGGTGCCCGCCGACCCGTTCTGCGTGCTCGGGCAGATGACCACGACCGATCCCACCCGCTCGCCGCCGGGCACCGAGAGCGCCTGGGCCTACCTGCACGTCCCCCAGCTTCCGCGGGGCGACGCCGGGGGAGCGGGCATCGCCGGGCCGTGGAACGACGAGGCGGTGGCGCGCGTCGTCGAGCGGGCCGAGCGCACCGTCTCCGCGGCGGCCCCCGGGTTCGCCGCGCGGGTGCTGGCGCGCCACGTGCAGTCGCCGGCCGACCTGCAGGGCTCGGACGCGGTGCTGCGCGGCGGGGCCGTGCACGGCGGGACCGCCGCGCTGCACCAGCAACTCGTCTTCCGTCCGGTGCCGGGGCTCGGCCGACCCGAGACCCCCGTCACCGGGCTGTACCTGGGCTCGATGTCGGCCCATCCGGGCGGCGGCGTGCACGGCGGCCCGGGGGCGCTCGCCGCCCGCGCCGCGCTGCGGGCGGCCGGCCCGTTCGGCCCGGTGCAGCGCGCCACCGTCGCCGCGCTCAACCGACGCCTCTACGCCCCGTCCCGCCCGACGGCTCCCGCCGGCCCAGGCGCCCCTACTCGGCGGGAGCCGCCGACGGCGCCGAGCGGAGGAACAGCTCGCCCATCGCCCGGACGCGGTCGGTGAGCTCCGCCGGCTCGACGATCGTGAACGGCGCGCCGACGGCGCCAAGCACCATCGCGGGCCAGGCCAGCGAGTCCACCTCCATCCGCAGCCGGCACGAGCCGCCGTCGACCTCCGCCACGCTGCCCCACCCGCCGACCACCCGCGCGACCTCGGCGGCCGGCGCGGCGACATCGACCAGGACCTGCTGGCGGATCCCGGCGCCGGCGACGGCGCGCTGGACATACGCCGCCGCGTCCCCGCCGGGCGGCTGGCGCGGTCGCACTCGCCGGCCGGTGGCGGTGGGCTCGGCGAGCCGATCCACCCGGAAGGTGCGCCAGTCGTCCCGGTCGAGGTCGAAGGCGACCAGGTACCAGCGCCCGCCGAGCGCGACGAGGCGGTGCGGTTCGACGCGGCGCCGGCTGCGCTCCCCGGCCCGGTCGGTGTAGTCGAAGCGCAGCTCCTCCTCGGCCCGGCAGGCCAGCGCGATCGCCGTGAGCAGCCCGGCGTCGAGCGTCGGGCCGCCCCACGGCGCGGGCGTGGTGAAGGCGGCGACCGCGTCGACCTGTCGGCGCAGCCGCGGCGGCAGGAGCTGGACGATCTTCGCCAGGGCCCGTACCGACGTCTCGCCGACGCCCGTCACCGCCCCCGCGGCCGCGGTGCGCAGCCCCACGGCGACGGCGACGGCCTCGGCGTCGTCGAGCAGCAGCGGCGGCAGGGCCGCGCCGGCCCGCAACTGGTAGCCGCCGGCCACCCCGCGGGTGGCCTGGACCGGGTAGCCGAGCTCACGCAGCCGATCGACGTCGCGGCGCAGCGTGCGGGGGCTGACCGCGAGCCGTTCGGCGAGCTCGCCGCCCGGCCAGTACCGGTGCGTCTGCAGCAGGGACAGCAGCCGCAGCATCCGGGCGCTCGTGTCCGCCATCGCCTCGCCGCTCCCGCTCCCGCGCCGCTCCTGCGCCGCTCCGCCCGGCGTCAGGATGCCATGCCACCATCCGGGTGCGGGCGGGGACGGCGCACCGCGCGGTCGGTCCGGGCGCGGGTGGCGGCGAACTGGCGGCGCCAGCGGCCCAACGCCTCCTCGAACAGCTCCTGCGCGCCGCGGTAGTCACCGCTCGCCGACAGGCTGGCGGCCAGGCTGTGCGTCGAGGCCAGCGTGTCGGGATGGTCGTCGCCGAGCAGGCGCCGGCGGCGGGCCAGCACCTCCTCGGTGAGCCGCCGGGCGGACTGGAACTCGCCGAGATCGTCCAGGGTGCTCGCGAGCCGGCTGGCGAAGGCGAGGACGTCGGGATGGTCGTCGCCGAGCAGCCGGCGCAGCCGGGCGAGCACGTCCTCGTCGAGCGCGCGAGCCGTCCGGAACTGGCCGAGCCCGCGCAGGACGCCGGCCAGGTCGGTGGTCGTGTCGAGGGTCTCGGGATGGTCCTCGCCGAGCAGGCGGCGCCGGCGGGCGAGCACGTCGTCGAGGAGGGTCCGCGCGTTCCACCGGTCACCGAGGGCGCCGAGGCGCCCGGCGAGCTGGTGGGCGCGGGCCAGGGTGTCGGCGTGGTCCTCGCCGAGGGCCGCCCGGGACCGGGCGACCGTGTCGGCGAGCAGGNCGTGGGCGGCCTCGTGCTCGCCCAGCTCCCACAGCACGATCGCCAGGTTGGCGGCGGTCGCGAGGGTGTCCGGGTGGTTCTCGCCGAGGAAGCGCAGCCGTCGGGCGAGGGTGTCGCGCTCCAGCTCCCACGCGGCCTCCCGCTGCCCGACCGCGAGCAGGGCGACGGCGAGGTTGTTCGCGGTGGCCAACGTGTCGCGATGGTCCGGGCCGAACCGTCCGAGGTTGCGGCGATACAGGTCGCGGGCGAGGTGCTCGGCCGCGGCGTAGGCGCCCCGGGCGTACAGGTGGGAGCAGTGGACGTCCGCCCAGGCGTGGAGCTGGTGCGGGTCGTCGGGATCGTCGAGGGTGTCCAGCGCCGCCAGCAGGTGCGGGACGACAGGCGCCTGGGCCGACCAGGTCGGCCGGTCGGCCGGGCTCTGGGCATACGCCGCCGCGAGCAGCCGTCCGGCGAGGTCGCCGAGCTCGCGGCGCCGACGCGGGGTCAGTCCCGCGGCGACCGCGTCGCGCACCAGACCGGGCAGGGCGATGCTGTCCCCGGCGCGCCGGGCCAGGCCGTGGTCGACGGCGACCGCGACGATCCGATGCAGGTCACGCTCGCCGTCGCCGCGGCGCTGGCGGTGGGTGGGCCCGATCCGCCCTCGGCGGGACGGCGGCCTGCCCGCGCGTAACAGGGACAGGGGCACCGGTGCCGGCGCGAGCAGGGCGCACAGCTCCAGCAGCCGCACGGTCGCCGGTGCCGACTGGGCGTACCGCTGCTGGAACAGCGTCCAGCACAGCTCGACCGGGGCGTGGCCGTCCCGGCCGGTGAGGAGGTCCCGCGGGTCGCGATCATCCTGGGCGAGCAGTCGGGCGGCCAGCCCCACCGCCAGCGGCTGGCCGGCGAGCCGGGCGGCGATGGCGTCGGCGACACCGGGGTCCAGGTCGGGTCGCCGGACGGTCAGCAGGGCGACGGACCGCTCGCGGGGCAGGGGCCCGACCTCGACCGCCGGCACCGGATCGCCGCGCCGCGCCGTCCCGTCGGCGTCGACCAGCAGCAGGTGGCCCGATCGGGCCGGCAGCGACTGGTCCAACCACCGCCACAACCCCGATGCGTCGCGGGCGTCGTCGAACACCAGCAGCCAGCGGTCACGCCGGTTCAGCTCGGCCAGGACGGCACCGATCGTCGCATCGACGCCGGCGCGGGCCGGCAGTCCCAACGGCCCGGCGAGCGCGGCGAGCTGCTGGCCGAGCAGCGGAAGCTGCCCCGCGTCCAGCCACCGGACCAGTCCGTACCCCGAGGCGTGCCGGTGGGCGTAGTCGACCGCGAGCTGGGTGCGTCCGCTGCCGGCGGGGCCACGAAGCACGACGGCCGGCACCGGGCCGCCCGTCAGGGCCCGGCGGACCTGGCTCAGCAGCGTCCCGCGCTCGACGGCCCACCGATCCCGGCGCGGCACGTTCCACCCCGCGGGCAGTAGGGGCGGGAAGGGGGCGACGGGCGCGTCGGGACCGGGCTGCGCCGGGAAGGGGGCGACGGGTGTGGCGGGACCGGGCTGCGCCGGGCGGGGGGCGCCGGGCGGGGCGACGGCGTCCAGGAGCCGCCGGGTGGCGGCGGCCTCGTCGACGCCGAACAGGTCGACGCGATGGACGGTCGCCAGCATCTCGGGGACCGGGCCGTCGGCCACCCGGAGCAGCAGCAGGGGCCGCGTCGCCAGCACCGCGGCCCATTCCAGCGTGCACCAGGGGGCCTCGAACAGGGCCGGGGAACAAACGACCAGGACGCGTTCCGCCCGCGCCACCTCGGCGCCGATATCGGAAACGGCGTACTCCCCACCGGGCGATTCGGAAGGCTGTACCCGCACCGTGCGGCCGGCGGCCTCGAGAATGTCGGTGATCCAGGCGAACCAGTTCTCGTCCGGACCGGCGTGCGAAAGGAATAAGTCGGTGCCCGGCTGGGCGGTACCGGCGGCGTCGACCGCGAAAGGTCGGGTAGATCGCACGACGACAGAGCCTGCCAGAAAAGGACATGGCGATTCACCCCCCGCGGCTGTGACCTACGGCGGCCGAGGGTCGGCCGGCACAACGACGTAAAAACAAATTCCCGTCGCGCGCGATGCCCGGCCGGAAGTTTTCCGGAAGCCGGCTGATGGGAAATACACCGTAGGTGACGCCGCTCGGCGGCGGCGAATGGCAATGGGTGAAACCGTAACAAATTCCTACCCCTTCGGTCAGGTCCGGGGGAGGGGACGTGCCGCCCGCCTCGCCCGGCTCGGACCGTCAGGGCCACCGGGGCCGGCGCGGCGGTCGGGGGCGCTACCGGTGGTGGACCGTGATCCGGGTCCAGGAGCCGAGGTACACCCGGTCGCCGTCGTCGAGCGCGACGGCGCTGCCCGGCGTCAGGCGGACCAGGTGCCCCGGGTCCGGGCCGACCCAGGTGCCGTTCGACGAGCCCAGATCGGTGACGCGCAGGGAGCCGTCCGCCAGGAGTTCCAGCGCGGCGTGGGAGCGGGAGACCCCGGGATCCCCCGGGTCGCCGGACAGGTCGATGCCCGGCGGGGTGCGCTGGCTGCGGCTGCGCCGACCGACGACGGTCCGCGAGGCGGTCAGCTCGACGGTCGCCGGACGGGACCGCTCGGGAAAGGCGGGCGCCCCGGCGTCGTCACCCCGCTCGAAGAACGCACGGTCGACGGAGATCCGCGCGCTCCAGCTCCCGGCCCCGCCGCCGGGCGTGTTCGCACTCGGCGGCGGCGCGACGCGCAGGGGCACGGCCCTCGCCGGCAGCGGGCCGGTGCCCGTGGCGAAGTTGTGGTCGCAGGCCGGGCAGTGCGTCCCCGCTGCGCGGCGCGGGCACCCGCAGAGCGGGCAGGTCTCCCGCCTCACCGCTTCGCGGGAACCGTCAGCGTCGAACCGGCGTCGAGGTCCATCTCGTCGAGCTTCTCCACGTCGCGGCGCAGCCGCACCGAGCCGGTGACCGGGTCGTCGATCTCGACGACCTTGCCGAGTCGGTCCAGCGTCGCGCCGTCGTCGGCCGCGGCGGCGATCTGGGCCGCCCGGCCCAGCAGCGTCACGGCGCTGACCTCGTCCCCGGCGCGGCGCGCGGCGAGCCCGTCCTGCACCGCGCGGGCGAGTTCCGCCTGCCCGGTGTAATGGGCGACGACGCCGTCGATGCGGGTCGACAGCTCGGCGTCCTCGGTCCACACCGCGCGGACGCGGGCCTGCGTGACAACCTCGCCGCCGACGACCAGGCTCACCCGCGCGGCGAGCCGCTCGTCGCCGACGTCGGCCGGCGGCACGTCGACGCACAGGTGGTACTCGCGGGTGCCCGCCGCCCACGCGCCGGTCGGATGATCCCGGGTGAACGGGTTCACCTCGACCGCGCGCAGCATCAGGTCGTCGACCTCGGGGGAGACCTGGCGCAGGAAGCGGGTGGTGGAACCCTTCGGCGTCCACACCCGCAGCGCGACGTCGGCCACGCCGCGGGCGAGCGCCTTGGCGACGAGGGCGCGGAAGTCGTCGGCCATCTCGGCGGGCTCGCGCAGCAGCGACACGGTGCCGAGCAGCCGGGTGGAGATCTGGCGCAGCTCGTCGACCCGCCAGTCGGCGCCCACCCCGCGGCAGTCGCACTGGAAGGCGCCCTCGCACGCGGCCAGCGCCGCCTCCAGCGCCCGCGCGCTCTCGCCGTTCTGCCCGTCGGTGAGCAGGATGGCGTGGTGGATGGCATCCGGGCGCGACGCCATGAGCTGCGCGGTCAGCCGCAGCCAGCGGCCCATCGCGGTGCCGCCGTGCGGCCGCAGCCGGGCGACCGCCCGGCCCGCGGCCGCCCGCGTCTCGGCGCTCGCCGTCACCAGCTCCCGGCGCTCCGGATAGACCACCTGCGCCTGCTCGGTGCCCTCGACCACGGCGAACGCGACGCCGTCCGGCAGCGCGTCGATCGCCGCCCGCGCCGCCCGCCGCGCCTCGATGATCTTCGATTGCGGGTACTCCATGGACCCGGAGCAGTCCAAGATGATCACCTCGGCGGCGCCGGGGGCGTCGCCGGCGCCCACCGCGGCCGCCGGCCGGCCGGTGCTGGGGCCGGCATCGGCGACGACACCGGCGACGACACCGGGCGCGGCGGCGGCCTCGTCGCGGGCGGCCACGGTGATGACCGCGTGCACCTCGCCGGAACCCTCCGCGAGGAACTCGTTCTGGCTGACCTCACAGGTGAAGGTGATCATCCTTGCTCCCCGGGATATCGATGACGATCACGGTGATGTTGTCGCCTCCGCCGCGGGCGAGGGCCACGGTCGTCAGGTGGCGGGCGACCGCGAGCGCCGGCGCGTCGGTCGGCAGCTCGGCGATCCGATCGGCGAGGGCACCCGCGGCCGAGAGGTAGTTCCACAGCCCGTCGCTGCACAGCACCACCCGTCCCGGCCCGTTCAGGGCCGTCGCGGCGACGCGGGGGACCGCCGACGCGCTGCCCGTGCCGATCCAGTGGGTGATCGTGTGGGCGCCGGGGCCGGTCTCGGCCCGCTCCGGCGGCAGCAGGCCGGCCCGCACGGCCTCCGCGGCCAGCGTGTCGTCCGCGGTGAGCAGCCGCGCGCCGGACCGGTCGATCAGGTAGGCCCGGCTGTCGCCGAGCCAGCCGACCGTCAGCCGGCCCGGCGTCACGATGGCGGCCACGAAGGTGCACGCGGGCGCGTCGTCCGGACCGCTGATCGTCGCAACGGCGCTGCGCTGCGCGGTCGCGGCGGCCGCCCGCAGGGCGCTCGCCTGCCAGCGGGCGGTGTCCCCGCCGGGCGGCACCGGGCCGGGACGAGAACCGAGCGGGCGGGTGTCGCCGCTGTCGCCGCTGTCGCCGGTGCTGTCGCTGCTGGTGCCGCCGGGGTGGGGCGGCGTGGCCGGCGGCGCCGTCAGCATGCCGGCAAGCTGCGCGAGCAGGTCGACGGCGTCGCGCGCCGCCCGCACCGCCGCCGGTCCCGACCCCGGGGCCGTCGACACCCCGTCGCAGACGACGGCGAGCGTCGCGGCCGGCCGGTCGTCGACGGGCCCGGCGAGGACACGCAGCGCGAAACCGTCCTCGTTGGTCCGGTGCACCAGGCCGCGGTCGGACACCCCCGCGGCGCTGCCGAGATCGAGATCGGCCCGGTCACCGGGCGGGTCTCCCGGACGCAGCCCGGTGCCGCAGCGTTCGCAGAACCGGTCGTGCGGGAAGACGACCGCCGCACACGCCGGGCACCGCCCGGCATCCGGGGTCCCCTCGACACCCGGGATTGCTCCGGCGCCCGGGGTTCCCTCGACACCCGGGATTGCTCCGGCGCCCGGGGTTCCCTCGACACCCGGGATTGCTCCGGCGCCCGGCGATCCCTCGGCATCCGGCGTTGCGCCGGCGGGCGTGGCGCCCGGCTGCGGGCGCTGCTCCGTGGTCACACCAGCGTCCGGGGACGGACGCCGTTGGCGAGATCGACCAGGGCGTACCGTTCGTCGGGCGTCGCGGCCAGGCGGGCCAGCGTCCGGTAGGCGCGTTCCAGGCCGAGCCGCAGCGCGGCGGGCCGCAGCGCCGACCCGGCGACGTTCACCTGGGGGTCCGCCGCCACCGCGCCGGAGGTGACCAGGTCGAGCGCGCCGGCCAGCAGGTCTCGGGTGAGGGTCGCCCGGGCGGCCGGGGCGAGGTCCAGATCGTCGAGGATCGTCGACGCCGCCAGCAGGCCGGCCCGGTCCGGGGCACCCGCGGCGGTGACGGTGCCGAGCACCCGGGCCAGGCGCACCCGCGCCTCGACGTGGGCCGCCGACGCCGGCGGCACCCGCCGGTAGGCCTGCGCGGCGCCGTCGCGGTCACCGGCGGCGAGGCGGACCCGGGCCAGCCCGAACGCGGCGCTGGTGAACGTGTCGTCGGTGCGCGAGACCAGGTCGTAGAGCTCCTGCGCCCGGGGCAGGTCGCCGCCCGCCTCGGCCGCGCGGGCCAGCGCCAGTTTCGGCGCGAGCTCGCCGGGCACCTCGCCGTACACCCGCTCGAACGCCGCGACCGCCCCCGCCGCGTCACCCTCGGCGAGCAGCAGCAGGCCGCGTTGCCAGTGCGCCCGCCAGGCGAAGGGGTCCTCGGCGGCCACCGCGTCGAGCAGCGCCCGCGCCGCGTCGTGCTCGCCGAGCCGGGTCCGCAGGTCGGCCAGGCGCAGCCGGGCGCCGACGCTGCCCGCACCCATCGCACCGAGCAGCTCGGCGAGCTGGCCGGGGGCGACGTCGGGCAGCGCGGCGAGCGCCGCGGCCGCGGGATCGTCCGGATCGGGCAGCAACGCCGGGAGCAGAGTCGGCAGCAGCGCCGAGGGCACCGGGTCGACCGGCTCCCCGGTGGGGTGGGCGTCACCGGTGAACCGTGCGCTGCGGGCCGGTATCGGGGTGCCCCGCTGCGCGGCGACGATCTCCCGCAGGACGCCGAGCAGTTCGCCGTGCATCTCCTCGGCGCTGGCGAAACGCTGGTCCGGGTCGAGCGCCGTGGCCTTGACCAGCAGGNGGTACAGCGACTCGTGCCGGGCGAGCACCGGATGGCCGGACGCCGGCGGCAGGGTGTGCCGGTAGGTCGAGGTGTTGCCGCGGAAGTCGAGGACGAGGGTGGCCAGCGTCCGGCCCACCGTGTACAGGTCCGAGGCCACCGACGGGCCCTCGGTGGGTACCTCCGGCGCCTGGTAGCCGAGCGTGCCGTAGACGGCGCCGTCGTGGTCGTCGATCCGCCGCACCGCGCCGAGGTCGATCAGCCGCACCGCGTCCCGGCCGACCATCATGTTGTCCGGCTTGAAGTCGCAGAACACCAGACCGTTGCGGTGCAGGTAGGCGAACGCGGGCAGCACCGCGAGCAGGTAGGCGACGGCCTCGGCCACCGGCAGCGGGTCGGGCCGGCCGGCGGCGGCCCGCCGTCGGCGCAGCACCTCGCGCAGCGACGTCCCGCCGACGTACTCCATCACGATGTAGCCGGTCCCGGCATGCTCGACGAACGTGTAGATCTTCACGATCGCCGGATGGTCGACCGCGGCCAGGAACCGGCGTTCGGCTATCGCCGCGGCCTGGGCGTGCCGGTCGCCGGAGTCGAGCAGCCCCTTGAACACCACCCAGAAGTCCCCGCCGACGCCGTGGTCGCGGGCCAGGTAGACCCAGCCCTGCCCGCCGTGGGCGAGGGCGCCGGCAATCTCGTACTGGCCGACGCGGTCGCCGGGCCGCAGCGCCGGGCGGAACGAGTACGGCTGCCCGCAGCCCGCGCAGAATCCCTCCGCCAACGGCGGCTGCCCCCCGCGCGAGCGGCCGACCGGCTCACCGCAGCGGGCGCACAGCCGTAGCCGCTGCGGCAGCTGGGGGTCGGCGAGCAGCAGCGACGTCGGATCGGGCAGCTCGATCTCGGGCACGCGCACCAGCCCGGCGCCCAGCCGGTCGGGCGCGCTGTGGCTCCCCGACCCGCGCCGGGACCGCCGCGAGGCGGAGGCCCCCGTCGACGCCGAGTCGCCGGTCCCGCCGGATGTGCCGGACGCGTGGGTTCCGCCGGACGCGCCGGTGCTGCCGGTTCCGCCGGTTCCGCCGGACGGGTGGCCGGACGGGTGGGTCGCACCGGTCACGCCGCCGGCCGTCGTCGCCGCGGCGGGACGGCCGTCGGCAACCGCGAGGCCGGGCGGCCGGTAGGCGAGGCCGGTGATCGTGCAGTAACCGTCCTCGATGACGCCCTCACAGTCCGGCTCGGGACACCGGATCGCCTCGGTCATGCATGCTCCTCGGATCGGGCGGGGTATCGGGCGGGCGCGGCTGCCAGCAGGGCGTCCGCGTAGGCGCGGACGAGCTTCTCGGCCCGGTCCAGGTCGATCGGGGCCGATCCCAGCGCGGCCAGCGCGGGGGCGTAGCGGGCCTCCACCGCGGCGGATTCACCCAGTCCGGTGCGCCCGGCCTTGGCTCGCAGCGCGCGCAGCAGCCCGCGCAGCTCGTCGCGGCGGCGCACCGGCGCCGCGTTCGCCTCGGCGATCGCCGTCGCCGTCGCCAGCGTCGCCTGGGCGGTGCGCCGCCAGGCCGGCAGGCCGTAGGCGACCAGCCGCCAGTCGCCGGCCTCGCCGGCAGCGGTCAGCCGGTCCAGCCACGGCCGCAGGCCGCGCCGCGGCGCGTCGAACCACCCGTCGGACAGCCGCAGCAGGCCGTCGGCGTGGCCGCTGACCCGCTCGACGACCTCCCGGGCACGGCGCTCGCCGACCTGCGCGGCCGCGACGACCTGCGCCAGCAGCGCGTCGGCCGCGGCAAGGTCCGCGGCGAGATGGTCGTGTGCCCGCGCGAGCGCGGCGACGGCGTCGAGGGCCGGGGCAAGCGCGTCGCCGACCGCAGCCAGCAGCTCCGCCGGCACGTCGAGCGGGTCGGCGGCCACCGCGACCTGGGCGAGCGCCAGCGCCGCGCGGGCCGTCGCGAGCGCCGGAACCTCGTCGTCCACGACCCAGCCGTCGGCCTCGGACCCGCTTGCGGCCACGGACCCGCCGCCGTCCACGGACCCGCCGTCAGCTACGGACACGTCGTCGTCCACGGACCCGCCGTCGGCCTCGGCGCCGCCCGGGCCGGCGCTCCTCGGGCCGGCGCCGGCCAGGGTGAGCCCGAGGCGGTGCGCCGTTGCCTGAGCCTCGCCGAGTTGCCGGCCGAGCGGTGCCAGCGCCTCGCGGTGCGTGGCCCGTGCCGCGATGATCTCGTCGGCGGCGGCGCGTAGGGCGCGGACGTTGGCGAGCGCCTCGTCGAGACGGCGCTGGGCGGGAATCTGGGCGGGACTGTCGTGCCCCGCGGCCGCGTCCACGGCGCCGGCCGGGCGGTCACCGTCGGGCTCGGCGTCCAGCAGCGCGGCGAGCCGGGCGGTGCGCCGGGCGCCGAGCCGTGGGCCCTCTCCCCGTTCGGCCGCGGCGGCGGTGAGCAGGTCGTTGAGTGCGGCGTGGGTCTCCCAGAGGCCCACCAGGCGGCGGCGGGCGTCGGCGGCGATCTCGGCGGTGCGTCCGCGCAGCCGCGGCGGATCGCCGAGGTGCCGGTCGATGACGGCGTCGAGGTCCAGCAGCTCCGCGGCGAGCTGCGCGCTGCCGGAGCGCAGCCTGGTCAGGGCCGCGTCGACGTCCGAACGGGTGCGCATCGCCGGTCACGCCCCCCGCGTCGACGCGAGCGATCCCGCTGCCCGCCGCGGCCAGGGCCGGGCGGGTCGGGCGTGCCGGGCGGAACGTGGTGTGCGGGCGCCGGTGAGGCGCGCGGATCCGGCCGCCCGTGGCGCGCGACTCGCCCCCGCGGCATCAAGCATGCCCGCCATGCCCTGAGTACCACCGCCCCGATCGTCCGTTTCGCGACCGTCCCGGCCTCGCCGGGACGCCCGCGCCTGCACCGCCCTGAGCCGCGGCGGTCAGGGCGCCTGGGGCGGTCCGACTCCGCGGGATGGCTGATCGTAAATCGGCCGAGCACCTTCCGTGGGGCGATGTCGCCTTATCGTCACCTCGCCCGGCTCACGGTGCCGGCATGCTAGGCGGTCCGGACCCGGGAGCAGGGCGAATCCGGCCGGCCTGGGAAGAAGTAGTGAGGGCGACCCGCCTTCGGCGTCGCGGCGGGACCGGCACCGTCGGGGGNGGGCGCAGCCCCGGCAGCCGTCGCTGGACCAGCACGGCCGGCCCTGCCTCGCGCCGCCTGGAACACCGAGCCGAGCCGCCGCGTCACCCGCCGTCGGTGTAGCGGGGGACCGGCACCGCCGGGGGTGGGCGCAGGGCCGGCAGCCAGTGTCGGACCAGTGCGGCCCAGGTGCCGTCGCGCAGCACGTCGGCGAGCACGCCGTTGACGAAGCGGGTCAGCTCCGGATGGCCGCGGGCGACGCCGATCGCGTCCGGCTCGTTGGACAGTCCCGGGCCGACGAGGTGGACCCGGGGATCCTGCGCCGCCATGCCGGCGAGGACCGCGCTCGTCGTCGTGATCCCCGCGACCTGGCCGGACTGCAGCAGCACGAGGCAGTCGGCGATGTTCGGCACGGTCCGCACCAACGGGTGCGACGGCGCCCGGCGCAGGGTGTCCACCGTGGTGGTCCCCGCCGCGGTGCACACCGGCTGCCCCCCGAGGTCGTCGAGGCCGCGGGCGGGCGAGTCGAGGGGGACCAGCACCCGCTGCGTCTCGTACCAGTAGACGGTGGAGAAGTCGATCTGGCGGCGTCGCTCGCAGTTCGTCGTCATGGTCGCGACGACGATGTCGACGTCTCCACGTTGCAGCACCGGGATGCGCTCGGCGTAGGTCGTCGCGCGGAACCGCACGTGCCCGTCCGCGCCGAAGATCGCCCGGCCGATGCGGTTCGCCAGGTCCACGTCGAAGCCCTCGAACTGCCCGGTGAACGCGTTGATCGAACCGAACGGGGGGACGTCGGCGAGCACCGCGGCCCGCAGGTAGCCGCGGTGCTGGATCGTCGCGAGGAACGTGCCGGCCGGCATCGCGCCGGGCGCCGGGGGCACGGGCGGTGGCCGCAGACTGGCCTGCGGATCGTCGCAGCCTGCAGCGCCGCCCGCCGGTGCCGGGGCGCCCGGTGCCGGGGCGCCCGTGGCCGGCGGGGACGCGGCGGCCGTCGTGACCAGCGGCCGTGCCTGCGCGGGAAGCCCCGCGTCGACGGTCGCGCAGCCGGCGCCGGCGAGGGCCAGCAGCACCGCGACGGCCACCGCGATGACCCGCGGCAGCATCATGGGGGTCATGGGGGTAATAGGGGTCATAGGGGTCATGGAGGTCGTGGTGATCGGGGTGATCGGGGTTTTCGGCATGACGGCGGCTACCGATAGTCGTTGATGCGGAGCTGGATACCGACGAGGGCGAGGGCGGCGGCGAACAGGAGGGCCGCGGTGACGGCCAGCGGCAGCGTGTCCAGGGCGTCGTCGGCGGCGGCGAGCCGCTGCTCGAACCGACCGCGGCTGGCGTCGAACACCACCGTCGACGCGGTGTCGAATCGTCGGAAGGCGTCGGTGCCGCCGCCCTGAGCCAGGGCGACGGCCTGCTGGAACCCGCCGACCTCGGCGACGAGCGCGCGGACCCGCGCCGCGCTGGCCTGGTAGGCCTGCCAGGCGGGCGCGAGCGCGTCGCGGGCGGGCCGGTCCGGGCCGGGCAGCGCCGCGGTCGTCGCGAGCAGCCCGGTGCGGGTCGGCCGGGCCTGGGGGTCGTAGCCCAGCCGGGCGCTGACGGCGTCGGCGTCGGCGTCGAGGTCCGCGCCGTTGCCCCGGGAGATCAGCGACAGGCTTTCGTCGCCCCAGGCGCGCAGCGCGAGTACCCGGGCCTGCGCGGTCATCGTCATCGGCACGTAGCCGTCGTCGCGGCTGTCGAGCAGGCGGGCGCGCTGCACCCCGAACGCGGCGATCGTCCACCCGAGGGCGATCGTGGCGAGCAGCGTCGCCGCCACCAGCGCCGGGTTGAGGATGCGGTTGGTCCGCCGGAACAGTCGGATCTGCAGGGCGATCAGCACGGCGAGCGTCGCCAGCCCGGCGACGGCGACCACCACCGGGTGGTAGGCGCGGCTGGCCTGCCGGTAGTCGCGGTCGATGCGGTCGGCGGCCGCGGCGGCGAGGCGGTCGGCGGCCGGCAGGATCGTGCCCTGCATCAGGCTGGACGCCGCCCGCTGGTAGGCGCCGCCGACGACGAGGCCGAGCCGGTTGTTCGCCCGGGCCCGTTCCACCTCGCCGGTGTAGACGGGCAGCCGCTCGGTGAGCACGGTCAGTGGCTCCCGCGGCCCGCCCGCGCGGGCGAGGTCGACGATCCGCTCGCTCGCGTCGGCGATGGCCCGCTGGTAGGCCGCGCGCTGGTCGGGGGGCTCGACGCCGCC
This sequence comes from Frankia sp. ACN1ag, assembly GCF_001414035.1. Lineage (NCBI taxonomy): Bacteria > Bacillati > Actinomycetota > Actinomycetes > Frankiales > Frankiaceae > Frankia > Frankia sp. ACN1ag. Next base: position 27,047 of record NZ_LJPA01000044.1, on the reverse strand, counting down.
GGCGAGGAAGGCCCGCGCCGCCGCGGCGTCGGCCGCCGAGAGGTCGGCGTGCAGGCTCTGCGCCGCGATGAGCGACGGACCGCTGTCAGTCCGCAGCGAGTGCAGCGCCTGCTGGCGGGCCCGCACGGTGGTGAAGGCCGCGACCCACAGGACGAGCAGGCCGACCGTCACGATGATCGACAACAGCCGCAGCCGGCCGGGCGGGGTGGCCGTGCGGCGCCGCAGCCCGCGGCGCCCGGGCGAGCCGCCCCTGCCGCCGCCCGTCCCCGGTCCGCCGGCCGATCCCGATCCGCTGGCCGCCCCCAAGGTGCCGCTCGTCCCCGGCCCGCCGGCCGATCCCGATCCGCTGGCCGCCCCCAAAGTGCCGCTCGTTCTCGGTCCGCCAGCCGTGCCCGATCCGCTGGCCGCCCCCAAGGTGCCCCCCGTTCTCGGTCCGCCGGCCGTGCCCAAGGTGCCGGCTGCGCCCCCGGCGGCCGTGCCCGTCGCGCCGCGAGCTGCGGTCGGAGACGGCGCGGTCGTGGCCGGCGGGGTGGAGGGAGGCGGGGNGGAGGGAGGCGACGGCGTGCCCACCGCGGTCATATTTGGTGATCTTAGGTGAATCACGGCGTTCCGTGGCCACGGTGTCAGCTTTGCGTCATCATAGTTGCGCCGTTTCGGCGGTCGGCGCTCCGGCGCGCGTATCGCAGAGCGATCTGCTCGTGGGATCCGGCTTCGCAGCAAGATCGTCCTGAACGCAGGGAGACGCTGGGCGCGGTTCCGCGGTTCCGCGGAACCGCGTGATCACCGAAGCCGGGGCTGGACGCGAAGATCCCGCGGTGCCCGCGAAGAGGTGGTGTGCATGGGAACGACGCCATCTGGCTCTTGTGTAGGGACAAATCGGACACGGAACCCTATAGAAGAACCATGGAGGCGCTCTCCCACGCACCCGCCGCGGCCGCCCAGGCCGGCCCGTCGCCCGCCGTCCGTTGCGTGGTGTCCGTCTGCCCGTCCGCGCGTGCCGCGGACCTGGTCGGTCACGGGGTAACGGCCCGCCTGTGGGCCCCTGGGTGAGAGCTCCGCTCCATTAGTAATGAACGGGTTGCGACCCGCATCGGACAGCAGTATTTCATGAGCGTGACAAGTCAGGTGGTTCTACGCAGGTCAGCGCCGCTGTTCGCCGCGGCTACAACATTCGTCTTGGTCCTGACCGCATGTGGTTCGAGTGGAAGCTCCGGCGTAAGTGCGCCGGCCTCGACCCCCTCGGTATCAGCGAGCAGGACCCCAACCTCAGGTATGGCTGCGCCCCCGGGAATGGCCGCCTCCTCGGGCATAGCCGGCATGGGCGGCCACGGCATGAGCGGCATGGGCGGCATGGCGGCCGCCAGCACCGCGCCCGGATCCGTGCTCGTGCTCGCGCCGGGTACGCTCGCCACGGTGTTGCCGATGGTGGACAAGGAGTTCGTTCACGCGCATCCCGCCGCCTCGGTGTCGCCGAGTTTTGGCCACTCACCGGCCCAGGTCATCCAGGTGAAGCAGGGCTCGCCGGGCGACGTGCTGCTCACCGTGGGCGCCGAGTCGATGGCGGAGGCCAAGAAGGACGGCCTGCTCGCCGGTGACTCCACCGTGTTCGGGCGTAACCGGTTGGAGATCATTGTTCCGGCGGGGAACCGGAAGGGGGTCCACACCCTGGCCGACCTCGCCAAGCCCGGTCTGACCGTGGTGCTGCCGGACGAGTCGACGCCGGCCGGCGTGTACGCCGACCGCGCCCTGGCGAAGGCCGGGGTGACGGTGAAGCCGGCGTCGAAAGAACTTGGCAGTCCGGACGTCGCGCAGAAGGTGGCCACCGGGAACGCCGACGCGGGCATCGCGTTCGTCACCGACGTCAAGGCCGGTGGATCCAAGGTCACCGGCATCGACATCCCGGACGCCGATCAGGTGCCGGCGGAGTACCGCGCGGCCGTGCTGAAGAACGCCAAGCATGCGGCGGCCGCCGGAATGTTCGTCTCGTTCCTGTCGTCACCGACGGCGCAGCAGCAGTTTCGGCAGTTCGGATTCCTGGCCCCCTGAGCCCCCTTAGCCCCCTGAGACACCGCACCCGTATCCCCGCGTCGCCGGCCGGCACGCGATGACGCCGAACCCGATGACGCCGAACCCGATGACGCCGAACCCGATGACGCCGAACCCGATGACGCCGAACCCGATGACGCCGAACCCTCTGTAGCCGAAGGCGATGACGCCGAACCTGATGACGCCTGATGCGACGACGCCGGATCCGCGTCGCTTGCCGTGGCGCCGTCGAGAGCGCGGCGGCCACCGTGGCGGGCACGGCCTGCCGCTGTGGACGGTCCCGCCGGCGCTGCTCGGTGTGATGTTCCTCGTGCTGCCACTGGTCGGACTGCTGGTGAACGTGCCCTGGACCGCGGTCCCGGTCCAGTTGCGCGCCCCCGACGTGCGCAGCGCCCTGTACCTGTCCCTGATCTGCCCGATCGGGTCGACTCTGATCGCGATCGTGCTCGGTGTGCCGCTCGCCTGGCTGCTCGCCCGCGGCCGTTTCCCCGGCCGCGGCCTGGTGCGGGGCCTCGTGACCCTGCCGATGATCCTTCCGCCGGTGGTCGGCGGGGTGGCCCTGCTGTACGCGTTCGGCCGCGGCGGCCTGGTCGGCCGCTGGGGGTACCGCGAGTTCGGGATCTCGCTGCCCTACACCACGCTCGGGGTCATGGTGGCCTCGGCGTTCGTCTCGATGCCGTTCCTCGTCCTGGCGGTGGAGGCCGGCATCGTCCAGACCGGCGTCCGCTACGAGGAGGCGGCGGAGACGCTCGGCGCCGGGCGGCTCATGGTGCTGCGCCGCATCACCCTGCCCATGCTGGCCCCCTCGCTCGGCGCGGGGGCCACGCTGTGCTGGGCCCGGGCACTCGGCGAGCTCGGCGCTACGCTCACCTTCGCCGGGAACCTGTCGGGCACGACGCAGACGACGCCGCTGGCCGTGTTCATCGCCCTGCAGACCAGGCCGCAGGACGCGGTGGTGCTCAGCCTGGTGCTGTTCGTGCTGTCACTCGGCGCCCTGCTGGCGTTGCGGGACCGTCGGATGGTCGGCAACCCGTGACCGCCGAGCCAGCCGCCGAGCCAGCCGCCGGACCAGCCGCCGGACCAGCCGCCGGACCAGCCGTGGGGCCAGCCGCCGGGCTGCAGGCCCGGCTGGGCGTCAGCCGAGGGGCGTTCACCCTCGACGCCCAGCTCGCCGCCGCACCGGGCACGGTGCTCGCCATCGTCGGCCCGAACGGGGCGGGCAAGTCCACGGCCCTGCGCTGCCTGGCCGGGCTGACCCGCCTGCGCGCCGGCCGGATCGTCCTGCACGGCAGCGTCCTCGACGACCCGGCCACGGGCGCCTTCCTCCCGCCGGCGAAACGGTCCGTGGGCGTGATGTTCCAGGATTATCGGCTCTTCCCGCGGCTGTCGGTCCTGGACAACGTCGCCTTCGGCCTGCGGGCGCGGGGAGTGCGCCGGCGGGCGGCCGGGGTCGCCGCCGCGGGCTGGCTGGACCGGGTGGGCCTGCGCGAACACGCCGGCGCCCGGCCGGAGACCCTGTCGGGCGGCCAGGCGCAGCGGGTGGCGCTGGCTCGTGCGCTCGCTGTCCGGCCGGAGCTGCTGCTGCTCGACGAGCCCTTCGCGGCGCTGGACGCCGAGTCACGCCTGGACCTGCGCGACGATCTCGCCGACCACCTGAGTTCCTACGCCGGCAGCACCGTGCTGGTCACCCACGACCCGAACGATGCCCTCGCCCTGGCCGACCGGCTCGTCGTCCTCGACGGCGGCCGGGTCGTCGACGAGGGCGCGACCGCGGACGTGGTCGCCCGTCCGCGGTCGCGTTTCGTGGCGAAGCTCGTGGGCGCGAACCTGCTGACCGGGCAGGTCGGCGGCGGCGTCGCCCGCTTCGGCGCGCTGCTCGCGCCGGCCCCGGGGTGCGCCGACGGGCCGGTCCTCGCCACGATCGCCCCGTCGGCGGTGCACCTGAGCATCACCGGCGCGGCGGGCGTCGGCGGCCCGGCGCAGGTCACCGGCGGCCCGACAGGGCTCACCGGCCAGGCCGAGCGCGCCGATCACGTCCGGCGCGTCGTCGCGCACCCCGGATTCGTCCGCGTCCACCTGGCCGGCGAGCCGGAGCTGATGGCGGATCTGCCGACCGGCCGCCTGCCGGGCCTGGCACCGGGCACCGCGGTGCGGGTGACCATCCCGCCAGACGCGTTCATCATCTACTCCGACGACGCCCGCTGCCCGACCTGACTCGATGCGTCCGGGTCCGGATCCGCGTGAGCCGCGGTTGCGGTGCCAGTCGCGGTTGCGGTGCCAGTTGTGGTTGCGGTGCCAGTCGCGGTTACGGTGCCAGTCGCGGTCGGGGCCGTAGACGCGGGGATTCGGTAGGAGGGGCTTCGCGGCGACGGACGTCGAAGGGTCCCGCGAGGTCGGTGAGAACGAACAGTCGGTAGGCCAGGGGGCGGGCCCCGATCACGACCAGGCGCTGCCCCGACATGATTGCGCGCTTGCGGGCGGAGACCAGGGCTCCCAGCCCCAGGGCGTCGAGGAAATCGACCTCGGCGAGGTCGACCACGACGGTGGGTGCCTCGGTGCGAACGGCCGCGAGCAGCGCCGAGCGAAACGCCCCGACGCTGGCCAGGTCGACCTCTCCACTCACCTCGACGCTGGTTTCGGCGGATCCGCGATGGACCGTCACCGCCAGCCTCTCGGCAACCCAGGTATGCCGCCGGGATCCGATTGGAGGGGGCTCGGCGTCGGCCTCGACTGATTCCCTCTTCACCGGGTGTTCCTCGGTAACGAGGAATCGCCGGATGTCATCCGCGGCCGGCTGGAGCCGCGAAAGCCGGCGCGACGGGGCCGCAGTGCCGATCGAAACCGACGCGGCTGGAGGGGATGGGTCTACGCCAGATGCAGTGCACAGGGATCCGAAAAAGGATTCCGCTGACCACCGTCGTCTCAGGGGAATCCGCTGAGACCCTCATGCCCGTGGACTCCCTTGCACGCTGAAGATCAACGCGTCACCGGGAGTCTGGAGCGACGTCGGCTCTCTGAAGCCACCGCGATTGTGGCATGTCGGACGTCTCACCGCAAGGCCGACCATCGGCCCCGGGGAGCCGAGGTAGTGGATCCACGATCCGACCGTCCGGTTCACCGCCGCGGCGGTGAACCGGACGGTTACCGGTGCGTCCGTCGCCCGTGGATCCCCGTACGCTGTAAATGTCCAGCGGGTGGTTGGCGGACCTTCGCCGGTGCATGGATGTGGGCAGTGCGGCCCGACGTTGGGGAGGGGCTATCGCCTCGAGTGAGCGTGTCCGGTCCGGTCTCGGTGCGGCGGTGGCGGCCGAGAGCGGCCTGGCGGCGGCCGATGGTCTGTGTCGGGCGTGCGTGCGGCTTCTCGGGGTCGACGGGGCAGCGGTCTCGGTGGTGCGTGACGGCGTCTCAACGGGGACGTTCGGTTCCAGTGGCGCGCTGAGTCGGCGACTGGACGAGCTCCAGTTCACCTTCGGGGAAGGCCCGTGTCTCGACGCGGTGCGCGACGGCCGCCCGGCGCTGGTCCCGGACCTCACGCTGACGACCGAGACCCCGTGGCCGGTGTTCGCCGGCGCGGTGATGGCCGTCGGAGTACGAGCGGTGTTCGCCCTGCCCGTGGTGCTCGCCGGAGCGCCCATCGGCGCCCTGGACCTGTTTCGCCACACTCCCGGCCCGCTCGGCGGAGAGAACCTGGCGGGTGGTCTGTTCGCCGCAAGGCTGGCCACGTTGCCGCTGCTGGATCTGGCGGGCGGGGATCTCGAGGGGGAGGCTGCCGGTGACAGCGGCGAGGGGACACGCGAGTTTGCCTCCCTCGAGCGGGTCGAGGTCTACCAGGCCACTGGGATGATCATGGCTCAGTGTGACGTCGATCCGGCCGAGGCGCTGGTACGACTGCGAGCCTACGCGTTCGCGCACGACCTGACCGCGAGCGAGGCGGCCTGGCGGGTGGTGCAGCGTCAGGTGGCTCTCGACGATGACAGTGCCTGGGCCTTCCCGGACGACGACCCGGGGATGATCTCGTGAGCGCCGAGCGGGAGCGTCAGGTCACCCGGGCCTTCGTGTCGCTGGCGAACAGTCTGGTGGACCGCTTCGACGTGGTGGACCTCCTGGACGGGCTGACCGCGGACTGTGCGCGGCTGCTCGACGTCGAGTCCGCGGGCCTGCTCCTGGCCGATCAGCACGGCACCCTGCACATGGTGGCGGCGTCCTCCGAACGCACCCGCAACCTGGAACTGCTCCAGCTCCAGCGTGACCAGGGCCCGTGCCTGGACTGCTACCGCGGGGGCGCGNCCGTCAGCGTCGCCGACCTGCGCACGGCCACGGCGCGCTGGCCGCGGTTCGTCGCCGCCGCCACGCAGGCCGGCTTCGTCTCGGTCCATGCCCTGCCGATGCGGTTGCGGGACACGGTCCTGGGCGCCCTCGGGCTGTTCGGCACGCAGGTCGGGACGCTCAACGAGGACGATCTGAGCCTCGGCCAGGCACTCGCGCACGTGGCGAGTGTGGCGATCGTGCAGGACAAGGCGGCCACGGATCAGATGGTGATCAACGAGCAGTTGAAGGGTGCGCTGAGCAGCAGGGTCGTCCTGGAACAGGCCAAGGGCTTTCTGGCGCAGCGCGGGGACCTCGAGATGGACGAGGCGTTCGGTCGGCTGCGGACCTATGCCCGCGACCACAATCTGCGACTCACCGATGTCGCTCGCGCGGTCGTCGCCCGGGAGATTCCCGCGCAGCGCCTGCTCGATCACGCCGCCACCAGGGCATCTCGACCGCGGCGCAGCAAGCCGAGTTGAGAACCCGAGGGCTGGGGTAGTCTGATCGTTGTCACTTCAGCGTGGCAGTGTTCTCGTCCTGGTCTGGTCCGTACGCCTGTTCCGGGTTCCCTCTCGCTGATGCATTCTCGGCTGAGAGGGATGACCATGGGCGTGGACGCCGTGGCCGGATTCAGTGCAGCAGAACTCACCCCGACGCCGGTGATGGGACCGGCTGCGGCGGTCCGTGGCAGCGAGTACGCCGAACTGCGGCGCCGGGTCACGGGCGCGGCGTTGCTGGATCGTCGGGCCGGCTGGTATTCCGGGCGGATCGCGGTGAACCTGAGCCTGCTGGCCGGCGGCTGGTGGGCGTTCGTCGTGCTGGGAGACTCGTGGTGGCAGGTGGCCACGGCGGCGTTTCTCGCGGTGATGTTCACCCAGGTGGCGTTCATCGGGCACGACGCGGGCCACCGCCAGATCTGCAGCGGCCGCCGTGGCAACGATCTCGTGGGCCTGCTATCGGGAAATGTGCTGGTGGGGCTGAGTTACGGCTGGTGGGTGGCCAAGCACAACCGTCACCATCGCCATCCCAACCAGGTGGGCCGCGACCCGGACATCGCTCCCGGCGCGTTCGTGTTCACCGCCGCCGAGGCCGGGCGGCGCCGCGGGTGGGCGCGCTGGCTGACGAGCCACCAGGCGTACCTGTTCTTCCCGATCCTCCTGCTGGAGGGGCTGAACCTGCACGTTGCCAGCGTGCGGGAGCTGGCCGGGCGGCGGGACCGGACCGGGCGGCGGGACCGGACCGGGCGGCGGGACCGGACCGCGGCCGCCGAAGTGGTCTTGCTGGTGGTTCACCTCGCCGGCTACCTGACCGCCGTCGCCCTGGTTCTCCCGCCGGTCAAGGCGGTGGTCTTCGTGCTGGTCCATCAGGCGCTGTTCGGCCTGTACATGGGATGCGCGTTCGCTCCGAACCACAAGGGAATGACGATTCTCCCCGGCGACGAGCCCGACTTCCTGCGCCGGCAGGTGGTGACCGCGCGCAACATCCGGGGCGGTCGGGCCACCGACGTCGTGTTCGGGGGGTTGAACTACCAGATCGAACACCACCTGTTCCCGAGCATGCCGCGACCGAGCCTGCGCCGGGCCCAGCCGCTGATCCGCGCGTTCTGCCAGGCGCACGGCGTCGGCTACCGGGAGACCGGCGCGCTGGCCTCCTACGGCGAGGCGCTGCGGCATCTGCACCGTCTCGGCGCGCCGCTGCGTCACCCGACCCCGGAAAAGCGGATGATCACCGCCCTGGATCTGGCTGCCGCCCAGGGTGGTCTCCGCCGCGCACAGCAAGCGCGTGAATAGCCGCGGCCGCCGGTCCGCTCGGTCCTCTGCTCGGCACCGTTCTGCCAGGTCGCCGTTCTGTCGATTCGCCGTTCTGTCGTGTCGCCGTTCTGTCAGGTCGCCGATCTGTGCGGCGGCCGGGGCGCGATGGAGGCGACGACGAACATCCGCAGGGTCGCCTCGACGGCGTCGCTGTCCTCGGGTGGATCGGTCATGAGCATGTTCTGGACGCGCAGCAGCCAGCGGGCCATCGCGGGGGCGCCGACATCGTCGCGTAGCTCGCCGTTCTCCTGAGCGGTGGCGATGTAGCCGGTGAGCGTGGGCAGGGTCCGCTGCTGGATCACGCCCGAGGCGTAGGCGGCACCGACCGTCTGGGCGGCGTTGTCGCGGTCGAACAGCAGGGACAGGAACGGCGACTGCGCGACCGCCCGCCGGGCGGCGAGGAACGCGTCGACCAACCTGTCCTCGAACCGGCCGTCACCGCTCATGATCCGGTCGGAGGCGGCCATGAGCCCGCGGGCCTCGAGGAGCACCACCCCGGCGAGCACCTCGTCGCGGCTTCTGAAGTAGGCGTACACGGTGGTTCGGTGGATCAGCGCCTCGCGGGCGATGTCCTCCACGGTCGTCCGGGCGACCCCGTGCCGCAGGTAGCAGCGCATCGCCGCGAGCAGGATGCGTTCGCGGGCCTCGTCCTCGGTGGTCGGGGCGTGGTCGCCCCACCGCGCCGGCCGGGTTCGGGCCATCTAGACGGGGAAGCTCACTGTCTTGATCTCCATGAGGTCCTCCAGGCCCTCGCGTCCGACCTCACGGCCGAGTCCGCTCTGCTTGTGGCCGCCGAACGGCGAGTCGACATCGAACCACGGGCTCGGCACCCGGTGCGACGCGCCGCTCACGCCGATCACCTGCCTCCGTCCGGGCGGCACCAGTCCACTCGGGATCTACACACGACAGTTCTCGAAGTTTGTCGTCTTTGTGGCTGGAAAACAAGTGTGATCTGTCGCGAGAGAAGGACTTTCTTGGACTTCAATCAACAGATCTTGTCGTCTGTTGACCAAGCCAGCGCGGGTGGGTAGCGTCCCGAGCTGACCGCGAGGCCGGGCACCGCCGAGGAGGAGGCCGCTGATGAGTCGTCTTGAGGGCAAGGTCGCGCTGGTCACAGGTGCGGCCCGCGGGCAGGGAAGGTCACATGCGGTGCGGCTGGCCGAGGAGGGTGCGGACCTGATCCTCGTGGACGTGCTCAAGGACCTGCCGACGCTCGAGTACGGGCTCGGGACCGACGCCGACCTCGCCGAGACGGTGGCGGCGGTCGAGGCCCTGGACCGCCGCGTCGTGTGGGGCCAGGCCGACGTCCGCGACGCCGACGCGCTCCAGGCGCTCGTGGACCGCGGGGTCGGCGAACTCGGCAGGTTGGACATCGTCTCCGCCAACGCCGGCATCTCCCCTCGGCTCGCGAAGCTCTGGGAGATCACGCCGGCCGAGTGGGACGAGCAGATCTCCGTCAACCTGACCGGCGTGTTCACCACGATCCGCGCGGTCGTGCCCCCGATGATCGCCGGTGGCCGTGGGGGAGCGATCGTGCTCACCAGCTCGGGGGCGGGCCTCGCCGGGATCCCGCATCTCGGCGCCTACAACGCGAGCAAGCACGGTGTCGTCGGCCTCGCGCTGACGCTGGCCAACGAGCTGGCCCGCCATGACATCCGGGTCAACGCCCTGTGTCCCGGGACCGTCGGCACCCCGATGGTCACCCAGAACCGCGCCCAGTACGGCGTCTTCCGGCCCGACCTCGACAACCCGAACCTGGCGGACACCATGGTGGCGCTGAAGAAGGTCTCCCCGCTGGGCCGGCCCTGGATCGAGCCGATCGACGTGACCAACGCCCTGCTCTGGCTGGTCAGCGACGAGGGACGCTACGTCACCGGCATCACGCTGCCGATCGATCAGGGCACCCGCAACCGGTCGTAGACGCCGGGATCAGCGGGAAGCGCCGGCGATCCGGCCGTTGTCGGACAGCAGCGCGGCTACCTCGGCGGCGGTGAGGCCGAGTTCCGCCCGGAGGATTTGTTCGGTGTGTTCACCGAGCAGGGGAGCGGGGTTGTCGGGCGGGTCGGGTAGCCGTTCGGACCGGACGGGTGCGTTCTCCAGGTAGAAGCTCTGCCTGATGTGTGGGTGTCCGGACAGCCGGAACAGGCCGCGCTCGGTGTAATAGGGGAACGCGGGCAGCTCGGAGACCCGCAGCATCGCTGCGGCGGGTACGCCGGCCGCCTGCAGCAGGGTCATGGCCTCGACGGCGCCGTGCTGGGCGAGCCAGCCGGTGAGGGCGGCGTCGATCCGATCGCGGGCCGCGGCGCGTCCGTTCGCGCTGGTGAGGGCAGGTTCGGTGGCGAGGGCAGGTTCGGTGGCGAGGTCGGGGCGGTCGAGGACGCGGCACAGCGCCTGCCAGTCGTCGTCCCCGCGGACGGTGACGACGCACCAGTCGTCGTCACCGGCGGTGGGAAACACGCCCCAGGGCGCGTCGGGTCCGGTGGGCCCGTCGACCGCGGCGCCGGCGCGGACGAGGGCCTTGTCGGCGGCTGTCGCGGCCGCGTGGCCGAGCATGACCTCGGTCTGGCTGACGCTGACGGTGCCGCCGGTGCCGGTGCGGCTGCGGCGGATCAGCAGCGCGAGGACGCCGGCGATGCCGATGCGGGCGGCGACGTGGTCCGGGTAGACGGTCAGCGCGTCGGAGAACCCGTCCGCTTCGCCGGGGTAGCGCCACTGCGCGGTCAGGCCCGCGCAGGCGCGGACCAGCGGTCCGTAGCCGAGCCGACGGCTCCAGGGGCCGGTGGCACCGAACGCGGAGCTGTCCACGACGATGACGGCCGGGTTGGTGTTCCGGAGAACGTCGTAGCCGAGTCCGAGGGATTCCAGGGTGCCGGGACGGTAGTTGGTGAGCACGACGTCGGTGTCGGCGACCAGCCGTAGGAACAGGTCCTTGCCCTGTGGAGAACGCAGGTCGAGGCCGAGGCTGCGCTTGTTGCGGTGGCCGGCGGCGAAGGTCACCGTGATGGCGTTGCCGTCGCGGGCCTGGCGGCTGCCGTCGGGGAAGGCGTCGTTCTCGACCTTGATGACGTCGGCGCCCTGGTCGGCGAGCAGGCGTCCCTGTTCGGCGCCGACGACGATGACACCGAGGTCGAGGACGCGCAGCCCGGCGAGCGGCCGGCCGCCCGGATCGGCGGCGGCGTCCCCCGAACCCGGGGTCGGGCCCGATGTCGGGCCCGGGGTCGGGCCCGATGCCGGGGCCTGTGCCTGTGCCTGGGGCGGGGCCTGGTCCTGGGTCGGTGCCTGGGTCGGTGCCTGGGCCGGGGCCGGTCGGGTGGCCCAGCTCGGCGGCGCTGCGGAGTCCGGGGGGAGGGCGGGCGCCGGGCCTCGGATTCCGGCGCGGTGTCCGTCCAGTTCGAGCACGCCGTTCGGGAAGGGGGCCGCTATCCCCGGGGCGAGTTCGACGGGGGTGAAGGCGCCTCGGGCGCGGATCTGCTCGGATTCCAGTGCTTCGTCGAGGTCGAGGACGGCGGCGGTGGGGACGCCGTGACGCTGCCCGGCCTGTTCGAGTTCCGCTCGTGTCCTGTCGGCGAAGAACCGTGCGATCGCGGGCAGGAGGGTGGTGGAGGCGAAGCGGGTGGTCAGCTTGTCGTAGGAGGGGTCGGCGAACTGCGCCGGGCTTCCCATCCACGCGAACATGGCGCGCCACTGCCGCGGGGCGAGGATGCACAGGCGGACGAAGCCGTCGGCGCAGGGGATGATCGGGTACTGGTGGCGGGCCTCGGGTCGGCCCCGGGGAAGTTTGCTGGCGGGTACTCCCGCGGTGGCGCTGCCGGCGATGCCGTAGCCGGGGTCGAGTGCGGCGACCGCGCCGTCGAGGACGGCGAAGTCGAGGTGGTCGCCCAGACCGGTGCGCAGGCGTTCGAGGTAGGCGAGGAGCACCACGAACACCGCCTGCGCCGCGGCGCAGTCGTAGGGCAGGTCGCCGGGAGGCAGCAGCGGCGCGCGGCCGGGGATACCCGAGCGGGACAGCTCCCCGGACAACGCGTGGAACACCGGGCCGGTGGCCTGCCAGCNGGCGTGGGGACCGGTCCGGCCGAACGGCGTGGCGGACAGGACGACCAGGGACGGATGCTCCCNCCGGATCTCCTCGACGTCGAGCGTCGCCGCCTCCGGCGCGGTGGGCGGGGTGCTCTCCAGCAGGATGTCGGCGCCGGCCAGCAGGGCGGTGAACCTGGTGCGGTCGGCGGGCCGGGTGAGGTCGAGCGTCACGGCGCGTTTGCCGAGGTTCGCGGCGGCGAAGCCCAGCGAGACCCCGGCGACCCGGCGGCCGGTGCGGCGGTCGGCGGCACCGCCGGGAGGCTCGACGCGCAGGACGTCGGCGCCCCATTCGGCGAGGTGACGGCCGATCGCGGCCAGCGGTCCGGTGGTCAGGTCGACGACCCGCACGCCGGTCAGGGGCAGATCGAGCGGTTCGCCGGTCGCGGCGGGCTCGGCGGTGGTCAACTGAACCGCCTGGTGGCCTGGGCCTTGCGGACCTCGCGGAACGGGACGTTCTTGTCGACCTCGGGTTCCCGGGGCAGGCCCAGGACCCGTTCGCCGATGATGTTCCGCTGGATCTGGTCGGTGCCGCCGCCGATGGAGGTGACGAACGCGGCGAACGACGAGCGGTTGACCTCCGCGGCGACTGGGTCGGTGTCGCCGTCGAGGACCGACGAGGCGCCGAGCAGGTTCGTGGTCACGTCCACGCCGGTGTGCACGATGCGGGACATGGCGAGTTTGCCGATGGACGCCAGCGGTGACGACGCGCCGCGCCCGGCGTCCGCCCGCGCCCGCAGGCCGTTCCAGGCGTTGACCTTCTCCAGCGTGTACAGCCGGGCGATCTCCTGGCGGGTGACGGGGTCGTCGGCCTTGCCGACCTTCTTCGCCAGCTCGACGTAGTCGGCGCCGCCGATCTGCCGGGTCCACGGCGACTGCCGGTCCGCCAGGGTCGTCTCGCCCCCGCCGGCCCGCCGGCGCTGGCGGGAGCTGCCGCCGGCGGCGGCTCCCATGATCAGCCGCTCGAAGCCGAGCGCGGTCTGCAGCACCCGCCAACCGTCGTTGACGTCGCCGAGGCGGTGGGTGTCCGCCACGACGGCGTCGGTGAGGAACACCTCGTTGAACTCCGACCCGCCCGTGACCTGGTGGATCGGCCGGATGTCGACTCCCGGCTGGTCCAGCGGCAGCCAGAAGAACGTCAGACCGCGGTGCTTGGGCACGTCCCAGTCGGTGCGCGCGACGAGGAAGCCGTGGGTGGCCTCGCGTGCTCCCGACGTCCACACCTTCTGACCGTTGACCACCCAGGTGTCGCCGTCGCGGTCGGCCCGGGTCTGCAGCGCCGCGAGGTCGGAGCCGGCGCCGGGCTCGCTGTAGAGCAGGCAGCCCTGCTGCTCACCGAGGGCCAGCGGTCGCACGAACGACCTCTTCTGTTCGTCGGTGCCGTGCGCCAGGATCGTGTTGGCGAACAACTGCGTCACATCCAGTGCGGCCGGTTTCGCGCCCACCCGGGTGAACTCCTCGGCGACGACCCGGCGCAGGTCGCGGTGCAGGCCGCGCCCGAACCACTCGACCGGCCAGGTCGGGGCCGCCCACCCCGAGTCGACGAGCCGCTCCCGCCACCGCGGGCCCCCGCCGCCGGGCTGCCAGTTCTCGGCCAGCCACGCCGCCACCTGCGCGCGCACCCGCTCCACCGACGCCTCCTCAGACGCCTCCTCAGACGCCTCCTTCGACGCCTCCGGCGGCGTGCCCGGCCCTGTCGTCGCGGTCATCGGGTTCTCCTCCTCGTTCGCGTCACCCGCGGTGTCGATCACCATTTCGATCACAGACCGATTCGGGTGGCCAGCAGGTCACGGTTCGCGCGGGGACTGCCCCAGAGCTGCACGCCGGAGCGGGCGCGCCGGTAGTACAGGTGGGCCGGGTGCTCGTAGGTGAACGAGATGCCCCCGTGCACCTGCATGTTCGTCCGGGCCGTCGAGAAGAACGCCTCCGAGCAGAACGCCTTGGCCAACGGCGCGACCGTGGCGACCTCCGGGCTGTCCTGCGCGAGGGCCCACGCCCCGTAGTAGGCGGCCGACCGGGCGGACTCGACGTCGACGAAGGCATCGGCGCACAGGTGCTTGACCGCCTGGAAGCTGCCGATCGCCCGGCCGAACTGCACCCGCTCCTTGGCGTAGCCGACGGCCATCGCGAGCGCGAAATCGGCGCCGCCGGCCTGCTCCGCGGCCACCGCGATCCGGGCGGCGTCGAGGAAGCGGTCGAACACGGCCGCATCCGCCGGGGCCGAAAGCGGGGTCGCGGCCACGCCGTCCAGTCGCACCCGGGCCAGCCGCCGGGTGAGGTCGAAGACCTCCAGCGCGCTGCGCGACACCCCGTCCGCGGCACCGTCGACGGCGAACAGGCCGACACCCGCCGGGGTGCGCGCCGCCACCACCAGAAGATCGGCGTCCAAGCCGTCGGGCACGAAGGACTTCGTCCCGGTCAGCCGCCACCCGCCCCCGTCCCCGTCGCCGCTGACCGCGGCGCAGTGCACCCCGGCCGCGTCCCAGCCGCCGCCGTCCTCGGCGAGGGCGACCGTGGCCACCACCCGTCCCTCGGCGACCGCCTCGAGGTAGCCCGCGGTCACCGCCCGGTCGCCGCCGACCAGCGCGATCGTGGCCAGCGCCGTCGACAGGAACGGCACCGGCACCAGCCGGCGTCCGAGCTCCTCCAGCACGATCGCCAGCTCGACCGGGCCGGCCCCCGCGCCGCCGTGCTCCTCGGGCACCACCAGCCCCTGAAGCCCCAGCTCGCGGGCCATCCGCTCCCAGCCGGGACGCTCCAGCGCCGACGGTGCCGCCATCAGCCGACGCACCTGCGCCTCGGGGAAGGTCTCCTCGACGAACGCCCGCACCGTCGACCGCAGGGCTTCGTGATCGTCGGTGAACTCGAACGTGCCCACGGCGGCCTCCAGACGACCCGTCACACCCCAAGTACTGACCAATGGTCAGAATCTTCGGGGCGGACGTTACTGACCAATGGTCAGGATGTCCAGGGAACGGCCGTGCCGGCTCGGCTCCGCCCGGCCCGGCCCGGCCCGTCAGTCCGACGCCGGCAACCAGGCCCGCAGCCCCGCGATGATCACGGTGAGGCCGTTGTCGAAGTCGGCGTCGGTCGCGAACGTGTAGGACCAGCCGTGCGCCGTGACGTCCCGCAGGCTCGGGAACGGGTCGAGGTCACCGGGCAGGTTCACGGTCGACCCCGCCAGCGCCTCGCCCCGGTCCGAACCCAGGAACCGCGCGAACTGGTGCTCGCTCACCAGGCAGCCACGCGTGTAGGTCGAGAGCAGGTGGTAGGCGTACCCCGCCTGCTCGGGCGTGAAGCCCGCCCGCAACAGCACCCCGAGCTGCGCGTCGATCCGCCCGTAACTGGAATCGAGCGCCTGCTGGGAACGACCCATGATCGCCCACTGACCCACCACCAGCTCGAACAGCGCCGGATCGGACCGCAGCACCGCCCGGAAGCCCTCCCAGTAGCCGCGCAGGTGCGTCTCCCAGTCGTCGGAGTCGATCACCGGCAGGGCCTCGTTGAAGCGCCGCACCGCTCGCCCCAGCAGCGCGTCGACAAGATTGTGCCGTCGTGGGAAGTGGTAGTGCACCGCGGGATGCTGCACCCCGAGGGCCGCGGCCACCTTGCGGATGGTGACCTCGGCCAGGCCCGCCTCGGCAGCCAGCCGCTCCGCCGCCACCAGGATCACCTCGGCGTCGAGAGACCCCCGCGGCAACCGACCGTTCACCTGCGCCGGCACGACACCGCCTCGGCGCCACCACGACCGGCGGCGACCGACCTCCCGACGACCGACCTCCCGACGACTGGCCTCCCGACGCCCGGCCTCCCGACGCCCGGCCTCCCGACGGCCGATCCCGCGATCATGCCCGACCGCGGCCGATCAGCCGACCCGAAGCACACCTCCCGCATCGCCCAAGGCTAACCGCGCGACGCGAATCCCCTCGAGGTGGAAGCAGCACGACCGCAGCGCCGAGCTGTCGCTACCACAGCGGATCGAGTGGTTTGGGTGACTGTGTCATGCTGTTCGGGTGACGGGCGGGGGCGATGGTCGCGCTCTCGACATCTTCGTGTCCTGCGCCGCGGACGGGCTCGGCTGGGCTGAGTGGATCACGACAACGTTGGAGGACGCCGGGCATCACGTCGCATTCGGCGCCTGGGACGCGGTGCCCGGGACCCATCGGGCCTCCTGGCTGGACGGGGTGACGCGGCAGGCACGCCACACCATCGCGGTGGTCTCGGACGGCTACCTGGATTCGCCGACGGCGCCGACGGAGTGGGGCGCGGCCTGGTCCCCGCGGATCATGGACGGTAAACGCCGGCTGCTGGTCGCGCGGGTGACGGACCGGCCGATCCCCGGCCTGCTCGGCCAGCTCGTCCCGATCGACCTGGTCGGCCGCAGCCCGCTGGCCGCGCGGACGATGCTGCTCGCGGCGGTGCGCGGCGAGGCAGAGCGAGTCGGGGCCGGGCATCCCGGGGCCGGGCATCCCGAGGCTGGGCGTCCCGAGGCTGGGCGTCCCGAGGCTGGGCGTCCCGAGGCTGGGGACGCTGGGGAGGGGCGGCCCGAGGCCGGGCGAGTGGGGACCGCCCGGCGGGCGGAGACGGTGTCCGGTGGCCCTGGGGCGGTGTTTCCGGGGGAGCTGCCGGCGGTGTGGAACGTGCCGCGGCCCTCGGCACGGTTCGTCGGCCGGACGGCGACGCTCGGCCAGCTCGACGACGCGATGTCCGCCGGCCGGCTGGTCGCGGTGACGGGCCTGGCGGGCATCGGGAAGACCAGCCTGGCCATCGAGTACGTCCGTCAGCAGCGGATGGACCTCGACGCGGTGTGGTGGGTGCCGGCGGGACGTCCGGAACTGGTCGGGGAGCGGGTGCGGGCACTCGCACCGGCGCTGGGTCTGCCGGCGCACGCGGAGCCCGCCGCGGTGCTCGCCCGCCTGGATGCCGCCGACGGCCGGTGGCTGCTCGTCCTCGACGACGCGGCCGGCCTCGGTGAACTGCCCGGCTGGCTGCGGCCGTCGACCAGTGCCGGCAGGATCCTGGTGACCTCCCGCTCGGACGACTGGGATGGCGCCGGCATGGTGGTGCCCGTCGGCCCGTTCACGCGGGCGGAATCGGTGGC
This sequence comes from Frankia sp. ACN1ag, assembly GCF_001414035.1. Lineage (NCBI taxonomy): Bacteria > Bacillati > Actinomycetota > Actinomycetes > Frankiales > Frankiaceae > Frankia > Frankia sp. ACN1ag. The sequence goes on along the minus strand of NZ_LJPA01000044.1, from coordinate 9,707 downwards.
GTTGCTCAGCGAGCGGCTGCCGGCGGTCGACCGGACGGTCGCGGAGCGGATCGCCCACCAGCTCGGGAATCATCCGCTGGCCCTCGACCAGGCGGCGCACCGCATCGGCCACGCCCGAGTCCCCGCCGAGACCTACCTGACGGCGCTGATCGACCGGCCCGCCGTCGTGCTCGGCCAGGGGGAGGTGCCCGGACGGCCCGGAATCACCGCCGCGAACCTGTGGACCGAGCCGATCCGCCGGCTCGACGCGGACGCGCCGGCCGCAGGCGAGCTCCTGCACCTCGCCGCGCACGGCGACGCCTCCGCCCCNCTGCCGCTGCGGCTGCTCACGGCCGCGCCGGAGGCGATCGGCGACGCGGAGCTACGCGCGGTGGCCGGCGATCCGCTGGAGCTGGCCGACACGGTCGCCACCCTGGAACGCGCCGGCCTCGCCCACCGCGACGGCGCCGCCCTGGCCCTGCACCCCCTGGTCCGCACCGCCGTCCGCACCGCCACCAGCCCCGAGGATGCCGACCGGCACGTCGACACCCTCGGCCGGATGCTCCACGCCGCCCTGCCCGAGCAGATCGCCGCCACCCCGGACGCCTGGCCGCCCTGGCGCGACCTCCTCCCGCACACCCTGGCCACCCTCGAGGCCACCGACCCCGCCACCGACACCCCGCACACCNCCTGGCTGGCCGAACACGCCGCCGCCTACCTCACCGAACAGGGCCACCCCGAGCAGGCCGAACCGCTGGCCGCCCGCGCGGTCGCCGCCCACGAACGCCTCGACGGCCCCGACCACCCCGACACCCTCACCGCCCGCGAAACCCACATCCGCGCCGCCCTCAACGCCGACCACCTCGCCGTGGCCGGCCCGCTGGCCGAACGCAACGCCACCGACCGCGAGCGCCTCCTCGGCCCCGACCATCCCGACACCCTCACCAGCCGCGAAACCCTCGCCCGCGCCTACCAACAGGCCGGCCACCTCGACCATGCCACCGACCTGTTCGCGCAGAACCTCGCCGACCGCCACCGCGTCCTCGGCGAAGACCATCCCGCCACCCTGGAAAGCCGCCACCGCCTCGGCGCCGCCCTCGACGACGCCGGCCGCGGCGACGAGGCAACCCGCCTCCTGCGACCCACCCTCACCGACCGCGAACGCATCCTCGGCCCCGACCACCCCGACACCCTCAACACCCGCCACCAACTCGCCATCACCTACCGCCGAATCGGCGCCACCAGCGACGCCATCGCCCACGCCGAACCCACCTTCACCGACCGCGAACGCATCCTCGGCGCGGACCACCCCCAGACTCTCGACAGCCGCCACCAACTCGGCGTCACCTACCGTCAAGCCGGCCGCCTCGCCGACGCCGCCCGGGAACTTGACCAAGCGCTTACCAGCCGTGAACATGTCCTCGGTCCTAACCACCCTCGTACCCTCGACAGCGCCCACGCTCTCGCACGCACGCACCTCAAGGCCGGACGGCCTGAATCCGCTGTGCCCCTGTTCGACCAGGCCCTGACCGGCCGCGAACGCATTCTCGGCCCCGATCATCCCAAGACCACCCTGAGCCGAGAACGACTTGCCGCCGCCCATATCGCGGCGGGCCGGCCAGGTGAGGCCGTGCCTCACCTCGAACGCCTCCTCGACCGTCACGAACGCCTCCTCGGCCGGGCGCACCCACGGGCCGTAGAGGTCCGCGACGATCTCGCGGCCCACTACCGCGACGCTGGCCAACCCGAAGCGGCCCGCCACCACCTTGAACGCCAGCTCGTCGCCCGAGCCCGGACCGACGGCGTCGCCGACGACCGCACCCTGCGTACCGCCACCAGCCTTGCCGAGGTGTGCCGCGACACCGGCCGGCTACCCCAGGTCGTGGACCTCAACGAACGCGTCCACGCCGTCCGGACCCACACCCTCGGCCAGGACCATCCCGACACCCGCGCCAGCCGGACCACCCTCGCCGACACCTACCGCCAGGCCGGCCGGCACGCAGATGCCGCACCCCTCTACCGCGACATCCTCACCGAGTCGATGCGCGACCACGGCCCCTACCACCCGGACACCATTCGCGCCCGTCGCGCTCTCACCGACACCACCCAACACCAGGGCGCCGACAAACCGCCCTCACCCGAACGGCCACCGACCTCCGAAACCGGATATTCCCGCCTCGGCCCGTAACCGAGTTGGCCTGTCTTCCGCCAATCGCGGTGGTCCGTCAACGTGTGTCCGGGGACCCGCCGCCATCTTCATGCGGGGAGGCGTCCGCGTCGTCGGACGGCCGGCCGAACCTCTCCAGCTTGTCGAACAGACGCGACCTCGCGCCATCGGCAGGCCCCGACTGCTCGGCGGCACGCTCCCGCTCCTCCCGTGCACGCGCGTCCGCCGCCGCGTTCGCCTTGTCCCGAAACTCCCGCATCATCTGGTCAAGCTCTTGCTGGTCCGACTCGAACTCGTGCTCGTCGGCGAGACGATTCGCAAGCTCGTTGTCGTCGCGGGACTGCCAGGTGCGGGTGAACGAGCCGTCCCAGTCGACCGGGCGCAGCGGCGGGCGGGCCGCGGACGACGCATCCGGCGGTTCCGCGGAACCGCCCCGCGGTGGCTCGGCCGGCTCGGGGCCGGCGCCACCATGGTCGGCCGGTGGGGACGGGACAGCGTCCCGATCGGCGTCGGGGGCCTGGTCGGGGCCGGGGTCGGTCGGGGAACTGGACACGGTCATCCTCCCTGTGGCTGGCACCGCCGGTAATGATCCCACTGCGGCCGGTCCGTCGGGCGGCCGAGGGTCAGACTGCCGAGGGGCGGTCGGCGTCGGCCTGGACTGGCGGGAGGGCCCGGGGTTGCGGGCGGGCAGTGCTGCGGGCGGGCAGTGCTGCGGGCGGGGAGTGCTGCGGGCGGGGCGAGTGCTTCGGGGTGCGGGAGGAGTGCTGCGGGCGGGGAAGTGCTGTGGGTCGGGGGAGTGTAGGGCCGGGATCGGCACGTGGCTGCGGCGCGGCTGCTGGCTGGGTCCTCGTCGTGGCCGGCGACCTGCGGGACCCCGCGATGGTTCGATGGGACGCGTGACATCTTCACAATTCACCCCGCCCGGCCCGTTGCTGATGAGCGGGGCCTTTCTGGTCAGCGGGGTGACGCACCTGGTGCGTCCCGCCGTGTTCGAGCCGCTGATCCCGCGGGCGCTGCCCGGTCCCCGGGCGGTCGTCTACGTCAGCGGCGTCGCCGAACTGGTCTGCGCGGCCGGGTTGCTGACGAAGGCCCGGTGGGCGGGACCGGCCAGCGCCGCCCTGCTCGTCGGGGTGTGGCCAGGGAACCTGCACTCGGCGCTCGACGCGACGGCCAAGGCCCGCCGCAGCGGCGGCCGGCCCCGCGACGTCGCTCGGGCCGCCGCCATGTGGGCTCGCCTGCCGCTGCAGATCCCGATGATCCGCGCAGTTCTGTCCAGCTCCCGCCGCGCCGCCTAACGAACCGTCGCAACCCTCCGATCCCGACCCCGACCCCACCACAGCCCCGGCCCCGGCCCCGATCACAGCCCCGGCCCGGAGGATCGATCACGTCGAGTCCGGCTCCGGGAGACCCGGCCTTGACGATCGTGGCGGTCCCTACAGGCTGGGCTGCGGGACGTCGCGGTGCTGGGTGATCCACGAGCCCGCCGGGCCGTTGAGCATGCGGGCCCGGTGAAGGCGACGGTGGAACAGCGCGACGAGCTCGGNGTCGTGGCGACCATCGTCGGCGAGGACGAAGTCCTCCAGCTCGCGCTCGCCGTCCGCCCACGACCGTGGGCGTCGTCCCACCAGGGCGGCGGTGTCGTCGAGGTCCGCGGCGACGACCGCCGCCCCGATCTCGTCGATCCGCTGCAGGTGTCGGGCGAGCCGCACGGACATGCGGTTGTGGTACCGCTGCGCGCCGGCGCCGAGGTCCTGCCCCTCGAGGGAGCGGGTCAGNCGGCGTCGGGGGCCTGGTCGGGGCCGGGGTCGGTCGGGGAACTGGACACGGTCATCCTCCCTGTGGCTGGCACCGCCGGTAATGATCCCACTGCGGCCGGTCCGTCGGGCGGCCGAGGGTCAGACTGCCGAGGGGCGGTCGGCGTCGGCCTGGACTGGCGGGAGGGCCCGGGGTTGCGGGCGGGCAGTGCTGCGGGCGGGCAGTGCTGCGGGCGGGGAGTGCTGCGGGCGGGGCGAGTGCTTCGGGGTGCGGGAGGAGTGCTGCGGGCGGGGAAGTGCTGTGGGTCGGGGGAGTGTAGGGCCGGGATCGGCACGTGGCTGCGGCGCGGCTGCTGGCTGGGTCCTCGTCGTGGCCGGCGACCTGCGGGACCCCGCGATGGTTCGATGGGACGCGTGACATCTTCACAATTCACCCCGCCCGGCCCGTTGCTGATGAGCGGGGCCTTTCTGGTCAGCGGGGTGACGCACCTGGTGCGTCCCGCCGTGTTCGAGCCGCTGATCCCGCGGGCGCTGCCCGGTCCCCGGGCGGTCGTCTACGTCAGCGGCGTCGCCGAACTGGTCTGCGCGGCCGGGTTGCTGACGAAGGCCCGGTGGGCGGGACCGGCCAGCGCCGCCCTGCTCGTCGGGGTGTGGCCAGGGAACCTGCACTCGGCGCTCGACGCGACGGCCAAGGCCCGCCGCAGCGGCGGCCGGCCCCGCGACGTCGCTCGGGCCGCCGCCATGTGGGCTCGCCTGCCGCTGCAGATCCCGATGATCCGCGCAGTTCTGTCCAGCTCCCGCCGCGCCGCCTAACGAACCGTCGCAACCCTCCGATCCCGACCCCGACCCCACCACAGCCCCGGCCCCGGCCCCGATCACAGCCCCGGCCCGGAGGATCGATCACGTCGAGTCCGGCTCCGGGAGACCCGGCCTTGACGATCGTGGCGGTCCCTACAGGCTGGGCTGCGGGACGTCGCGGTGCTGGGTGATCCACGAGCCCGCCGGGCCGTTGAGCATGCGGGCCCGGTGAAGGCGACGGTGGAACAGCGCGACGAGCTCGGNGTCGTGGCGACCATCGTCGGCGAGGACGAAGTCCTCCAGCTCGNGCTCGCCGTCCGCCCACGACCGTGGGCGTCGTCCCACCAGGGCGGCGGTGTCGTCGAGGTCCGCGGCGACGACCGCCGCCCCGATCTCGTCGATCCGCTGCAGGTGTCGGGCGAGCCGCACGGACATGCGGTTGTGGTACCGCTGCGCGCCGGCGCCGAGGTCCTGCCCCTCGAGGGAGCGGGTCAGNTGCNGGTGNGCCGGCCCGTACGCCGACCCGACCGGCTCGGGTTCCGCGACCTCCNCCAGCTCGACCCCGACGNCGGTGGCGATTCCNTCGAGCGCCATCAGGTTGGTCTCGATGCACCAGTGCAGGTTGAGCATGTAGTCCGTGCCGGGCACCGGATCGGCGAGCACGGAGTGGAACTCGAGCTGGTTCGACAGGGCCCACAGAATGTAGTGGTAATGNACGGCCTGGAGGTCCACCGCGGTGCCGCTGCGTTCCTCATAGCGGCGCATGAGAGGGGCGAGGTCGCCCAGGGCGACGAACGGGCTGCGGACCCACATTCCCCCGAGATCCTGCAGGGGGTCGCCGACGTGCCCGAACTCCAGATCGAGCAGCGCGGTGATGCGNCCGCCGGANTGCAGNAGCTGCCCGGCGTCCCAGACGATGGCCGACTCGCGGCCGCGCGAGTCGGGACGNTGCCGCGACAGCCACCCCAGCACGAACTCCTGGAAGGGGTCGGGACGCTTCTTCAACTTCCGGTAGGCGGACTCCTCGAAGTGCCGCAGACCCACCGCGCCGGGATCCTCGCCGGCACCGGTTCGACATCGACCCACCAGGCCGGGCGCCACCGCGCCTGCCGCTCGACGCGCACGACCTTCCCGCCCACCTCACGTTCCAACCAGCCGGTTATCCACTCGCCGTGCCCGTCGCCGGATGCAGACAACCCGACCTCCCCGCTTCATCGCGAAAGGTCATCATGAGCGTCCTGGCACCGGATGTCACGCCGGATGCGCGCATCACGGATGGACCTGTCCGAGTGCGCAGGGGGTTCAGGCCCCCCGCCGAAGAGGGTGTCCAGGCCCCTCGTGGCGGTGGCCGGGCGCCATGAGTCTGAGGGTCATGACGCAGACGCCTCCCGCGACGGCCGCCCCGCCCGGACCCCGGCACTCCCCGCAGCGCGCGCTGGCCCCCGACCTGGCCCGCGGCGCGATGCTGCTGTTCATCGCGCTCGCCAACGCCGGGAACTGCGCCTTCGCCGGCCAGCCCGGCATCGACAGCACGCCGCACGGCGCGGAGCGGGTCGTGGACTTCCTGATGATCACGCTGGTGAACAGCCGGGCGTACCCGGTGTTCGCGGTCATGTTCGGCTACAGCCTCGTCCAACTGGCCCGCCGCCGGGCAACCGACCCCGACGGCGGGCGCGGTGTCCTGCTGCGCCGCAACGCCTGCCTCATCGGATTCGGCTTCGTGCACGCGACGCTGCTCTACTTCGGCGACTTCCTCGGTGCCTACGGCATCGTCGGCATCGTCGCGACACTCGTCCTGCTCCCGCGAGGCGACCGCTTCCACCGGCTCGTGCTCTGGCTCTGGGGGCTCCAGACGCTGGAGGCGGCGGCCGTCGCGGTGGCGGTCGTCCTGCGGTGGCGACGGGGACCTGCGACGCTGACCAACGCGGCCGACCCGTCGCTGGCGGCGTCGTCCTACGGGCGCTCGGTCCTCGACCGGCTCGCCGAGTGGCCCGTCCACACCGCGACCGTGATTCCCTTCATCGTCATCGTCTGGCTGGGCATCTGGGCGGCGCGGCGGCGCATCCTCGAAGACCCGGCCGCGCACCGGCCGCTCCTGCGTCGGGTCGCCTGCGCCGGCCTGGGTGTCGCCATCGTCGGCGCGCTGCCGTACGCCTTCGTTTCGGCCGGTATCGCGCATGTCGACGCGGGTACAGTGCACCGCATGTCGTGGCTCCACGCGGTCACGGGCGAGTATGCCGGCCCCGGTTACGTGGCCCTGTTCGGCCTCGCGGCGGCACGACTGGCCCGGCCGCGGCACCCACGCTCGGATCGGGCCGTGCGCTGCGTGGACGCCGTGGCGGCCCTGGGACGGCAGTCGCTGACGTCCTACCTGGCCCAGTCGGTGGTGTGGCTGGCACTGTTCTCCCGGTGGGCGCTCGACCTCGGCGGTTCCACCTACGTCGCCACCCTCGCCGGCCTGCTCGTCTGGACCGGGTCGGTGGGGTGGGCCTGGGCGATGGATCGGCGCGGCCGCCGGGGGCCGGCCGAGACGGTGCTGCGCCGCATCGCCTATGGCGTCCGCGCGCGCCCCGCCCGTCCCGCGCACCGGGCGGTGTGAGGTGAGCGGGACGGCAAGGCGGTCGACGGCCGACCCGCGGGTCCCGACCGCCCCGGCGGTGGCCGCGGTGTCCGTGGTCGCCGTTGTCGCCGTGGTCGCCGCGGTGGTGTGCGCGGCGGTCGCGATCGCGTGGGCGGTGGCCGGCGGCGGCTACTTCTGGCCTCGATGGGTCTGGTTCGGGGTCGCCACCACCGCTGCCGCCGCGTTCCTCCTGGGTTGGACACGGCGCCACCCGCCGGGCCGGCGGCGCCGACTCGCGGCCGGGCGAGCAGTGTTGGCGCTCATCGTGCCGGTCGACGTGACGGTGTGGGCGCTGTCCGGGGGTGGGTACTTCTGGCCGCTGTGGAGCATCACCGCGTGGTCGATCCTCTTCGGCGGGTATGTCTGGGTGGTCAGCCGCCTGCCGGACAGGCGGGAGCAGGAGCTCACCACCAGGGTCGCCGTCCTGGCGCACACCAGGCGCGCGGTGCTGGACGGGCAGGCCGCCGAACTCGCAAGGGTCGAACGGGATCTGCATGACGGTGCCCAGGCACGCATGGTCTCCCTCGCGCTCAGCCTCGGCATGGCGGAGGACCTGGTCCGCGCGGACCCCGAGGCGACCGCGCGGCTGCTGCGAGAGGCGCGGTCCACCGCGGTCAGCGCCCTGGACGACCTGCGTACCGTCATGCACAGCATCCACCCCGCGGTGCTCGCCGACCGCGGCCTTGCCGGCGCGCTTCGGGCCCTCGCCCTGGACCTCGCGCTGCCGGTGACCGTCGACGGCGACGCCCCGGCGCAGTTGCCCGCGGCGGTGCAGTCGGCCGCCTACTTCGCCACCGCCGAGTGTCTCGCCAACGCCGTCAAGCACAGCCAGGCCACGGCCGGCGGGATCAGCCTGCGGCATGACGGGGCCGTTCTGCGGATCGTCGTCACCGACGACGGGATCGGCGGCGCCGACCCCGCGGCGGGGCTGGGGCTACGCGGCGTCAGGCGTCGGCTCGAGACGTTCGACGGCCGTCTCGACCTCGACAGCCCGCCGGGCGGGCCCACCGTCATCACGATCACCGTGCCCCACGGTCCGGGCCGCCTGCAGTGAGCCGGCTGCGCATCGTGCTCGCCGAGGATCTGACCCTGCTGCGCGACGGGCTCATCCGGCTGTTCCAGGCGCACGACTTCGAGGTCGTCGCGGCGGTCGACAACGGTCCGCAGCTCGTCCGGGATCTCGTCGCGCTGCGCCCGGACGTCGCGGTGGTCGACGTCCGCCTGCCACCCGGTCACACCGACGAGGGCCTGCGGGCGGCGCTCGCCGCCCGCCAGCAGCTTCCCGGCCTGCCGGTGCTCGTGCTGTCCCAGTACGTCGAGCAGCTCTACGCCCGGGAGCTGCTGGCCGACGGGCTCGGCGGCATCGGCTACCTGCTCAAGGACCGGGTCTCGGATGTCGGGCAGTTCATCGCGGCGGTGCGGCGCGTCGCCGCCGGCGGCACGGCGCTCGACCCGAGCGTCGTGGCGAAGCTGCTCGACAGCCGCCGCCGGCCGCTGGACCGGCTCAGCCCGCGGGAGCGCGAGGTGCTCGCCCACATGGCCCAGGGCCGCTCGAACGCGGCGATCGCGGCCAGCCTGGTGATCACCGAGAAGGCGGTCGGCAAGCACACGGCCAGCATCTTCACCAAGCTCGGACTGCAGCCGTCCGAGGACGACAACCGGCGGGTGCTCGCCGTCCTCGCCTACCTGGAGGGGNAGCGCCTGCCCGCGCCGGGATGCACGGGCCGAGGTTCGGGCTCGTGCGCGCCGCCGAACCGCCCATCCGCAGTGGTCGTGCCGGGGTGTAACCCTGCCGTCTATCTGTACGGGTGAGGCGGTGGCGACCGGTGGCGGGTGGTCGGGCGTGGATCCGACGACGCACCCTGGCGGGAGAGGAGGCGGTCGGCGGCACCGGCGGCGGCGCGTCGGGCGACGGCTGTGACGGCTGTGACGGCGGTGACCTGGGTGGCGAGGGTGGCCGAGCCGGAGCCGGCGTCGGAACCGGCCGGGGCGGCGGCGCTGGCGTCGGCGTGTTGTCGCGTCCTGACCCGCCGCGGTTGCGGGTGGTGTCCGATGACGTCTATCCGGGCTGGGAGGAGATCTATCGCGACAACGTGGAGCGGGTGTACAGGATCATGTTTGCGAAGGTGGGGAACCGTCCGGACGCCGAGGACCTGACGGCCGAGGTGTTCATGGCGGCGCTGCGTCCCCTGCGGGTGTCGGCTAGCGTCGGTGAGGTACGGGCGTACCTGGTCGCGACCGCCCGCACGGTGCTTGCCGCGCACTGGCGGCGCACCCTGGGAGTCGCCGTCACCACGCTCGACGAGGATTCCGCCCAGACGATGTTCACCACCGTCGGCGCCCCGGTCGGCCCGGCGCTGGACAACCCCGCTCGCGCGGAGGCGATCCT
>NZ_LJPA01000043.1:0-54804 GCF_001414035.1 Frankia sp. ACN1ag | reverse complement strand
GGAGTACGAGGCGGGTGGTATTGCGAAGCACGGGGCGAAGATGGTGACGGCGGTGGCGTGTGCGCGGGTGCCGAAGTTCACGGTGGTGATCGGGGGTAGTTTCGGTGCGGGGAACTACTCGATGTGTGGGCGGGCGTATTCGCCGCGGTTTCTGTGGATGTGGCCGAACGCGCGGATCTCGGTGATGGGTGGGGAGCAGGCCGCGGCGGTGCTCGCCACCGTCCGCCGGGATCAGGTCGCGGCGGCGGGCGCCGACTGGAGCGACGCGGACGAGGCCGCGTTCCGCGGGCCCATCCTGGACCGTTACGCGGAGCAGGGCAGCCCCTACTACTCGACGGCCCGGCTCTGGGACGACGGGGTCATCGACCCGGCCGATACCCGTATGGTGCTGGGCCTGGGGCTGTCGGTGGCCGCGAACGCCCCGATGGAACCGGTCCGCTACGGCGTGTTCCGGATGTGAACGGGTAGGCGAGGACGCGGTCGGCCGGTGGCGAGGGGAGTACAGACGTGAGGATCAAGGGTGTCAGCCGCTGACCCGTCGACCTGGAACCATCCGGGAGCCGTCGCGACCGGTCCGGCCCCCGCGCAGCGCCGCACCGGACCGGGCCTGTCCAGCCGGGGCGCCGGGCTGCCGGGTCTGGCGTTCTCGTCCGTGCTCGTCGCCAACCGCGGCGAGATCGCCGTCCGGATCATCCGCACCCTGCGTGATCTCGGCATCCGCTCGATCGCCGTCTACTCCGACGCGGACGCCGGCGCCCGCCACGTCCGCGAGGCCGACGTCGCGGTGCGCCTGGGGCCCACGCCGGCCCGGGAGAGCTACCTGGACATCGACGCGATCGTCGAGGCTGCGCAGATCTGCGGGGCCCAGGCCGTCCATCCCGGCTACGGCTTTCTCGCCGAGAACGCCGCCTTCGTCCGGGCCTGCGAGGCCGCCGGGCTGTTCTTCATCGGACCGTCGGTCGCCGCTGTCGAGGTGATGGGCGACAAGATCGTCGCGCGGCGGACCGTCGCCGAGGTCGGCGTGGCCGTGGTGCCGGGGCGGTCGTCGCCCGCAATGAGTGACGCTGCCCTCACGGAGGCCGCGGGCCAGCTCGGCTACCCGGTCCTGGTCAAGCCGTCGGCCGGCGGCGGCGGCAAGGGCATGCGGGTCGTGCGCGCACCGGGGGAGATGGCCGCCGCCCTTGCCTCGGCCCGCCGAGAGGCCGCCGCCGCCTTCGGTGACGACACCCTGTTCGTGGAGCGGTTCATCGTCCGTCCCCGCCATGTCGAGGTGCAGGTCCTCGCCGACACGCACGGCACCGTGCTGCATCTGGGGGAACGCGAGTGCAGCCTGCAGCGGCGCCACCAGAAGATCATCGAGGAGGCGCCCTCGCCGCTGCTCGACGCGCGTACCCGGGAACGGCTCGGTGCCGCGGCGGTCGCGGTGGCCGGCGCCGTCGGCTACGTCGGAGCCGGCACGGTCGAGTTCATCCTGTCCGCCGACGCGCCCGACGAGTTCTACTTCATGGAGATGAACACCCGCCTGCAGGTGGAGCACGCGGTAACCGAACTGGTCACCGGGGTGGATCTGGTCGCCGAGCAGATCCGGATCGCGGCCGGCGAGCCGCTGCGCTTCGGCCAGGCCGACGTCCGCCTCACCGGCCACGCCGTGGAGGCCCGCGTCTACGCGGAGGACCCCGCGCGCGGCTTCCTGCCGACCGGCGGGCAGGTCCTCGCCTTCCGCGAGCCCGCGGGGCCCGCCATCCGCGTCGACGCCGGCATCGCCGCCGGTGACACCGTCGGCACCGCCTACGATCCGATGCTCGCCAAGATCGTTGCCTGGGGGCCCGACCGGCCGGCCGCGATCGCCCGGCTCGACGCCGCGCTCGCCGCCACCGTGCTGCTCGGCGTGACCACCAACATCGGCTTCCTGCGCGCGCTGCTCGGTCATCCTGACGTCGTCGCCGGCCGGCTCGACACCGGTCTGGTCGAACGCGACCTCGCCGCGCTCACCGCCGACGAGCTGCCCGGCGAGGCCATCCTCGGCTATGCCCTGGCCCGGCTGCTCGCGCTGCAGCCGGTCGGCCCGCTCGTCGACCCCTGGGACATCCCCTCCGGTTGGCGTCCCGGTGAGCCCGCGTGGCTGAGCTGGGACGTGCTCATTCCGGGCGGCGGCTCCGACTCGGGGGGCGGGTCCGGCCCGGGCGGCGGGTCCGGCCCGGTAGGGGGCGCCACTCCTGACGACCGCTCCGGCGACGTCCTGGCGGGCGGCGGTTCCGTCGATGGTGGCTCCGCCGGGCGCGATGCCGCCGGGAGTACCGCCGCCGGTCTTGGCCCCGCCGCCGGGGAGACCGCCGGGAGGGGATCGCCCGGTGGCGATCTGGTCGGCATCGGCGGCATCGGCACCGACGGCACCGGCGGCACCGGCGTCGACGGCGCCGCGCCGCGACCCGACGCAGGCCCGGTGCCAGGCGGATCCGGGCTGGCCGCCCCGGTGGGGGAGGGCGATCCGGCGGTGTCGACGCCGGCAGGCGGCGCCGCGCTCGGGCCGCGGGCGGCGACCGTGCGGGTCAGCGCCCGCGGCACGCCGGCCGCCGCGCGGGTCCGCCTCGCCGACGGGCCACCGGTCGCCGCGTCGGTCCGCCAGATCGGCGACGATCTGCTGGTCACGATCGGCTCGGTCACCACCCGGTGGGCGTTCGCATGGGCGGCCACCGAGGGCGAGCACGACCCGGCGAAGCCCCCGCGCTCTGCGCCGGCAGCGGCCGGGGGCCGCCGCTCGATCGCAGCCACGGGCGGATCGTCCCCCGCCGGCGAGCTGCTCTGGCTGGGGCGGGAGGGGCGGGCCTGGGAGTTGGCCGAAGCGGTTCCCGTGGCCGGAGCGGAGGTGGCCTCGGCCACGGGCGGCCAGGCGCGCAGCCCGATGCCCGGCACGGTGATCGCCGTCCTCGTCGAGCCGGGTATGTCCGTCACCGACGGGCAGTCGCTGGTCGTCGTCGAGGCGATGAAGATGGAGCATCCCGTCTCGGCGCCGGCCGCCGGCGTCGTCGCCAAGGTGCTGGTCCGCCCCGGCGACCTCGTGGCCCTCGACCAGGTTCTGGCGGTCGTCTCGCCGTCGCCGGATTCCCCCGACCCGACCATCGCGGTTCCCTGACCGCCGGGGTTGGGCGGAAGCGTGGCGCGGTTGCGTAGCCACGAGGAGGTGTGCGGGGGAGCGGAGCCACGTGGGTTCTTCTGAGGCGTTGCACTAGCTTGCCCGGCGCCCGGTATCTCCGTCACCGTTGCGCAGAGCCGTCATCCGGTCGACGAGCGTCGCGCGGGCCTCATCCTCACCGAGCCCGACGAGGTCCACCGATGCGACGAGGCCCAGCCAGTCCGGCGGATCGCAGGGCTCGACCCGGATGGTGACCAGCCGGCCGCCGCGGGCCGCGGTCGCCGCCGGAAAGGCCTCCTGCCACTCGGCGCTGCCCTGCAGCTCGCGCAGATAGGCGGGGGAGAGCACGACGAGCGTCCGCGGCACCTGGGCGACCGCGTCCGCCAGGGAGATGGCCGTCTGCGGTCCGACGGATTCGTCGGCGCCGTCGGGGCTGCCGTGGTCGTCAAGATCATGGTCGTCAAGATCATGGTCGTCGGGGTTGTGATCGGGGTACGGCAGGACTCGCCAGCCGGCTGCCTCGAGATGCCAGCCGATCCAGTCCGCCCACACGGCATCGGCCCGGGCATGGAAGAGAAGCAGGTCGACCGCGGAGCCGTTCACTGCGGAGCCGTTCACCGAGGGGCCGTTCACCGAGGGGCCGTTGACACGCGCGCCGCCCGCGATGCCGTCCACGCTTCGTGGGGATGCTCGGAACCCGCCGGTTGTGCCGCCCGCGGGCCTGCCGTTCGCGCTGTCGGCGACCGGAGGATCGGGGGATGGCGGGCCGGCTCCGTCCGCATCGGCCCGCAGCAAGCCGTGCTGCTCGCGGTCGCCGTTCTCCGGGGCGGGCTGCGCCTGGCCCTGCTGGTCGAGTTCGTGCTGGTCGAGGCCCTGCTGGTCGAGGAAGGCGGCGGCGGCGTTCGCGGCGAGGCGCAGGAACCAGCCTCGGTCCTCCTCGCGGGTCGACGCCCGGCCGAGGCAGGTCAGGGCGCAGGCCAGCAGCGACAGCGGTACCNGGTCGCGCCACTGCTCGACCAGGTCGGCCGCGCGTGCCCACTCCTGCCCGGCGGAGCGGACCTGGTCGATGAACAGCCACAGCCACTGGGGCAGGAGTGCCCCGTCGAGGTCCGGGTCGAGCAGCACGTCGATCGTGGCGGTGCGCTGGGCCGGAGAGAGCTCGACCAGCGTCCGGGCGAGGACGTGTAGCACGAGGTGGGTGGGATCGCGGGTGAGCACGGCGTCGGCGGCGTAGCGCGACAGGTCGATGAGCTGGAAGGCCGCGCTCGCGTCGCGCAGATCGGTCGGGATGAGGATGTTCTCGACGTGCAGGTCCCCGTGGGCGCGCCCGACGAACGTGGGCAGCCGCACGCCGGCGGTCCGGCGGGCGTCCAGGACCAGCGCGAACGGGTTGGGCAGGGGATGGTCCTCCTCCTCGACGGTGATGGTGCGCCCGGGATGCGCGGCGGCGAGGCGGTGCAGGCGGCTGCCGGGGGCGAGTCGGTCGCCGAGCTGGCGGCCGAGGATGGCCGGCACGTCCATCGAGGGCAACCGGGTCCGCCCCGCCCATTCGCCGAGCACGGATCCGACGACTGCGGTGCTGACGTCGGCGAAGGCGGCGGCGTTGGCGGCCGGTCGGGGGAAGGTGGGCTGCGGGCCCCGGAGGTGGTCCGGCCCCGCCCCGCGGGCCGGGCGGGGCGGATGCAGGACGGCGTCCAGCAGCGTGTGCAGGGTGATCGGGTCGCGCAGGCTGCCGCCGGCCACCCGCTGGAAGACGAACCAGCGTCCGTCGCCGACCGGGATGGGCTGGTGGACGGGCTTGGTGAGGTGCTGCCGGGCGAAGTCCCGGGACTCGGTCAACGCCCGCCGGTGGCGGGCGAACTCGCCGGGTTGGGGATCCTCCGCGGTGCCCGGCGCCTGGTCCAGCTTCATGATCAACTGGCGGGCGCCCTCGTGCGGGTCGTCCGACAGGACGGCGGCGACCCGTGCGGTGGACCGACCGCCGGTGAGCCAGCGGACGAGCCGAAAGGTGGTTTCGGTCTGGGCGCACCACTGGCGCAGCGCGGTCATGGCGGCGTCGTCCAGCTCGGTCTGCAGCGGCTCGTCCAGCCAACGAGAGGACACCATGACTCCTGGGAACACGTGTTCGCGGATTGCGGGATTGCTTCCTGGTGACGCGCCGAGAATACCGCCCGGAATCCCGGTTGCCGCCCGGCGATCGGTGACCTGACTGTTTCGACGCTAATCGCGGACTTGGCCGCTGGCCGTTGTTTCGGTGACAGGTGACAGCGGTGGAAGCCTGGCGTGACGGCGGGGCGACCGCTCGTGCGGTCGCGGCTCGCTTTCCTACCCGCCGTCTACGACGCGTCCGCGGTCGGACGGGACGGTTACCGCCGATCCCTTCCCCGCCGGCCGTCCCCCCGAACTGCCGTTCGCAACATCGGACCATCGCGTACGACGTTGTACGGATTTGCCGTCCGGGTCTTTCCGGTTAGTCCGGCACGCGGTTATCTGGGAGCCGCCGAAGGGTCGCTGCCGCCGCAGCCGCATGATCTGTACCTCCGCGGCACCGGAGGTGGCTGGTCGACGGCCGCACCCTCGGTTCGTCGCCGGAGCGGACCTGCCATCGGGGGGAGGCCCGCTCCGGCGGTCGGCGGGTATCCGCGCGCCGTTGCCGCGGGCCTTCCATCGCGACGTCCGGCCGGGGCATTGCCGCGATGCCCGTAGTTTCCTTCAGCCGCACCCCCGAACCCGACGGACGGTCGGCGGCGCGCATCGTAACAGTCATCTTACTGCAATACGGCTTGCCCTGCCGCCGCTTCCGGTCAGGCATACACCGGGTGTCACGGCGCGTACTCGCCGCTGTCTGTACGACCTTGTACGGCGATGCGCGACCGCCTTTTATCGGTGTCTCGCATGGGTTTTTCTCAACAGGCTGCGATCGCCCGTGAGCGCAGTGCTCGGGGGACGCGAGAAACGGTCGTGAGGTCGGATGGGAAGCCGTGCCGCCGGACATCCGGCGGGCCGGACGGGGACGGCGCGGCGGCACCGGACCGCGGTCCGCCGCCTGGTCGACGTGTGGGCGCTGACCCGGCCGGGAACCGCGCTCGCGGACGCCGTCCCGTTCGCCGCCGGCGGCCTCGCGGCGGCGGATCCCCGGGTCGGTGCGGTGCTGCTGCTCGTCCTCGCCGGGGTGCTGGTGTCGGTGTTCGGCCGCCTGCTCGACGCCGTCGCCGGGCTCGACGCCGACCGGATCAACCCGGTGCGCCGGGACAGCCCCCTCGTCCAGGGCCGGCTCGCGCCTGGCTGGGTCGCGGGATGGGCGGCGCTGGCCGGGGCGGCGGTGGTGGGCGGCGGCTGGCTGTGGGCGGCCTCCCTCCCCGCCCGGATCGGCTTCGTGGCGGTCATCGGCCTACGGGCCTGGCTGGCCCTGTCCCGATGGCGGGTGGGGGGCGGCCCATCGCTGCGCCGCCTGCTGGCCGCGGCCACGCTCGCCGGCGGGCTGCCGCTGGGCGTCGCCGCCACCGGGGGCGACGTGGGCGTGGGTGCGGGCGTACTCACCGCCGGATTCGGCCTCGCGACGATCGTCGCCGGCTGGACGGTCGCCGACCTGCGTGATCTGCCGACCGACCGGGTCTGCGGGCGACGGACGCCGGCGCTGGCCACCGGCGTGCACCTGCGCCGGCCCCGCGGTTTCGTCCTCCCGCGGCGGTACGTCGCGATCGTGCTCACCGCGCAGGTCGGGATCGTCGCCGTCGTGTCCGTGGCGAGCGGGCTCGCCCTCACCGCCGACGCAGACGGCGCCGCCACGCTGCCGGCCGTGCCCCGAGGGCCCGCTGCGGTCGCCCCGGTGACGCCTGGGCCGCCCGGCGGCCACGTCTCCCTGGCCGGACGGGGGCTTGCCGCGGCCGCGGCCGTCCTCGCCGCGCTGGTCGCCACCGCCGGGCTGATCCGGCTGGTCCGGTCGGGTGCCCCAGGCCTCGATCCGATCCGGTCACCCCGCCCCCGCGGCGGCGGCTTCGTCCTGGCGAACCTGCTCGCCTGCCAGTTGGCGAGCGTCGCCTGGCTGCTGACCGAGCCGGCCGGGCTGCCGCTGTGGGCCCTGCTGCCCGCCCTCGGCGGTTGGGCGGTGGGCCTGCCGCTGCGGCTGCTGGCCGAGCGGGACGGCGTCGGGTTTGCCTCGGTGCGAGCGGTCGGCGCCCCCGGGCTTCCGGCGCTGCCCGCCGGCTCGACCGCAAACGGGTCCGCTCCGGGCGGGTCGCGTCAGGACGACGGCGAGCGGCCGACGAGCCGCTGAAGCCGCTGAAGCCGCCGCGTGGTCCCGTGCTCCGGGCCCAGCACCCGCAGGCTGCGCCGGTACGCGTCCGCCACGTCGGCGCGCAGCGCGGCGAGCCGGCCGAGCTCCTGCTCGATCTCGCCGTGCAGGCCGATCGCCGCCAGCGTGCGGGGATGATCGGGGCCGAGGACGCGGCGGCAGACCGCTACCAGCTCGGCGGCTGTCCCAGCGGCTCGGGCGTGCTCGCCGCGGCGGTGGTCGAGCCGGGCCAGGTGGTAGCGGGTCACCAGGGTCGCGGGATGCTCGGGCCCGAGGGTGTCGACCCGGTCGGTCCAGACGGCGCTCAGCAGGTGTTCCGCCGCGGTCCACTGCTGCTGCTCGACGAGCAGGTCGGCGACGTTGTTGCGGGTGGTGAGGGTGTCGCGGTGACGGTGGCCGAGGACCCGTTCCCGGCTGGTCAGCGTCCGCGTGAGCCACGCGAGCGCCTCGGGGTGGCGGCCCGACTCGCGCAGGGTGCGGCCCAGGTAGTGCTGGGTCGTCAGGGTGTCGGGATGGTCCGCGCCGAGGACCCGGGCCCGGTCGTCGAGGACGGCCCGCAGCCCCTCCTCCGCGTCGCCGGGCCGGCCCTGCGCGGCGCGCACCCGGTACAGGTCATGGGCGGCGGACAGCACGTCGGCGTGATCGTCGCCGAACAGCCGCCGGCCGGTGTCCAGCACCGTTTCGTACCCCGCGGCGGCCTCGGTGAGACGTCCGGTCGCGCGCAGGAAGCGGGCGGCGAGGGTCGCGGGAACCAGCAGCTCCGGCGGCAACCGCCCCTCGGTCAGCGCCGGCAACCCCCACTGGCGCCGGGCGCGCAGCATCGCCAGGCCCGCGTCCGCGTGCCCGGCCAGCATCGTCCAGGCCGGCCAGGTCTCGGGGTCGCGCGGGTCGAGCCGGCGGGCGGCGTGGACCAGCAGGGCGGTGATCGTCTCCAGGTAGTCCTCGACCCGGCCGGAGACGTGCGCGGCCCGACCGAAGCTGTCCCGCACCAGCGGATGCAGCCAGATCCGGTGCGCAGCGCCCGCGTCGCCGGGCGCCGTCGCCGTCGCCGTCGCCGGCATGGGCGCGTCGGCCGGGGCGGCGGGGTTGGTCGGGTCGGCTGAACTGGTCGGGTCGGCGGGGTTGGTCGGGTCGGCTGAACTGGTCGGGTCGAGGGTGTACTCGATCAGCCCGTGGCCGGCGAGGGCCCGGACCAGCCCCCACAGCTCGGTCGCCGGCAGGTCGCTGAACAGGGGCGAGGCGGTGAGCACCTCGGCGTCGAGGAGCACGTCGACGGGGATCGGATCGCCGCCGAGGCAGGCGAGCAGGGTCAGCAGCGGTTGGGCCCGGACCTGCCCGCGCAGGGCGAGCAGGTTCAGCGAGAGCTCCCAGGTCGGTCCGACGAGCTCGCGTTCCCGGCGGCGTTCGGGCACGTCCGCCGGCGGGTGGGCGTCCGCCGGGGTGTCCGGGGGCTGCGGGCGGGTGCGCGGTGCCGCGGATCGTGGGTCCGCGGCCGCGAAGTCCGGCAGCAGCGACCAGGGCCCACTGGTGCGCAGGAACTGTTCGTACGCCGGGTAGGTCCGGGGGATGACCGAGCCGCCGAAGCCCGGCGGCATCCGCCGCGCCTCGGCGAGGAACTGGCCGGCCAGCGAGAGCGCCAGTGGCAGGCCGCCGAGGCGGCGGCCGAGGCTCTGCGCGGCCTGGGCGGACCCCGGGCCGTCACCCGCCAGGTCCAGCAGTGCCCGGCCGGCGTCGCGGTCGGTGAGGGGAGTCAGCCGGTGTAGGCGTATCCAGGGCGGGGGTCGGCCCCCGGCCGAGCCGAGCGACCAGGCCGCGCCGTCGCGGGTGGTCACTACGACCATCCCCCGCGTTCCGGTGACCGGGCGCAGCCAACCGGTGCCGTCGAGCACGTTGCCCGTGGACGGACCCAGGTCGTCGGCGGGATCGTCGGCGTTGTCGACGACCAGGAGCCACGGCTGGTCGAGGGCGCCGAGCAGGCGCCAGACCAGGTCGGGCAGGCTTGCCCGGCGCAGTTGATGATGGGTGGCGCCGAGCTCGACGGCGAGCGCCCCCATCGCCGCGGGCACCGCGCCGGGACGGGTGGCACTGATCCACCAGGTCCGCACGCCGCGATCGAGCGCGGTCGCGGCGAGGGCGAGAGCCACGGTGCTCTTGCCGATCCCGCCGAGCCCGTGCAGCACGTGCACCCGGCCGCGGACCCGCGTGCCATTGCCCCGCCGGCCCGGCCCGACCGGCTCACCTGACCCACCTGACCCACCTGACCCACCTGACCCACCTGGCCCGGCCGGCCTTGCCGGGCCGCTCCCGGCGGTATCGCCGACGGCGGTGGGGAGCAGTCCGGTCAGCAGGGTGATCATCTCACCGCGGCCACGCACGGCCGGCAACCGATCCAGCCGAGCCACGGGGGGCGCGACCGTCAGGGCCGCCACGTTCTCGTCGCCGCGGACCCGGTCGACGGGCGCCCGCGGGGGACCGCCGGAGCCGCGCCGCCGGCTGGCGACGGCGCCGGGACCCCACCCGCCACCAGCGGCGCCCTGCTCGGCGGCGCCCCGCTCTGAGGCGCCCCGCTCTGAGGCGCCGGAGCCCCGGCGGGTGCGCCGGATCCGGCTCCAGGTCTCGACCCAGCGGCGCAGCTCGGCGGGGTCGGTGACCCCGCAGGCGCGCAGCATGTTCTCGACGAGGTTCGCCGGCTTCAGCCCCGGCAGGTGCGATCCGCCGAAGTAGCCGCCGACCGTGCTGGCCGGGACGTTCACCTTCCGGGCGACGTCGCGCACGCTGAGCCCCGCCCGCTCCCGGACGACCGTCAGTACACGGCCGAAATCCGTGCAGGTGGTGACGGCGGCCAGGTCGATCTCGTCAGACACGCGCGTACCTCGGGCAGGGCGGTGAGCGGGGCGGACTGTGATTCCGTGCGCCAATCTTGCCGTGGTCGGCGGATGGCGAACAGACCGCCGGGCCCTCGAACACGCCCGGCGATCGTCAGGGACGTAAACCGTGGTCGGACGCCCCGCCGGTTCAGTCGCGTGGCAGCGGGACGACGTCCGCGAGGATCTCGTGACGGTGCCAGCGCCGCCGCGGTGCCGGGCTGTCGTGCACCACCAGCAACGAGGACGGATCGCCGGGCAGCAGCGCGATGCCCTCCGGGTGGTCGTCGCCGGTCCCGACCGGCAGTTCCAGCACCCGCTCGATCGTCTCGTCGGTGACGACGACGCTCGTGCGCGCGTGCGCCGCGCCCCGCCAGCGATAGATCCGCACCGGCCCGTCGAGATCCATCGTCGGGCCCGCGAGCAGCAGCAGATCGTCGCCGTGGGCGAGGATGTCCCGCACGCCGAGCCCGTCGAGGTCGAGGAAGTGCTTGCGGTACAGAGGACCGCCGTCGCCGCTGTCACTGTCGCCGATCGGGGCGAGCAGCAGGTCCTGGCCGTCGCCCTCGGTGAGGCGCAGCTCGAGCACCACCGCCCAGCCACGCAGCACCGGGCCGCGCAGCCCCAGGTAGATCCGTTCGCCGACGACCGCGAGCCCTTCGATGTCCAGGCCGTTGTCCTTGCTCGGGATCTTCAGGAACAGGCCGAGGTGCTCGTCGTCCTTGAGCGCCCGCGTCAGCCGGTTCTGCTTGGACAGGCCCAGCGCGGCGGCGGTCAGCTTCGCCCCGCCCGGCGAGGCCGACGCCGAGGCGCTGGGGACGAGAGTCGGCGCCCCGTCGATCTCCACTACCGGGATGCGGCCGAGCAGGTAACGGTTGGCGTTGCTGCTCACCTTGGCCAGTCGGGCCAGCGCCTGCTCGGTGGCGTGGTGCGGCCTGACCCGCTTGCGGGTCCGGGCGTGCGAACCGACGAACCAGAGGTAGTCGCCGTGCCGGTCGAGGCCCTCGATGTCGATCTCGAGCTGGCTGCCGTCCGGTTCCGGCGGTTCCGGCAGCGGGAGGAAGTCCGCGACCGAGAAACTGACATGGTCGACGAAGCCGTCTCCGGTCGGCGACAGCGCCGTCCGCTCGATGGTGATCGTCTCGTCGCCGGCGAGCCAGAGGTGGCGCCCGTCCCCCTTGAGGGTGGACAGCGACTCCGCGATGTCGATCACCCCGGCGTCGTCGGTGAAACGGATCGGAATCGTCCTCGCCGTCATCGTTCCCTCGCTGCTGATCTCCACGGGCGCCACGCGACGCCGTGGGGGAGCGTAGTGCGGATCCGCGCCACACCGCCGCCGCTGTCGAGCAGCTGATATGCGACGAACACCGCAGGTCGGATCGGACCGGCCCGCCGTGTGTCAGCCGACGCCCGACGGCCGCCCGCCCGGGGCGCGCAGGAGATCGTCGATGTGCCCGGCGGTGACGTGGACGGCCGTGCCGGCGGAGCCGACCGCACAGCCGGCGACGAGGACGGCGCGCCGGGCCGCCGCGTCGGGATCGCCGGTGGCGAGCCAGTAGTGCAGGAAGCCGGCGCACAGGGCGTCCCCTGCGCCGGTGGTGTCGAGCACGCCATGCGGGGCCAGGGCGGGCAGGCGGCGCGGCGGACGGTCCCGGACGGCGAGCAGGCAGCCGTCGCCGCCCATCCCGAGCAGCACGATCCGGGCCGGGTAGCGGCTCAGCAGCGCGGCGGCGGTGTCGGCGGGGCTGGCCGTGAGGCGCTCGGCGGAGCCGAACACGATGGTCGCCGCCGCCAACCAGGGCCGGCTGTAGGCGTCGCTCGCGTCTTCGATGGTCTGCACGTCGACGGCGATCGGCACGCCGGCGGCCTGGGCAACGGGGATCAGGTCGCGGACGAAGCCGGCGGTTGTCAGCACGGCGAGACGCGCCCCCGCGAGCAGGTCACGGAACACCGACGGCGGATAGCGGGCCGTGGCGAGGTCGGCGAGGTCGGTGTGGACCTGCCGGGTCCCGTGCGGATCGACCAGGACGGCGGACATCGCGCTGTTCGTCGTCGGCAGCACCCCGGCGCCCCGGCCGCCCGACTCGTCCTCGCCGAGCAGGCCGAGACGCCGCAGCTCGGCCCGGATCACCATCCCGGCCGGATCGTCCCCGACCAGGGTGGCCAGGGTCGCCTGCGTGCCGAGCGCAGCCAGCGTCCGGGCGACGTTCAGCCCGACCCCGGAGGCCGCCAGCCGCAGCCGCCCCGTCGCATACCGGACCGGCGCGTAGGCGACGGGAAACCCGTCCACCGGTACCGTCTGCTGCACGTTCACCACCCCGGCGACCACGACATCAGGCATGTGCAAGGAGACCTTTCGAGGCGACGTCCTGCGGTGGCGTCAGGTCGGGCGGGCGTAGCGGGCGGGGCTGGTGGCGAGCATGCGGCGAAAGTGCCTGGTCAGGTGGGCCTGATCGTAGAAGCCGGCGAGCGTGGCGACCTCGGCCGGGCGGTGACCGGCGAGCAGCAGGCGGCGGGCCAGGTCCACTCGGCGGCCGGTGAGGTAGCGGTGGGGCGGCAGGCCGAACTCCTGGTGGAAGGCGCGGATCAGGTGCGTCGGATGGGCGCCGAGCAGCTCCGCGGCGGCGGCCAGCGTGATGCCCTCGGCGATCCGGCTGTCGAGGAGGTCGCGGAGCGCATGGGCAACGGTCGGGTCCCGGCGGGGCGGTGGCGCACCGTCACGGCGAGCGGGGAACCTGCTGCGGCGGCCCAGGTGGGCGCGTAGTCGTTCGCCGACGAGGGTGAGGCCACTCTGGGCCGCGAGGTCCTCGCCGGGAGTGAGCAGGAGGTCGTGTAGCCGGCCGATGCGCCGGCGCAGCGTGGGATCGGCCAGCGTCGGGGTGTCGACCGCCGTGCCGATCAGCTCGTCGCCGAGGAGGTCCCGGTCGAGGTAGAGGACCCGCTTGCGGAATCCCCCGGGCCGGGCGGAGCGGCCGTCGTGCGGGACGTCCGGTGGCAGCAGCGTCACCTGCGAGCGCAACGTGCCGTGCTCGTGGCGGTCCAGACCGAAGCGGACCGCGCCGGTGTCGACGATGAGCAGCGTCCACGAATCATGGGTGTGCGGTGGGTAGACGTGCGAGATGAACCGGGCGTGGAACACCTCGCGGACACCCGCCACCGCCGGCCGCCAGGCGGCGACCGTCTGACCTTCACCGACCCTGCCCGCCGCGGCGACGTCCGCCCCGGGCCTGTGCGCCTCGGCCACGTCAGGAACGTACAAGACCTCATGCCGACCGCCGCCGAGACTCGGCGGTGTGGATACTGACCTTCGCCACGACCTCGCCACCGCCGGCGACGGGTCGTCGCAGCCCGCCCCGGTGCGCTTCACCACCAAGATCGCCGTGCTGTTGCGCGACGACCTGCTGGACTGGCAGCGGCTCAACGTCACGGCGTTCCTCGTCAGCGGGATCGCGGCGACCAACCCGGAGCTGGTCGGCGAGCCCTACGCCGACGCGGACGGCCACGGGTACCTGCCCATGTTCCGCCAACCGGTGCTCGTGTTCGCCGGCTCGCACCAGACGCTGGCCTCGTCGTTCGCCCGCGCCGGCGGTCGGGGCCTGGCCATGTCGATCTTTACGTCGGACCTGTTCGCCACCGGCAACGACCGCGACAACCGGGCCGCCGTCCGGGCCGTGCCACGTGACGACCT
Source organism: Frankia sp. ACN1ag (assembly GCF_001414035.1). Taxonomy (NCBI): domain Bacteria; kingdom Bacillati; phylum Actinomycetota; class Actinomycetes; order Frankiales; family Frankiaceae; genus Frankia; species Frankia sp. ACN1ag. The sequence goes on along the minus strand of NZ_LJPA01000043.1, from coordinate 40,825 downwards.
CGACCTGGTCGGCCTCGCCCTGCACGGCCCGCGCAACGCCGTCGACAAGGCGCTCAAGGGCGCCCGCATGCACCCCTGACCGGGGCCCTCCTCAACAGCCGGCGGCGCTCATGAGGTTCCGGCGACGTCCGGGGGGTCGGCGGCGAGGTAGTTCTCGGCCCGCGCCGTGGGCGTGGGCGTGGGACGGTGCTAGGCGGGGACATCGACGCGTTGGTTGCGCCGGACCATGTCGACGATCTGGGTGACGGGGCCGACGACGAGCAGCTCGTCTCCCGGCCGCAGGCGGGTGTGGCGGCCGGGTCGGTAGTCCGGCTCGCCGGCGCAGGCTCCGTCGCCGGGTCGGCTTCCGCTGGTGGTGGTGACGGCGGTGGTGGTGACGGTGGTGGCGGCGGTGGCGGTGGCGACGGCAGTGGTGACGGCGAGGACGCGGGTTCCGGTGGACAGCTCGCGCAGGGTGGGGCCGACGAGCGCCCCGCCGGCGTTGACGGTCATCCGGGCGACGAGGAAGGGGGTGCGCTCCACGTAGAAGGTGCTCAGCACGTCGTAGCCCAGCGCGGCCCCGACGAAGTACGGGGTGGCCAGCGCCGAGGCGCTGCGGGCGGTGTGGATGCCGAACCGGCGTTCGACCTCGTCGGCCATCGTCGTGTCGAAGATCCGCAGGACGACGCGCAGGTCGGGCTCGTGTGGCTGGGCGCCGGGCGGGCGGGTGCGGCCGTAGGAACGCCCGCCGGCGCGGCGCGCCGTCTCCCGGGCGGCGCGGGCGCCGCGCAGCTCGTCGTGCGCCTCCCGGGCGGACAGCACCGTCTCCAGGTTCGCCACCCCGTCGCTGGTCAGCGCGGTGATCGTGGTCGCGTGGGCGAGACCGGCCTCCAGCAGGGTGGACCGCACCGTCGCATCCCCGATGATCACTGGCACCCCGCGCTCGCGGGCCACGGGCAGGTACCGGTTGTTCTCGTCCCGCTCGATCACCACCACCTGGCGGCCGGTGCGGACCAGGCCGTCCATCGTCGCGACCCCGACCGAGCCCAGGCCGGACAGGATGACGTGCCCGCGCACCGCCCCCGCCCGGCCGCGGCCCAGCGCGCGTTCGAGCCGGCGGCTGATGATTACGTTCGTGATGAAGGCGTAGACCACCGCGATCGACAGTGCGCCGAACAGCATCAGCCCGATGCCGAAGATCTGCAGCCACTCGTCGGCCGCGCCGAAGTTGAAGTCGCCGTAGCCGACCGTGACCATCGTCTCGATGGTGAGGTAGAGCGCGTCGAGCGGCCCGAAGTCGGGTGGCGCGGCGTTGTTGTGGTCGGCGTAGGCCAGCGACAGCACGACCGTGCTGACGACCAGGATCGCCACGACGGCGGCGAGCGCGAGCCGGAAGGGCCGGTCGAGCTCCCCGCGGATCGTCGCGAGGAACTCCCGCAGCCGGGCGGCCGTGCCGCGCCGGGCCCGCGACCCGCTGCGGCGTTTGGCCGTGCCGTCGCCCAGGGCGGCGAACAGCCGCGCGTCGTGCAGGCCGGAGACGGCCATCCCGCGGTCGTGGAACTCGGCGAGGCGGCCGAGGACGGTCAGCCGGTCGCCGGGATGCAGCGGGGTGTCGCGCGGGGGGCAGACCTCGGCGTGGCGCGCGCCGGCGCGGCGTAGCGAGATCGGGGTGAGATCACCGTAGCGGGCCCGGAAGGCACCCCGCCCGGTGATCTCCTCCTCGATCACCGCGAACACCTCGGCGTCGGCGCGGGCGTCCATCGTGAAGGCGTGGGTGACGTCGGAGCGCACGCACGCCTCGACGAAGCTCGGCCCGGCGAGCTCGGCGAGGTTCAGCACCCGTACCTGGCTGAGCGCGTCCGCGAGCTGGTCGCCGAGCTGCGGGTTGTTGACGCTGACGACCAGCCGGACGCCGGGGGCGACGTCGGCGGCGAGCAGGGCCGTCTCGAGGTTGTCGAGGTCGGCCTCGTGGCAGATCACCACGGCGAGGGAGGCGGCGATGCCGGCCTCGCGCAGCACGTCGGCCGCGTGGGGACTCTCGACGAGAACCCGCACCCCGGACCGTTCCAGCCGGCGCTGCGCGGCGGCGGTGAGCTGGTCGTCGACCGCGACCACCGCCACGCCGGATGCCTGGAGCTGCTCGGCCAGGCCCAGCCCCAGGTTGCTCAGCCCGGCGACGATGACATGCCCTGACTCGCCGTCGCCCACCGGCCGACCGTGGCCGTCCGGCCGTCCCGCCGCAGCCGGCCGTCCCGCCGCAGCCGACTGCTTGGACCGTCCCGCCGCGTCCGGCCGGCCCGGCCCGTCGGACCGGCTCGGACCGTGGCCATCCGATCGGCCGGCGCGATCGGACCCCCCGGGAGCCGTCGGCATGCCTCCCCCTCCTCGGCCGGCACCGGGCCCAGACCGGATCCTGGCGACGGAATACCGCGCTGAACTGGGCTGATGCGGCGATGCGGCGGATCCGCGAGAGGCCAGTCTCGCACGCGGGCCCCGACCCTCAGGAGTTGATGTCGGCCGGGTAGGGGGCGAAGGTGCCCCGGTTCTCGTCGAGGGCGAGGCTACGGCCGATCTGCGGGAAGGCCCGTTGGGCGCAGCCGACCCGCTCGCAGACCTTACAGCCGATCCCGATCGGCACCGCGGCCGCCGGATCGTCCAGGTTGAGCCCGGTCGAATACACCAGTCGGCTGGCATGGCGCAGTTCGCAGCCGAGCCCGATGGCGAACGTCTTTCCGGGACGACCGAAACGGCCATAGCCCCGGCTGACCGTGCGGGCAATCCAGAAGTAACTGCGTCCGTCCGGCATGGTGGCGATCTGGGTGTGAATCTTTCCGGGGGCGGCGAGTGCCTCGTACACATTCCACAGCGGACAGGTTCCGCCGGCGCGGGAGAAATGAAATCCGGTGGCCGACTGGCGTTTCGACATGTTGCCCGCGCGATCCACCCGGATGAAGGAGAAGGGAACGCCCCGGGCCCGGGGGCGCTGGAGGGTGCTCAGTCGATGGCAGATCGTCTCGAAGCCCATGCCGAAATGCTCGGAGAGCCGTTCGATGTCGTAGCGGAACCGTTCGGACGTGGTGTGGAACACATTGTAGGGGAGGATGAGGGCGGCGGCGAAGTAGTTCGCCAGCCCGATCCGGGTCAGCGTCCGGGCCGGGGGGCCGCTGAGCATGCCCTCGTCGGTGAGCCGGGTGACCAGATCGTCGAACTCGGCGAAGGCGAGTTGCAGCGCCATGCGGAAGGCCCGCTGGCCGGGCCGCAGGTGGCTCGACAGGGTCAGCACCCGGGTCTGCGGGTCGAAGCGGTGCAGCACATCGACGTCGAGCTCGCGGTCGAGATCACGCCCGTCGTCACGCCCGTCGTCGCGCGAGCCCGCGAGGTCCGGGCCGGGCTCGCGGCTGTGCACGCGAATGCCGTGGTAGGCCAGCCGCTCGACCAGCACCGCGTGCACCCGGCCGCGGGTCAGGCCAATCTCGCCGGCGAGCCGCTCGGCGGCCTCGTCGAGCTCGCCGACGTAGTTCTGGCGCTGGTAGAAGAAGTCCCGGACCTCCTCGTCCGGCATCGGCGCCGGCGCGGGCCCCGCCGGTTCCGGCCCGCGGGCGCCGGTGAGCGCGGCGAGGCGCTCGTTGGCCTGGCGGTAGCGGCGGTGCAGCGTGATCAGCGCATGGGCGGTCTGCGGGAGCTGCTCGGCGAGCTGGGCGGCGTCGGTGGCCGGCACCTTCAGGCCGATCGTGCCGTCGGAGAGGACCTCTTGGACCTCCGCGATCAGCCGGGTCACGTCGTGCGCGGCGAAGAAGCCGGCGTCGACGCCGAATGCCTCGGTGATGCGTAGCAGGACCGGGACGGTGAGCGGCCGGGAGTTGTGCTCGATCTGGTTGAGATAGCTGGGGGAGATGCCGAGCAGGCGCGCCAGCTCGACCTGGCTCATGGCCCGTTCCTCGCGCAGTTCCCGTAACCGGGTCCCGACAAAAGTCTTCTGCATCCGCTCCCTCTCTGTCGAGGAGGATAGTCGACTCGGTGCCAACGTGCCATTTGCAAAATTTGCAAAGCCGGCTGGGAAGATTCGCAGGACTTGGCTCGTTGGGCCGCTCGACCAGGTCGAATCGCTGTGACAGCTTCGAAGAGGAGGGTGATCCGCGCTATTCCGACTCCAGGGCAGGGAGAGATCGACATGGCCGAGACGAAGACGACGGCGACGACCACGGCGACGAACGGGGCGGCGAACGGGGCCGCGCGGGCGGCCGAGGAGCTGGCCGCGCGGTGGGCGACGGACCCGCGGTGGGCGGGCATCGAGCGCACCTACGGCGCCGCCGAAGTGATCAAGCTGCGCGGCAGCGTCCTGGAGGAACACACGCTGGCCCGACGCGGCGCGGAGAAGCTGTGGGGGCTCCTACACGACACCGACTACGTGCACGCGCTCGGCGCGCTGACCGGCAACCAGGCCGTGCAGCAGGTCAAGGCCGGGCTCAAGGCCATCTACCTGTCCGGCTGGCAGGTCGCCGCGGACGCGAACCTGTCCGGCCAGACCTACCCGGACCAGAGCCTCTACCCGGCGAACTCGGTCCCGGCGGTGGTCCGCCGGATCAACAACGCGCTGCTGCGCGCCGACCAGATCACCTGGGCCGAGGGCGTCGCCGACGCCCCCGACTGGCTGGTGCCGATCGTCGCCGACGCCGAGGCCGGGTTCGGCGGCGTGCTCAACGCCTTCGAGTTGATGAGCGCGATGATCACGGCCGGCGCCGCCGGGGTGCACTGGGAGGACCAGCTCGCCTCGGAGAAGAAGTGCGGCCACCTCGGCGGCAAGGTGCTCATCCCGACCGGTCAGCACATCCGCACCCTCAACGCCGCGCGCCTGGCCGCCGACGTCGCCGACGTGCCCTCGGTGATCGTCGCCCGCACCGACGCGCAGGCCGCGACCCTCATCACCAGCGACGTCGACGAGCGCGACCTGCCCTTCGTCACCGGCGAGCGCACCGCCGAGGGCTTCTACCGGGTGCGCGACGGCGTCGAGCCGTGCATCGCCCGGGGCCTGGCCTACGCCCCCTACGCCGACCTGCTGTGGATGGAGACCTCCACCCCGGACCTGGAGATCGCCCGCCAGTTCGCCGAGGCGATCAAGGCCCAGTTCCCGGACCAGATGCTCGCCTACAACTGCTCGCCGTCGTTCAACTGGCGGGCGCATCTCGACGACGCCACCATCGCGAAGTTCCAGCGCGAACTCGGCCACATGGGCTACAAGTTCCAGTTCATCACCCTGGCCGGATTCCACGCGCTGAACCACTCGATGTTCTCCCTCGCCCACGGCTACGCCCGCGAGGGCATGACCGCCTACGTCGACCTGCAGGAACGCGAGTTCGCCAGCGAGGCCGACGGTTACACCGCGACCCGCCACCAGCGCGAGGTCGGCACCGGCTACTTCGACCTGGTGAGCACCGCCATCAACCCGACGAGTGACACCGTCGCGCTGCGCGGCTCCACCGAGGAGGCGCAGTTCACCGCGACCGGCGCCGGCGCGGGGCACTGAGATGCCGGCACCGCGCGGCGGTCGGATCGAGGTCATCGGCGAGCCCGGTGAGCCTCGGGAGCGTTTCCGGGAAATCCTGACGCCGCAGGCGCTGGAATTCCTCATCGCGCTGGACACCACCTTCGCCGCGCGGTGGGCCGACCTGCTCGCCGCCCGGCGCGAGCGGCGCCTGCTGCTCGCCTCCGGGGCGGCCGGCCTGGACTTCCTGTCCGAGACGGCGGCCATCCGCGCCGACGAGTCGTGGCGGGTCGCGGGTGCGGCACCGGGCCTGGTCGACCGGCGGGTGGAGATCGCCGGGCCGACCGAGCGGACGGCGACGGTCACCGCGCTGAACTCCGGTGCCCGGGTGTGGCTGGCGGACTTCGCCGACGCCACCGTGCCGACCTGGTTCAACGTGATCGCGGGCCAGCTCAACCTGCTCGACGCGGTCGCGGGCCGGCTCGAGGTCACCACGCCGGCCGGCAGGCGCTACCGGGTCGGGCCGGACCCGGCGACGATCGTCGTGCGGCCGCGGGGTTGGCACCTGCGCGAACACCACCTGCTCATCGATGGCCGGCCGATGTCGGCGAGCCTGGTCGACTTCGGCCTGTACTTCTTCCACTGCGCCCGCCGCCAGCTCGACCGGGGCAGCGGACCGTACTTCTGCCTGCCGAAACTGGAAGGCCATCGCGAGGCCCGGCTGTGGAACGACGTGTTCGTGTTCGCCCAGCAGCGCCTCGGCCTCCCGCGGGGCACGATCCGGGCGACCGTGCTCATCGAGACGATTCCCGCGGCCTTCGAGATGGAGGAGATCCTCTACGAGCTGCGCGAGCACTGCGCCGGCCTGAACGCCGGACGCTGGGACTACGTGTTCAGCATCATCAGGACCTTCGGTGCCCGGGGGGAGGCGTTCGTGCTGCCGGACCGGGCCCAGGTGACGATGACGGCACCGTTCCTGCGGGCCTACACCGCGCTGCTCGTGCGGACCTGCCACCGCCGCGGCGCGCACGCGATCGGGGGGATGGCGGCGTTCATCCCCAGCCGCGACCCCGAGGTCAACGCCCGCGCGCTCGACCAGGTCCGCCAGGACAAGCAGCGGGAGGCCGACGACGGCTTCGACGGCTCCTGGGTGGCCCATCCCGGGCTGGTGGCGGTATGCGAGGCGGTGTTCGACGCCCGCCTCGGCGCCGCGCCGCACCAGCTCGACCGGCTGCGGCCGGACGTGTCGGTGACCGCGGCCGACCTGCTCGACGTCGCCTCCGCCGCCGGCTTGGTCACCGAGGCCGGGTTGCGTAGCAACATCACGGTGGCGTTGCGTTACATCGACGCGTGGCTGCGCGGCACCGGCGCGGTGGCGATCTTCGACCTGATGGAGGACGCCGCCACCGCGGAGATCGCCCGCTGCCAGGTCTGGCAGTGGATCCACCACGGCACGCGGCTCGCCGACGGGCGCCCGGTCACCCGGGAACTCGCCGAACGGCTGCTCGCCGAGGAGCTGACCGTGCTGCGTGCCGAGCGCGGCGGCGCGCCGAACCGCCTCGACGAGGCCCGCGAGGTCTTCGTCGAGACGGCTCTGGGCGAGACGCTGCCCGAGTTCTTCACCACCGTCGCCTACACCGACTACCTGACGAAGCGGCCGAGGGCGCTCGCCAGGACCTGACCGGTACCTGCCCCGGGCACCCGCGTCCTGGGCACCCGCCCCGGGGCGGAGCCGGTTGTGGTGCGCTCTGTGCCTGCGGCTGAATGTGTCGCGGGTCACGGGTAAAGCCCGCCCCTCTCGTTGCAATAGACAGACCTGTCTGTCTATTCTTCTCTCCAGCGGTAGACAGACAGGTCTACTCGGTGGAGTGGGGAGCGGGTCATGGCGAGCAACGTGGGTGAAGGCGGCCGTCGGGGTGTGGCGCTGGTGACGGGCTCGACCGGGGGAATCGGCCGGGCGGCGGCCCGCGCCCTGGCCGCGGACGGGTACGCGGTGATCGTGCACGGCCGGGACGCCGATCGAGGCGCGGCGGCCGTGGCGGAGATCGAGCAGGCCGGCGGCGAGGCCCGCTTCCTCGCCGCGGACCTGGCCGACGCGGCGGCGGTCGAGCGCCTGGCGAAGGAGGCCGGCGAGGTCGACGTCCTGGTCAACAACGCCGGTGCATCCTGGTTCGGGCCGAGCGCGCAGCTCGACACCGCGACCTTCGACGCCCTGTTCGCGGGCAACGTCCGTGCCGCCTACCAGCTCGTCGCCGCGCTCGCGCCCGGCATGGCCGAGCGCGGCACGGGCAGCATCATCAGCGTTGACAGCATGGCCGGCCGCGTCGGGTTGGCCGGCGGCGCGGCGTACGGCGCCACGAAGGCGGCGCTGACGGCGATGAGCCGCGCCTGGGCGGCCGAGTTCAGCCCGGCGGGCGTGCGGGTCAACACGATCGCCCCCGGCCCGGTGTACTCCGACGGCGCCCGGCCGGACTTCATCGCCCAGCTCGGCACCACCACCCTGCTCGGCCGCGCCGCGCAGGTCGACGAGATCGCCGGGGTCGTCGCCTTCCTGGCCTCGCCCGCGGCGAGCTACATCACCGGCGCGGTCATCCCGGTCGACGGCGGGCGCAGCGCCGTGTGAGGCACCAAGGCACCAAGGCACCAAGGCACCGAGGCACCGGCACGGCGCCGCCTATCGTGGATGGACTGGTCTGTCTGGTCCGGCTGGTATGTGGAGGTGAGGCGGATGGCCGCCACCAGGACGCGACGCGCGGCGGCGGGAGGGGTAGACCACCGCTCGGCGCGGGAGCGGTTGCTCGCCGCCGCGGACGAGCTGTTCTACGCCGAGGGCGTCCAGACGGTCGGCATCGACCGGATCATCGAGCGGGCCGGGGTCGCGAAGGCGTCGCTGTACAACACCTTCGGCAGCAAGGAAGAGCTGGTCCGCGCCTACCTGGAAGGCCGGCACGCCGACACGACCGAGCGACTCCGGCGGGCGGTGGACCGCGCGCCGGACGCCCGGTCCCGCCTGCTGGCGATCTTCGAGGCGCAGGGGGAGCTGTTCGCCCAACCCGATTTCCATGGTTGTGCGTTCGTCTCCGCCAGCGCCGAGACGTCCCCCGGCAGCTCCGTGGAGCGTGCCGCCGACGACTACCGGGCCTGGATCCTCGCCCTGTTCACCGAGCTCGCCCAGCAGGCCGGCGCCGCCGACCCGGCCGCGCTGGGCCGCCAGCTCCAGCTCGTCTACGACGGTGCAGGCCTGACAGCCCGGATGGACCGCACCCCGCAGGCCGCCCGGACTGCCCGCGCGATGGCCGAGACCCTGCTCGACGCGGCGATCCCGGGAGTCTCGCCGGGGTCGGGCTCAGTCGCGCAGGACGGTCTTGGTGCGCATGAGGAACTCGCCGAGGTAGCCGTCGTGCGGAACGTCGGGGCGCATCCAGTAGGTGGGATGGTCGCCGACGTAGACGTTGCTGATCGTCGGATCGGCGATGAGCTGGTCGAGGAGGCGTTCGTCGTGGGTGAGGGCGGTGAGGACGAGGGAGTTGCGCAGCGGGCCGATCCCGTCGGCGGGCGCCCAGGGGGCGACCCATACGCAGGGGAAGCCGAGTTCGATGCCGGTCTGGGCCGCGTCGGCCCGGTTCACCTGGAACACCGCCGGGCGTAGCGCGACGCCGCCGCCGGCAACGGGGTCGGTGATCCCGGCGCCACCGAGGCGTGGCGTCGTACCTGCCGCGTGGTCGAGCAGGAAGCGTTCCAGCGCCGCGGCCTGCTCGGTCGGCTGGCAGGGCAGCACCGCCCGGTCGTCCTCGGGCGGCAGGGTCGGGATGGCGGCGAGCCGCTCGGCGAGCGCCGCCGCGAGGCCGCCGGGGTCTGAGTCGGTGAAGACCGCCGTCGCGTTGACGCAGGCGGTGCCGCCCTCGTCGCCGATGGAGTCGACCAGGGTGTCGAGATGGCGCTGCCAGTCCTCGCCGGCGAGCAGGATCTTCGACCGCCCGGGACCCTGCACGAGCACCGTGGGGTCCGCGCCGTACTTGGCGACCACGTCGTCCCCGCCGTAGACCATGGCCAGGTCGGCGGCTTTGATGATCTCGTCGGCGACGGCGTGGTCGGTGGGCAGGTACGCCACCTGGTCGGCGCCGAACCCGGCCGCCCGCAGCGCGGTGATCAGCCGGTGCGCGGTGAGCGGCTCGCGGCGCGACGGGCGCACCGCGACCCGGTAGCCCAGTGCCAGCGCCTGCGGCCACAGGGCGTGCACGCCGGGGTGGTTGCCGGCCGCGTGCACCGCGAAGACCTCCCCGCGCCGCGTCCACACCGCCCGTCCACCCTGGGTGGCCGGGTCGTGCCAGTCGTCGACGCTGGCCCGGGGCCTGGCCTGGCGGGCGTCCCGGCCGGCGCCGAGCAGCGCCCGCCAGGTCGTCTCGGTGGCGTGGCGCACGACCGAGATCGGCATCCCCGAGATCCGGCTGACCGCGTGGGAGTACTCGTCGACGGACAGTTCGGCGACGGTCTCGGTCGCGAACGACTCCCCGGCCCGGGCGAGCGCGGCGAGCCGGTCGGCGGTCGACAGCGGTTCGGCGGCCCGCAGCGCGGCGATGGCGCGATGCACGTACAGCGACGGCACCAGGCTCAGCTCGGCGATCGGGAGGCCGGCCAGGTCGGTGATCGGCAGCCGGTTACGGGACCGGAAGGGGCCGCCCGGGCCGAGCGCGTCGAGTTCGATCAGCTCTGCCCGGCTGTCCGTGGGTCCGGCCCGGTTGGTCGCGGGCGGTGTGGCGGACGGGCTCCTGGCCGGCATCAGTACACCCCCTCGATCACCGGGGAGTCGCCGAACACGGCAACCGGCGAGACGTCGGCCACGGAGTCGCCCACCCGCCCGAGTGGCGGTTCGATCCGGGTCGCCTCGTCACGCTCGAGATTGTTGGGCAGCAGCGCCGACTTGCTGACGTGGTTCATCACCACGCGCCCGCGGCTGCCGTACGGCACCGGCTCGCCGGACTCCGGGTCGACCACCCGGAACGTGACGAACGGGGAGAACGAGTCGAAGATGCAGGGATCGTCCGGGGCGAGCCCGTCGCGTTCGATGGCGCTCGCGAGGACCATCGTGCTGCCGTAGCGCCCGATGATCCGGGTGTGGGGGAGGACCTCCGTGCGCAGCAGGTACCGGGTGTCCGGGTCCAGGTGCGCGCCGCCCCACTCGACGACCTGCACCCGCTCGGCGATCAGCCTGCGCAGCTCGTTGTCGCGGACGAGCCGTTCCAGCAGCGGCGGAGTGGTGATCAGCACGCCGATGTCCTGCGACTCCAGGACGGCGCGGGCCTGCGCGACGATGTGGTCGGCGTACTGGTCGGCGTGATCGGCTCGACCGGCCGCGATGCACTTCTTCACCCAGCGGGGATCGAGGTCGACCATGAAGCCCAACCGGCCGCGCAGCCGGACCGTCTCGCGGACGATCGCGCCGAACATGTGCGGCCCGCTCGGCGCCAGGGCGAGCCAGTCGACCCCCCGCGGGTAGTCGCGCGCCGCCATCTCCTCGTCGGTGCGGACGAGCAGGCGGGACATCCAGTCCGACATGATGACCACGTGCTTCGGCGGCCCCGTGGTGCCGCCCGAGTCGTAGACGCCGTACACCGCGTCGTCCTGCCCCGCGTAGCCCCGGGGGATCAGGTCCCCGGCGGGGACGTAGCGCAGCCGATCGACGATGTTGGGGAACCTGGCGAGGTCATCGATGGTGTGGATGTCCTCGCGCGGGTCGAAACCGAGGGTGTCGGCCTGCTCCAGCCAGAAGGGCGAACCGGTCCTGGGGTCGAAGTGCCAACGCATCGCCGCCTCGATCAGTTCGATCTCGTCCGGGATGAGGTCGACCGGGCCGTCGAGGACCGGATCGCGGTGCAGCGTCGTCATCGGATGCAGCCTCCTGCCGCCTGCGCGTGCCATGACGGGCGACCGTGACACGGCCGGCGCAGCCGCCCATCGGCGGACGCCCTGCCTTCGAGTGCAGGTCGAACGGCTGCGGCTGTCAACCGCAGTGATCGCGTGGGGGAGCCGGGTCGGTCAGCAGCCGGGGCTCAGCGGGCCGGCCTTCAGGGCGGCCATCGCGCTGGTGATGAGGGGGGCGAGGTCGGTGCCGGCGGGCATCGTCGCCCAGGCCTCCATGACGATGTTGAGTGCCGCCAGGGCGCAGCCGGTCGCCACCTGGGTGGACAGGTCCGTGGCGGGCCGGCCGAGGCGGAACGCCAGCGCCTCCGCCAGGACGTTCTGGCCGCTGCGGGACGCCTCGACGAGCAGCCCTCGCATCCGGGGGAGCTCGGAGATGAGCCGCAGCAGGGTGCGAACCTCCTCGGGGTCCTTCTCGAGGTTCGACCACATGTGCACCATCGCTCGGCCGAGGGCGTCGGCGGGATGCTCGTGCGCCGGCCGTTCCCGCAGCGCCGCGATGAGCTCGGTCAGCTCGAAGTGCACGGCCTCGCGGAGCATGTCCTCCTTGAACGGGAAGTAGCGGAACACCGTGCGCGGACTCAGGTCCACCGCGGCCGCCACATCCTCGACCGTGGTCGCGTCGTAACCACGGGACATGAACAGCCGCAGGGCCGCGTCCGCGATCGTCGCGCGGATGCGCGCGCGCCGCCGCTCGGCCCGCGTCCGCTCGGCCCCACCGTCGCCGACCTCGGACGCGACCTCGAGGGAGCCCGAAGCCGGCGCCTCCCCGATCCTCGTCGTCACGGGTGTGATCGTAGCGCGGACGAACGTGATTGTCATCTCTGACAGATTGGCAGAACTGACATTGTGGCATTGAATGTCAGGGAGCCGATCACTGTCGGCCGAGGTGGAGGGGGTCAGGACATGGCAACAGCTACGGACGCGGCGCAATCGCCGCGCCACGCGGCCGGCGGGAGCGGCTCGGCTGGCGGTGGCACCAGCAGGCGGGGACATCCGTGGCTCACCCTGGTCAGCGTCGCGCTCGGCGTGATCATGGTGGGGCTCGACGGCACCGTGGTGTCCATCGCGAACCCGCGGATCGCCGAGGACCTGCACGCGTCGCTGTCGGATCTGCAGTGGGTGACCAACGCCTACCTGCTGGCGCTTGCGGTGCTGCTCATCCCGGCGGGCAAGCTGGGTGACCGGTTCGGCCGGCGGCTGATCTTCCTGATCGGCGTGGTCGGGTTCGCCCTGACGTCGCTCGCGGTCGGCCTCGTCGGCTCGATCGAAGGCGTGATCATCTTCCGGACGCTGCAGGGCGTCGCCGGAGCGCTGCTCATGCCGAACACGCTGGCGATCCTGCGCTCGGCCTTCCCGCCGGAGAAGCTGAACTCGGCCATCGGGATCTGGGGCGGCGCCTCGGCGATCTCGATCGCGGGCGGTCCGATCATCGGCGGTCTCCTCGTGGAGCACGTGTCCTGGGAGTCCGTCTTCTACATCAACGTCCCGGTGGGCGCGATCGCGCTGATCGTCGGGCTGTTCGTGCTCGCAGAGAGCCGCGACGAGTCGGGTTCCCACCGCTTCGATGCCCCCGGCCTGCTCACCCTGGGCGGCGGCCTGTTCGCGCTCGTCTTCGGGATGATCAAGGCGCAGGGCTGGGGCTGGGGCTCCGGCAGGACGATCGGCTTCCTGGTCGCCGCCGTCGTGCTGCTGGTGCTGTTCGTGGTCATCGAGACCCGGGTCCGCGCGCCCCTGCTGCCGATGCGGCTGTTCCGCAACCGCTCGCTCAGCCTGAGCACGCTCATCGTGATGCTGACCTTCTTCGCGATGTTCGGGGTGCTGTTCTTCCTCACCCTGTACCTGCAGAACGTGCACGGATACTCCGCCGTCCAGGCCGGCGTGCGCACCCTGCCGCTGTCGGCGGTGTTCATGGTCAGCAGCCCGCTGGGCGCCGCCCTCAACGGCCGCTTCGGCCCGCGGGTCCCGATCACCATCGGGATGGCGCTGCTCCTCGCGTCGTTCGTCGTGCTCACCCAGCTCGAGCCCGACTCGTCCTTCAACCTGCTGTGGCCGCCGTTCGTCGCCATCGGCGTCGGCGTCGGGCTCATCATCACCGCCGCGTCCGATGCGATCATCGGCAACGCGCCGATCGAGGACTCCGGGGTCGCCGGCGGCCTGCAGTCCACGGCGACGCAGCTCGGCGGGGTGCTCGGCACCGCGGTGCTCGGCTCCGTGCTCGCCAGCCGGGTCGGGTCGGTGCTGGTCGACCGGCTGGTCGGCGCCGGGGTGCCGGCGGAGCAGGCCGGCAAGCTCGCGCAGGCCAAGGAGCTCGTCGGCCAGGGCCTGGTGCCACCGGCCACCGGCACGTCCGCGACCGTGCAGGGCGCGATCGAGGCCGGCAGCCATGCCGCGTTCATGAGCGGGCTGCACGTCGCCATGGTGATCGGCGCGGTGCTGTCCGGCGTGGCGATGGTGCTGGCGCTGTTCATCCGCCCCGGCCAGAACGCGGGCAACGCCGTCGCCCACGTCTGAGCGGCGGGTGTTGCGCTGGTGCGCCGACGTCCCCGTGCCTGCCCGCCGCGGATCCGCGGCGGGCAGGCACCGCCGGTCAGTCGCGCGACTGACCGATTCGTAGCCGGGCATCCGCAAGAAGGGCCGCCACGTCGCCGGCCGCCACGTCGCCGGCCGGCTGGCCGCCGTCCGTCCGGCCGGTCGGGAGTCCGCTGAGGGGCCGGCGTGCGGCGTCGCTGACATCCCAGCGGCGGAACGTCCCGTCCGTCGAGACCGTCGTGACGAGATCGTCCTGATCGGTCCAGAGCGCGTGGGTCACCGGCCCGGCATGGCCGATCAGGACGGTGATCCTCGCGCCGGTCTCGGCATCCCACACCGCCGCTGACCGGTCCGCGGAGGCGGTGAGGATCCGACGTCCGTCGGCGGACCAGGCAACGGAGCAGATCTCGTCCGCATGCCCGCTCAGGCGGTGCAGCTCGGTGAGATCGTCCCCCTCGGTCGCGGCGACGATGATGACCGTTCCATCGGTCGCACCCAGGCCGAGGCGGTCGCCACCGGGGCTCCAGGCCACGGCGGTGAGCACCTTGTCCGTTCCGAGTTCGGCCACCGTCGCCTCGGCGGTGTTGATGGTCAGCCGGGTGTCCTCGGCGACCAGGGCGAACCGCGGATCGACGGGATGCCAGGCCACGGCGCGCAGGAAACTCGGATGGGGGCGGCGTTCCGCCGCGTCGAGACTGCGTCCGTCCGCGGCATACCGGCGGATGACCCGGTCACGCGCGGCGGTGGCAAACGTGGTGCCGTCAGGTGACCACCGTGCATCCTCGACTCCGCCGCGCGCGGTCAGGACGTGCTCGACTTCGATCGCCGTGTCCGTAAGGCGCCAGATGCGTGCCGTGCTGTCGCGGGACGCGGTCAACAGGCGGGTCCCGTCGGGGGACCAGGCCACCGCACGAACGGCGTCGCCGTGGTGCGTGCTGAAGCTTCGTCGTAGGTCGCCCGACGCTCCCATGATCACGATCTCGTGGTTGGCGTCCGGCCGATCCGGCGCCGCGACCGCCACCGCGAACTGGCCGGTCCTCGACGACCGGTCCATCGCCTGGGNCGCAGCGGGAAGCTCGGTCAGCCCGACCTGGACCGCCCCTGCCTTCCAGACCCGCGCGGTGCCGTCGTCGGCCACCGAAAGCAGTTGGTCACCGTGATGCGACCACGCCACGTCGCACACCCCCTGCTGGTGTCCCCGCAGCGTCAGCAGGCGCTCGCCGGTGTGGACGTCCCAGACGCCCACCGTCGTGTCCGCCGAGGCACTGGCGAGCCGGTCGCCGCGTGGCGACCAGCTCACCCGCCGCACCTGGTCGGTGTGGCCGGTGAGGATTCGGACCTCGTTCAGGTGGGCGAGGTCGAACACGCGAACGGTGTTGTCCTGCGCGCCGGTGGCAAGCGCACTTCCGTCCGGGCTGAAGCGAACGGCGCGCGCGGTCGCGCCCGGATGCGCGTGGAACCGGCGAGCGACACTGTCCTCGTCGGGAGACCAGAGGTCGATCCAGCCATCCTCGCGGGCGGCTGCGATCCGGGCCGCGTCGGGTGAGACGTCCGCGTCCCAGATCCGGACCAGAGCGGACGGGTCCGTTCTGCTCTCGGCCGTCAGCGTGCGGCTGCGATGCTGGCCGCGCTCGCGGAAGTTCCAGATGACCGCGTGGCCCGAGGCGCACGCGGTGAGCACCTGGGCGCCGGTGGGACCGAAGCGCACCGACCAGGGGCGGTCGGGCAGGGACAGCAGTCGTAGCTCGCGGCTTGCTTCCACGGACCACACCCGAGTCGTCTCGTCCGTCGACGTCGAGGCGATGATGTCCGCGTCCACCGGCGACCAGGCGACCGACCGAACCCACCCACCGGCGCCCTCTCGCTGGTCCGATCCGTGCGAGAGGGCCGTCACGATCGTGCCCGTGGCGACATCCCAGACCAGGATGCGGCCGTTGCGGGAGCCGGTCACCACCCGGGTGTCGTCCGGCGACCAGGCGACTCCCCACATGCCGGNCGAGCCATCCGAGAACTGGCACAGCGTCCGCGAGCTCGCCTCGGCGGTCTGCATCAGGTCACNCCACGCGGTCAGATCCGGTGCCGAGAGGATCATCGAGAAGGCCGACGGGTCGGTGCTCCAGGCTCTTCCTGTCAACAGCCGCAGGGCATCCTCGGGGCTCTGCCGGGCCAGGAGCATCGCCTCCTGCACAAGTTGGTCCAGCATCCGCTGCAGCGACATCCCGACGAGCTCCACGGCGTCGGCGGACACGTCGAGAGCCGCAAGGGCGTGCACCAGCCGACGCCAGCCCCACCCGGCCGCGTCCGTGATGACCACGTCGCTGGCGCTGAGCAGCTCGTTGGCGAGCTGGTACAGCCGGGACGGCACGATCAGATCATCGCCGCGCCGACCAGACCGCACCCACGCGGCGGTGGTCTCCTCGAGCTCACCGCGGCTGCGCAGCGAATCACGCAGCTGGTCCAGATGATCGCGCAGCCGCTGCCAGGCGGTGAACAGGCTCTCGTGCGCGACCTCCAGCGCGTTGTCCGCCGCGTCCCCGGCACCCAGCACCTTCAGCGTGATGTCATCCTGCTCGGTCGACAGGGCCGACCTTGCCGGTCCCAGCAACGAGCGTGTCGTGGTGAGGACACGATTGCGGACGAAGGGCTCGAGCAGCGGAAGATCGTCCGCGCTGAACTCGGCGATGGGCACCGGCCTGCGGATGTAGGCGAGATCTCGGCCGACCGACGCCAACCGGCCGAGCAGGTTCAGCACTCGCCGCTCGGCCGCCGGACGATCCGCGGGCAGCCCGGCCCTGACCCCCGCGTTCCCGTACGTCCGCAGCGCTGTCTCGAAGGCGTCGTTCGCCTGGCTCTCCAGGACGTCCTGAACCCGCCCGGCCTGCAGATAGTCATGGAGGCTGATCGCCCGGGGCTCCCGAAGCCCATCGTGATCGACGTGCTCCCACAGCCGTTGGAGGGCGAACGCGAGCAGCGGCAGCGATCCCCTGCCTGCATCCTCGACGATGGTGGCCAGCGCGTCCGTGTCGAACGACCAGCCCAGCATCGCCACCGGATCGTTGACGACCTGCAGGAGTCCCCGCGCGTCGAGCGGCTTGACCACGTGCAGTTGCTGGATCAGATTACGCAGGGAGAAGCTTCTCAGGACGAGGTCGAGATAATCGGCCCGAATCGTGTAGACGAGCCAGGCATTCTCGTTGGAAGCCGCCACCAACGCGTCGGTCAGCACCTGCGCCTCCCGCCGGGCTTCGGCGGTCTGGCCGTCGGAGCCGGCCTGCGCGTCGGCGTGGCGATGGGCCTCGAGGCCGGTCCGGTCCGGTCGACCGGTCGAGACGCCGTCCGGATCCGGTCTCGCGGCGACAAGTTCCTCGGCCTGATCGAGAACGATGACTGCCTTCGCCGTCCCGCCGCTGTCGCGGACCTCGTGATCCACACCCGCGAGGAGCTCGCTTACCATCGTCACCAACGAGGCCGGTTCTGCTCGTAGCCGACTCTCGATGGCGTCGGCATCCTCCGGGTCGAGACCACCCTCGATCCGGGCTGCTGCCAGCGCCTGCGCAATTCCTGCGACCGCTCCGGCGCTCGGCGAGACCGGGCCGATGATCAGCCATTTGTTCCAGCCGGTGGCGCGGTGTCGGGTGGGTGTGGACCGTAGTCGCGGGAGCAGCCCGGCGCGCACCAGTGAGGACTTGCCGACGCCCGAGGGTCCGATGACCGCCATGGCCCCGTTTCCGCGGCCACTCATCTCCTTCAGCAGGGCGGTGACATCGCGCTCCCGGCCGAAGAAGAACGGTCCGTCGAGTTCGTCGAAGGCCTTCAGGCCGGGAAAGGGGGAACGCGGGATGGCACCGGTCCGGACGCCGCTGTCGCGCAGGAAATCCACCAGTGCTGTCATCGCCGTCGCGACCGAGTCATCGTCGTCCGGCCGGACGACGATGGCCTGCAAATCCTGGGTCTGCGCCCGCGGCGCGCCCGGCGCCACCACGATCTCTATGAACGGCGCCGCCGGCTTCCGCTCCCGGAACAGCGCGACCTCGCTGATGCACCATTCGTTGTCGGCGCCGGGTGTGGTGATGGCGACGAACGCTTCGCTTTGCAGGAGGTTCCGTCGGATGTCCGCCCGCCAGGGCTGCCCTGGCCGGGGGCCGTGGCCGGGAGAGGTGTAGCTGTAGAAGTCGGCGTATCCCGCCTTTGTTAAGGCCTGGATAACGCGCTTCGTGAATGGACCACCGTCTGCCTCGTGAAAGCCGATGAAGATCTTGCCCACGCGCGTCCCCCGATGCGGTGTCCGATGTGGGCCCACTTTATTGCCACGGCCGGTGGCCCGGCAAGATCTTGTCAATGATGTCGCGCTGCCGTATGTTGGTCCGCCGCGCTCGTCAACTCGGAGACATGTCAGATGAAGATCGACTACTTCAACGACCCGAACGCCCCCGCGCCGAACAGCCTTACGCCGGTGGTGAACGTGGCCATCTGGGACGCGGCCGGCCGTCTGTTGCTGATCCGCCGCTCCGACGACGGTTACTGGTCGCTCCCCGGTGGGTTCATGGATTTCGGCGAACGCATCGCCGAAGCGGCTGTCCGGGAGGTGAAGGAGGAAGTCGGACTGGCCGTGCGGGTCACCGGGATCGTCGGCATCTACACGGATCCCGCTCATGTCACGGCCTTCGACAACGGGGAGGTCCATCAGCAGTGCACCGTCTGTTTTGAGGCGACCGTTGAGGGCGGCGCGGCCTCGATCAGCGCCGAGGCGTCCGCAGTGCGGTTCTGCACGCTTCCCGAGACCGCGGAACTGCGGATCCACCCGGTCATGCTCACCCGGATCCGGCACTGCTTCTCGTCCGACGGACAGGTACGAATCCAGTGAGGCTGGACACGCAGGTCAGCCGGGGTCCCATCACGACGGTCGACGAGGTCGGCCGAACGGCGGTCACGGCGCACGGGAGAGAACCGACGGGGTCAGTGTCCCGTGGTGTGCGCCAGGATGTCCCGACCGACGGTGACGGCGTCCTGTAGCGGGCCGAAGTGGCCGAGATGGCCGTAGGAGACGTGCCGGGCGGCCGGGAGCGCCGCGGCCAGCCCGGGCGCCGCGGGGACCAGCTCCGAATCGGACACCTCGCCGGTGGCGACGACGGTGGGCACCGCCGCCTTCGCCACCGTTCCCCAGGTGATGCGGCCGCTGGCCTCGAACGTGCGGGCCTCGGACTCGGCCCGGCAGCGCAGCCGCACCGTGCCGTCGGGAAGATCCTCGAAACCGTGCTCGACGTAGGCGGCGAGCGCGCCGGCGTTGAGCTCGCGCAGCGGCGGCCTCGCCGCGTACCGGGCCAGCGCCGCCGCCCGGGAGGGAAACACCTCCCGCCGCTTCCGGGCGGCGTCGGCCATCGGGTTCGACCTGGGCGGACGCAGCTGCGGCGGGAAGATGACCGGTTCGTAGACGTAGGCCGAGGCGAACGTCCCGGGATGGTCCGCCTCGGTCTGCAGGCCGATCGCGCCGCCCATGGAATGACCGGCCAGGTGCACGGCGCCGGGGGAGCCGTCGGCGTCCGCCGCGGCCGCGGCCACCGCCCGCGCCGCGCTCAGCACGTCGTCGACCATGCTCGCCCAGGCGAAGTCGCCGTCGTCCGGGGCCGGGGATTCACCGTGCCCACGCAGGTCGACCGCCCAGACCCGCCGTGATGCGCGGAGCAGGCGGGTCAGCGGCTCGTAGGCGCGCCCGCAGAACCCGGTGGCGTGGCAGAGCAGGATGGCCGGGCCGTCGCCACCGAGATCGTGCACGGCGATGGTCCGGCCCGGCCGGGTCGTCAGCCGCATGCGAGGCGTCGGGCGCTCAGGCGGGCCCCTCCAGCGCGAGCGAGCGGCCGATGACCTCCTTCATGATCTCGCTGCTGCCGCCGAGGATCCGGCTGATCCGCACGTCGCGGTACATCCGAGCGATCGGGTACTCCTCCATCCAGCCGTAGCCGCCGTGGAGCTGGACCCCGGCGTCGACCGCGTCGAACTCCAGCTCGGTGGCGAGCAGCTTCGCGGCGGCGGCCTCCTCGATGGTCAGGTCGCCGTCGACCTTGCCGCGCAGGCAGGTGTCCACGAAGCTCTGCACGGCCTGGGTGCGGGCGTGCAGCGCGGCGAGGACGAACCGGGTGTTCTGGAAGCTGCCGATCGTGGTGCCGAACGCCTTGCGGCTGCGCACGTACTCGGCGGTGAGCTGCTGGGCCCGCCGGGCGCTCGCGACGCTGCTGATCGCGATGGACAGCCGCTCGGAGGCGAGGTTGCGCATGAGGTAGTTCATCCCCCGGAACTCCTCGCCGATCAGGTTCGCGGCCGGCACGCGGGCGTCGGCGAAGAACAGCTCGGAGGTGTCCTGTGAGTGGGCGCCGACCTTGTCGAGCTTGCGGCCACGCTCGAAGCCCGGCGTGCCGCGCTCGACCGCGATGAGGCTGAGCTTGGTCGGCTGCTCCTGCGGCTGCGTCTTGACCGCGACGACGACCAGATCCGAGATCAGACCGTTGCTGATGAAGGTCTTGGCGCCGTTGAGGACGAAGTGGTCGCCGTCACGGATCGCCGTCGTGCGCATGCCGCGCAGGTCGCTGCCCGCGCCGGGCTCGCTCATCGCGACCGCGGTGATGATCTCTCCGGAGGCGTAGCCCGGCAGCCAGCGGGCCTTCTGCTCGTCGTTGGTCAGGTCGAGCATGTACGGGGCGAGCAGCTCGTTGTGCAGCTGCAACGCGAGGCCGCTGACGCCGGCGAGCGCGAGCTCCTCGGTGATCACCGCGTCGTAGCGCGGGTCGGTCATCCCGGCGCCGCCGAACTCCTCGGGCACCCGCAGGCCCAGCAGGCCCATCTCGCCCGCCTTGGTCCACGCCGCACGGTCGACGATGCCGTTGCGCTCCCACTCGTCGATGTGCGGCAGGCACTCCTTCGTGATGAAGGTCTGGACCAGCTCGCGGAACTCCTCGTGCTCGGGCTCGAAGATGGTGCGCTTCACAGGTTCGGCTCCCGTCCAGGTCCGTACGGCTCGCCTCGCATCATGGCAAATAGCGGACTGTGACGCCCGATTCGTAAGATCACCGCCCGGTCAGCCCGGTCAGCCCGGTCAGCCCGGTCAGCCCGGTCAGGCCGGTCAGGCCCGCCGGCCGGTTCGACCGGTTCGGCCGGTCGGGGATGCGGGCGGTCGGGGGTGCACGGTGCGGTGCGCCTCGCGATCGGTCCGCCGTGCCCGGAGCGCCCGGCGGTCATGGCGTCGCCACCGCGGTCCGCCGGGTGCGGCGCGCGGGTCTGCCCGCAGCCGCGCGGATTGATGTCCGGGCGGAATCCCCACGTCGCGGGATCGCACTGGCCTGAAGGCGCCATCCGCACCATCGCCAATACTTGCGCATATCGGACGTAAGCGGATAGACCAAGGCCCGTCAGGGGTGGGGATGACCGATGGGAGACCTTGAGAATGCCTTCGTGGCACGGGCGCGCCGACCACCGACCGCCTCCCCGGCAATTCCGCCCGTCCGTCGCGCTGTTGTCGACGGCGCTGGTGTTGGGCCTCCTTTTCTGCGCCGTGGCCATCGCCCTCGATCGCGGGCATGAGCCGTCGTCCACGGGTCTGGTTCCCGTGGCGGCGGAGGTGGGGCCCGGCGCCCCGGCGGCACCGTCCCCCGCGCTCCCGCCCTCGGCGGCCGCCGCCCAGACTGCCCGGCCGCCGGGCGGATCGCTGATCCCCACCGCGGCGCCCGTGGCGCCGACGAGTACCGCGCCGACGAATCAGGTCACGATCCGGACCACGGACGGCACGACCCTGACCGCGATCACCGGGGTGCCGTCCGGAGGCGGCGCGCATCCCCTCGTCGTGATCCCCGCGGCCTGGGGATTCCAGGACACCAGCATGCAGACCCAGGTCGATCTGCTGGTGCAACGCGGTTATGCCGCCGTCGCCTACACGACCCGCGGCTTCTACGGCTCCGGCGGCACCGTGGACGTCGCCGGTCCGCTGGACGTCTCGGACGTCTCGGACGTGATCACGTGGGCGAGCAAGCACGTCGCCGTCGTCGGGAACCGGATCGGCGTCGCCGGCCTGTCCTACGGCGGCGGCATCGCCCTGCTGGCCGCGGCCGCCGACACCCGCATCCGGGCGGTCGCCTCGCTGAGCGGCTGGGTGGACTTCGGGATGTCCCTCTACGACGCGAACACCCGACACAAGGCGGCACTCGACCTGATGACGTCGCTGCAGGAGAAATCCGGTCGCAGCAGTGCGGAGTTCCGCGGGATCGTCGACGACTACCGGGCTTTCCGCAACATGCCCCGGGTGTTGTCCTGGGCGAGGACGCGTGGCGCCACGGCCTACCTCGACCGGTTCAACGCCCGCCGGCCGGCAGTTTTCATGTCGACCTCCTACAGCGACGGTTATTTCCCGCCGGCCTCCCAGTTGGCCTTTTTCGACCGGCTGACCGGACCCAAGACGATCCGGCTGAGTCCCGGTGATCACGCCACGAACGAGATTGGCGGCCTGTTCGGTATTCCCAACGAGACCTGGACGGCGGCCTGGGCCTGGTTCGACCGTTTCCTGATCCCCACGTCGGCCGCCGCGCGGGGACCGGCTCCCGCACCGGTCCGGCTGCTCACCGACGGCGGTGCCGTCGAGACCTACCAGACCGTGGCCGGCATCACCGGCGATCACACGACCCTGCGGCTCGGCCCCGCCGTGCTCGGCACGGGACAGCTCTCGGCTTCCGCCCCGACCGGGGACTGGTCGACGACGTTCAGTGCGGACGCGGACACCACGGCGAACGCCGGCACGATCCTGGTGACCAAGTTCCTGGAGGGGATCACCCATCGGCCTGACGGGCTGGACCTCGGCACGGTCGACCGCAAGCACGGGGCGGTGTGGCAGGCGGCGCCGACCTTCGCGTCGCAGCAGGTCCGCGGCGCGCCGGAACTGCGCCTGACCGTCACCCCCAATTCGGACGCCGGAACCCTGGTCGGCTACCTGTACGACACCGACGCCCAGGGCCGCTCGACGCTGATCGCCAAGGCGGTCGACAGCTATCAGGAGGCCACCCCGAACGTCGCGCTGCCCGTGCGGCTCACCTTCGACCCGGTCGCGCACGACCTGGCGTTCGGCCACCGGCTCTCCCTGGTCGTCGACACCCGGGACGCGCTGTTCTACGACATGAACCGCGCGGACGGGACCGCCACGATCAGCTCGCCCGCCGGCAGCCCCTCCGAACTGGTGGTGCCGCTCGCCTGACGCCGCGGCGCCGGACGACGGCAGCGGGACCGGCGGCCGGCGGCCCGGCTCCGCCGCCGGCCGCCTCACGCGGATCGGAGGGGAGACCACGCCTTCGCCTCGCGGCGGCTGCGCAGCCGGACGAGCCGCCGGCCGGCCGGATCACCGGCCGCGAAGCGGCTGCCGTAGCTGGTGCGGTACTCGCCATGCTTGCGCCAGGACCAGCGGAGGGGATGGCTGGCCCGGTGCAGCGAGCGCCAGCGCTCCCGGTTGCCGTTCCACAGCGGCGTGCGCAGCACCAGCCGGCCGGCCGTGCGCCGGATGACCTGCCACTCCACGAGCCACCGCGGCAGATCCAGCCAGACGATCGTGTCCGCCCGCGCCCACACGAGCTCCCGGACCGCCGAGTAGTTCCCGTCGACGACCCAGTCGGGCGCCGCCGTCGCCGTCTCCACGTCGGCGGCGAAGGTCGGCCGCACGGTCCAGCCGGGACCGTGACGCAGGGCGTCGAGCTCGATGTGCGGGATGCCGAGCGTGGCGGCCACGCGCCGAGCGAACGTCGACTTACCGGAGCCAGACGCGCCGAGGACGAGGATTCTGGGCACCGAACTGATCATAGGCGGCCGCGTCCATGGGCGCCGAGCGCCGTCCGGCCAGGCGCGCGGGCCAGGGGTCCGGACATGATCCGAGCTGTCCGAGGGGCTGGGACGGTGGCGGTCGCCGCTGGCCAGGCATGACCCGGCGAAGGGTGCTGTGCGATCTGGCAGTGTCGCTGGCACTGGGTGGGGTCTGCCCCGCCGGACGTTGCGTTGCTGCGCGCGGAGCCGGTGGTGTTCGGGCTGGTGGCCTCGGACCCGACGGTGTCATGGACGGTCGACCGGCTGGCCGGCACGCCCCCGACCACCGGGTATCGGCCGAGGGCCCGCTGGTCGTGGATCTGGACGCGACGTTGGTCACCGCCCATTCCGAGAAAGAGGATGCGGCGCCGATGCTCAAGCGGGGATTCGGGTTCCATCACCTGTAGGCATTCATCGACCACGGCCAAGCTGGCACCGGGGAACCGGTGACGGTGCTACTGCGCCCGGCACCTGGGACGTGGACCGGGCGCCCACCCCGCGCGACAGCTGGCCACCCAGCCACGGGCACACCAGGACCGAGTGAAAAAACTCAACATCAACAAGGGTGGGGCGACAGCCCACAATTACAGCCTCGTCGAAGTTGGGCGGGGTTGAGGTATCCGCGGGCTCGGCGGGTGGTTGCGCAGCGTGTTCGTAGCCGCTGGTTTTCGGGGTTGCAGTAGCCGTGGGCGTTGCAGGCGTCGAGCTGGACGACCCGGTTGTGGCCTTCGCTGGCGGCGTTGGTGATCCGGGTGAGCAGAGCGCCTTGATGCAGGGCCACCAGGTGCTGGTTGTGGTGGCGAGACGTGCGAGCTCGGGTCGGGGTCGCTGTCGCGTCCACGCCGGCCCCGTAGCACGGTGGTGACGCGGCGGCGGACCTCGGCGAGGGCGTCGCCTGCGAGCTTCACGAGGCGGAAACGGTCGACGATCAAGGTGGCGTTGGGCAGGTAGCGGCGGACCGCGGAGGCGAACACGGTGCACATGTCGATCGCCACATAGCGGACCCGGTCACGCCAGGCCGGCGGTTGGCTGGCCAGCCAGTAGGCGACGTCGTCGCCGGTGCGGCCCTCGACCTGGCCGCACATTCCCTGCCCGGCGGCGAGGTCGGTGAACCCGATATGCCACCGGTTGGCGGGCATGCGGGCCTTCGCCGGCTCGGGTGGCGCGGGCGCGGGCGCGGCGGGTTCGCTCCCCGCGGGTTCGGGAGGCGTCACCGTCTCAGGTACAGGGTTCCGTGGGTCGCCACCGCGCCTTGGCTCCGGCGGGTATCGTCGATCCCGAGCATCTCGACCCGCCGCACCGCCAGACCCTCAAGGTCCGCAAGCAACGTCGCGGCACCCGTGTGATCGTTCAAGCCCTTAACCTCGTGGTCACTTGATTGCGTGAGAACAACCAAGATCGCCCGGGGTGTGGGCCTTTTCATGCCACGGCCTGCCGGCATCCCACGCCGGGCATACAAGGACACAGCAAGCCAACATCACGCACGGTCACCCATCGGACGAAGGCCCCACGGCCCACCCCGGTTAACTTCGAAGGCCCCAATTACCCTCGACCGAGGCGTGAAAGATCCGGGCTAGGTGGCGTTGCTTCCAAGCGGACGGTGCCCCTGCCTCGGCATCGAGACCCCTTGCACATCTGTCCGGAACACGCGATACTTCCGGCACGTACGCATCAGTCATCTGCGTTAAAGCATGCGGGGGAATTTGACGATGAGCACACAGAGCAACTGGCGGGTCTGCAAAAAATGCAGCACACATTGCTTTTTCTGATGGCTTTCCCGGCAACGGTCGGGCAGCCTCGGTGAGCACCGAAGTGAACCTTTGGACCCCGCCCGCCCATCGCGCGCCTCGATGCACACGTCCTCCTCTTCATGGTTCTTGCCCTGGACGAGGACTACTGGCCTTTAAAGTGTGATGCCGGTTGATGGATCATGATGATGGCTCTGCGGTCGATCCGGTGGCGACGAAGTATTCCTTGGGTAGATCGGGACGGTGTCGGACCGGCCTGCGGACGGCTGCCGGTCGGCTCGCAACCCCGCCCTCGGCCCGAACCCAGCCGACGATCAAGGTTTTTCGTGGAACCGGGACCGAGCGGGATCCGCTCCAGTCCGACCCGGTGAATTAAAGATCTGTAGCCAAAATCTGGCGCCCTCAAAACGACGCGCATCGCCTGGGCAGTCACAAGATCGGAGTATCTGGGATGGCGGTCACGACAGTTCTCGCTCTAGAGAATACCGCGGCACCTAAACCTGGTTCGGTATAGCCGCCGGTAGAAATCCGAGAGCATCCTAAAAGATTGGAGAAGCGGACGATGAATCGCCTTTCCGTGGGTCGGCGCACACCGCGGCCCCTTAGGAGCGGTGGCCTGCGAACGGCTCGCGGAAAGATTATAGCCCAGATAAATCCGGAACGTGGAACGCCATACTCGGCTCGATACCACCTTGACCTGAAACGGCATCCAGGAGAAGCGGGTGTCGTTGACCGTGGACGGCCGGAGCGGCGATGGTCTGCGGTGCACCCGGCGGTTTTCGCCTACGGACTACTAGCCCTCTTGCTTGCGCTCTGTGGAGCATGCGGAAACGGCGGCTCCTCGGTTCAGGGCAAGAACGGCTCGGACTCGACGGTCGCCCCGCCCGGGGAACCGGGATCCTCCACACCGTCGATTTTCCCCACGGCGCTGGGGCCGCTCACGCCCGGGGGAGCTCGTCCCGGTTTAGATCCGTCCAGAACCGGATCGGGTGGGACCGGGCAAGGTGGGACCGGATCAGGCGGAAGCGTACCGGTCGCGCAGCGCATCACGTTTCCGCAGGTAGCGAAGCAGGCGTGGCGGGAAGGGGCGCGGGTGCCGATGCACGCGACCGCGTCCTCGGGGCTACAGGTCCACTACCGGCTGGTGGATGTGGGCGCGGTACGGGTATCGTGCACAGCGATCGAGGGGTCGTCGGTGATCGTTAAAAGCCCGGGATCGTGCACTGTCGAGGCGAGCCAGCAGGGCGACAGCCACTATCTCGCGGCTACACCCGTGCGGATGACTTTCGAGATCGACAACATGATCTCCGACTACAGCTGGGACATGCCCACCTCCGCGGCGCTGTCCGAGGCCCCGATACCCGTTACCCTGCGGCGGGAGACCGGCTCAAGCCTCTGGAGTCTGCGCGTCGAGGGCCCATGCGCGCTGCGCGCGCCGAACGGCGCGGACTACACCTCAGTCTACTACAACGGGGAAGCTCCCTACTACGGCGGAGGGGGGAGCTTCAACGACGCAGCTCACGCGACCGGCGATGCGAACGGCCTGAAAGGAAGGATAACGTTGGCCGCTGCCGGGACCTGCACGGTATATTTCAGCGTCAACGACAACGGCAACCAGAACAGCATCACCGAGCGCTCACGCAAAATCAACATCCGGGCGGGGTGATCGGCCCGGATGGTTCCGTCCACGGCTCCCTCGCTCGAGGAAAATGCGCCGATCTATGACGTATTCTTCTCCTATAGCCATGCCAACCAGCGGATCGTCCGGGACATCAGAGATAGGTTGATGGTCGCCGGAATACGAGTCTGGATGGACGAGGCTCAGAACGCCCCCGGTGACCCCTGGCAGGTCAACATCATCGATGGACTCACCGCATCCCGCACGCTCGCAGTGTTTGTCAGTAGCGACGAGAGCCCTCGCTACTGGGTGCGGAACGAGGTCGCCTACGCCCACAACCGAGCCTCATCCGATCCGACCTTCAGATTCTTCGCGGTCCTGCTTGAGGGGTATCCGGAGGGTGCCGGCCCGGAAAGACTTCCATTACTCCTCGGGAATCATCTCTGGGTCGATATGCGCGGGGGCGTGGCGAGCGGGTTCGACGACCTTCTGAACGCAATTCGGGGCAGAAGCCGCCACGTCCCGGAGCCAGTCCGCTGTCCGTACCGGGGTCTGCGTACCTTTGAACGGAGTCATGCCGGCGATTTCTTTGGCCGTGACTTCGAGGTCAGCCGAGTCCTCGAAGAGATGCGGGTGAACAGGTTCACCGCCGTGCTGGGTGCATCCGGCAGCGGAAAGTCCTCGCTCGTCGAGGCCGGGGTCCTGCCGGCGCTGGCAGCGTCCATTGTTTCCGATGTCCGGGCCTGGCGTGCCGAGGTGCTCCGACCGGGCCTGGATCCTCTGACTGAACTGGCGGCCACGATCGCGGCGCGGTCGAACGGGAGCGCCATGGATATCCGGAAGGCCCTGGCAGGCAATCCCGAGGCTCTGATCCCACACAGCCGAGCATTGGCCCTTGCGGAGGCACCCGACGCTGGGATGGTGTGGGTCGTCGACCAGTTTGAGGAGGTCTTCCGATCGCCGAACGCGGATGAGCGCCGCCAGTTCGCCGATCTACTGCTCCGCGCCGCCGATGCGCCCGACGGAAGGGTGTGGGTGCTGTTGGTCATGCGGGTGGACTTCGTGCACCGCGCCTGGGAGCACGCGGACCTTGCCCGTCGGATCGCTGAGCGATCGGTGATCGTCGGACCGATGGCGGACGACGACGTTCGTGCGGCGATTGTTGAACCTGCGCGCCGGGTCGGTCTCGGTCTCGATCCCAACCTTGTCGCCGCAATCCTCGATGACATACGGGGCCTCGCCACGCCGCTGCCCCTGATGGAGCACGCGCTCGCCGAGCTCTGGCGCCGGCGTCCCGCCGGTCCGCTGGACATCACTGGATACATTGAAATCAAAGGCGTACGCGGCGCGTTGAGCCAGCACGCCGACCAGGCACTGGAACGCCTCCCCCTGCCGCGGCGCGCGATTGCTCGCCGGGTGTTGACCGCACTCACCTGGGCGAACGACGCGGCGGAGGACACTCGCCGCCGAGGGGTACTTGACGACCTCGTGACCGGGCACGACAGCGTCGACGAGGTACGCCTCGTCGTCCATGCACTACTGGCCGAGAACCTGCTGACAACCGGATATGACCAAGCTCGCCAGGACGAGACCATCGAGCTTGCACACGAGGTTCTGATCAGTAGCTGGGCGACGCTGCGTGGTTGGCTGTCGGCCGACCGCGACCTGCGTCGTCAGCGCCAACGCCTGGCCGCGGCGGCCACTCAATGGGTCGCCAGCGGTTGGGACGCCTCCGAGCTGTTGACGGGCAAGCGACTTAACGACGTCCTTACGTGGGCCGAGGACCCGGCAGAGATCACCGCGACGGAACGGGCCTATGTCGACGCGAGCGTTGCCAGCCGCGACGCCCACGCGGCCGACGAGGCCCGTCGAGCCGAAAACCTCCGGCGCCGCAACCGCATCCTGTCGGGCGCACTGGTGCTGTTGACCGTCGTCGTCGCCATGGCAACCTATGCCTACGTCCAGTATCGCCGTACGGCGGCTGCCGAGCGCACGGCGCGGGCGTTGGAACTCGCCGCGTCTGCGAACGAGACTCGTGGGCGGAACCTGGATCTCAGCCTGCTGTTGAGTTTGGAGGCTCGGCGCCGGGCCGAGAACCCTGCGGTGGAGGCCAGCCTGTTGGACGGGGTCGCCCACGCCCCCGGTCCCGTGCGCTACCTGCGGTCTGACGTCGGTGTCGACGGAGCACTCGCCTACTCGCCCGACGGAACCGTGCTCGCTACCGGAGCATCCGATGGCACGGTGCTGCTGTGGGATACCGCCTCGGGCCGGGAGCTCCGCCCCCGCCTCACCGGCCACAGCACCGTGATCAGTACGCTCGGTTTCCGGGGGGACGGCACCGAGGTGGTCTCCGTTGACCAGAGCGGCGAGTTCATCCGATGGGACCGACGAACCGGTCGCGTCCTTGCCAGGTCCGGCGGCGGATTGCATCTGACATCTGCGGCGGTTGCGCGCGACGGCGGCATGCTCGCACTCGGTGGTCGGGACGGAATCCTGCATCTGCAGTCGGCGGTCGACGGCGCGCCGCTCGCGCCCGCCGTTGACGTCGGCGGTGGCCGGGTCTGCGTGCTCGCCGCCGATCCTCTCGGGCGGTTCGTCGTCGCCGGAGATGACAAGGGCCGGCTCACGTTCTGGGACTGGAAGGGCCATCTGTACGCGCCGCCGGTGTCCCTCGGTGACCAGTCGATCCGAGCGCTGAGCATCGCCCCCGACGGCGCCACGATTGCAGCATCGATCGGTGATGACGCGATCCAGCTCTGGGACGTCGAAGCGTGGGCCCAACGCCCGGCACCGCTGTGGTCCCGCAGCGGCGGCCTCAGCGCCCTGACCTACGCGATGGTTCCACCGCGGTCAGCCGGTGAGGCAGATCATCGCGACGCCGTGTTGGGAGCGACCAGCGAGGGCCTCGTCGACGTCTGGGATCCGAGCGAGCCGGGACTCGGCCCGACCGCCGTCGACGGCTTCCGCGGCCCGGTCCAGGCGCTCGCAGCCGCCCCGGACCGGCGGACCGTCGCGGGCCTTGCCTCGGACGGCACCGCGGTTGTCTGGGACATCCGCGGCCAGCCAGCGATCGCGGACGCCCCGGCGGGACACCGGGCCGCGGTTACCGCCACCGCCTACAGCCCCTCCGGCCGGTGGCTGGCGACCGGAGACGCCGGCGGCAACGTCGTGCTGCGAACCGGGGCCGACGCGGTCGCCCGGCTGCTGCTGCCCGACCCGCCAGGCCGGATCGTGTCTCTCTCCTTCTCTACAGACGACGCTCGCCTGGTTGCCGTGGGTGCCGACGCCGCCTTCACGGTCTGGCACTTGCCAGATGGCAGGCCGGTCGCGCGCGGGGGGGTGTTCCGCGGTCCCGTGACCGGCGGCGCAGTGGCCTCCCGCGACATCGTGATAACGACGCCGACGACGGTGGCCGTGTTCGACCTCGAAACCGGCCGGCTGCGACGAACATTCCCTGCCGGCGGCCAAGTGGCCTCGATGGCCGTGACAGCAAGGGGCGACCGGCTCGCGCTCGGCTATGAGGACCACACGATCGGCCTGTGGGATATCGGTTCAGGCCGGTCACTCGGGCGCCTGACGGGCGGCCACGACCTACGGGTTTCTGCGCTGGCGTTCAGCCCGGCCGGGGACACGCTCGCCTCGGGTAGCGACGACAGCGCGGTGTTGCTGTGGGACATCCAACGCCACACGGTCAGGATCCGCCTGCTCGCGCACACCGATCAGGTGCTGAGTCTCGCCTTCCGGGGCGACGGCCAACGCCTCGCCTCTGGCAGCGAGGATCACACGGTCATCCTTTGGAACCTCGACGAGAGCCGGCCGCTCGGCGCGGGACTGCGGTTTTCCCGCGACCCGGGCGCTGGTGAGGTCGTCACATCACTTTCGTTCCGTCCCGACGGCGGTCGTCTGTCTGCGGCGATGTCCGGGTTCCTCGTGGCGTGGAACACCGACGAGCACGACTGGCCCCGCGTCGCATGCGCACTGGCAGCCCGCGACCTCACCGACATGGAACGGCGAGCCTACCGCGTCGCGGATGTCTCCCCGGTGTGCCGGGCGACAAACTGAGGTCGAGGGCACCGGCGACGAAGAACCCATAGAACCGCTGAAGGAAAAGCTGTGCACGGGCGTGGGCTACCCGGCCCGAAACGGGGCGATGTCGGTGATGCGCGAGCGCGGGAAGATCGACGTGTAAAATTCCGTGGCCTGCTCGCCCTGGTCGTTGAACCACAGGAACGGAGTGATGGGGGAATGAGTTGAACCTTTTTCGATGACCGGGTTGATGACGGCGGTGCAGGCCGTCCGCCGACGGTGCGTCCCACACCCGGAACCGTAGCCACCCCCAGCGACAGTTTTCGGTAGGCGGCCTGCGGCGTCCGGAAGGTCGGGACCCGACGGGTCAGCGTGGCCCGCCCGGGTGCGGGTCTGGCAGTGGTGGCGCGTCCAGGCAGCAGTGGCTCCATCGCGGCACCGGGGCAGCCGGGGTGATCGGTTCCGGCAGTGCGGTGGGCCGGGTCGCCGCGTCCGCTGCGGCTGGTCGGGGCGGGTTGCGGATGGTCAGCGCGGCGATCATGCCGCCGAGCGCGCACAGCCCCGCGGCGAGGAGCACCGCGGTGTGGAAGCCGTGGGAGAACTCCGCCGGGCGCAGGTAGGACGCGCCGGTGATGCCGCTGGCGGCCGGCAGGACCGCGACGGCGATCAGGCCGGCCGCGCGGGCCACGTCGTTGTTCACCGCGGAGGCGATGCCGGCGTGCCGCGCGGGCACGGCCGCCAGTGCGGTCGCCGTCAGCGGCGCCACCGTCACGGCCAGGCCCAGGCCGAACACGGCCACGGCGGGCAGGACCTCGGTCAGGTAGCTGCCGGCCGCCTCGACCCGGCTCAGCAGCGCCAGCCCCATCCCGACGAGCACCGGCCCGGCGCTCATCTGCAGCCGCGGACCGATCCGGGTGGCGAGCGCCCCGGACCGGGCGGACAGCAGCAGCATGATGACCGTCACGGGCAGCAGCGCGACGCCGGACTGCAGCGCGCTGTAGCCGCAGACCTGCTGAAGCTGGATCGGCAGCAGGAACAGGGCGCCGCCGAGCGCCGCGTACACGGCGAAGGTCACCAGGTTCGTGGCGGCGAACTGGCGGGCGGCGAACAGCTCCAGCGGCAGCATCGGCGCCGATGTCCGGCGTTCCCGGCCGACGAAGGCGGCCAGCAGCAGCGCGCCGCCGACCAGAGCGACGAGTACGGCCGGCTTGCCCCAGCCCGCCCCCGGACCCTCGATGAGCCCGTAGGTCAACCCGACCAGGCCGAGGGTGACCAGCGCCCCGCCCCCCACGTCGACCCGACCACCGACCTGCGGGTCGCGGGATTCGGGCACGTGCCGCCAGGTCAGCACGATGACCACGGCGGCCACCGGCAGGTTGATCAGGAAGATCAGCCGCCACGACCAGACCTCGACGAGCCAGCCGCCCAGGAACGGACCGACCGCGGTCGCCACTCCGCTGAGCCCCGACCAGGTGCCGATCGCCCGGCTGCGGTCCTGCGGCGCGAAGCTCGCCTCCAGGATCGCCAGGCTGCCCGGCGTCAGCAGGGCCGCCCCCACCCCCTGCAACGCCCGGGAACCGATGAGCACCGGGGCATTCGGCGCCACGGCGGCGCCCATCGACGCGACGACGAACCACACCACGCCGATTGCGAAGACCCGGCGTCGTCCGTAGCGGTCCCCGAGGTCCCCGGCAACCAGCAGCAACCCGGCCAGGGTCAGCGTGTATCCGGTCACCACCCACTGCAACGACGCCAGGCCGGCGTCGAAGTCACGGCCGATCGCCGGCAGCGCGATACCCACCACGGTCGCGTCGATCGAGGCGATCGCCGAGCCGAGCACCGTGGCCGCGAGCACCCAGCGGCCGGCCGGGCTGTCGACCCGCAAGCCGTCCATCCGGCCTCCTCTCGGCCCCCTGCTCCCAGCTCCCGGGCCGGGTCCACGAGCCCGCTGGCGACGTCGGGGTCCCTGCCTACACCACCCCGGCCCGACGGCGAAACTCCGCCGACCTTCCGCGGACGGCGCCACCTTGCCCAGCGGGACGGATCGGACGCCGAGGCTTCCGGAAGGCAGGAGAGTCGTCGGTCGATGCCGGTCGACTCTGCCGTGGGGGTGGACCGGTCCGATCAGGCGGCTTCGGTGATCATGGCTTCGCTGCGCTCCCACAGCTGGCGGGCCAGGTCCGCGTCGTCGGCCTGCTTGTTCGCCGACCCGATCTTCCGCTTGACGTAGTACTGCCCCGACTGCCAGTCCGAACCGGGCTTGGACGTCGCCAACCACACCAGTTGATCGGCGCCCTTGTCCGGACTGATCAGGAACACGTGCTTCAGCGCAGACCCGTAGAACACGCGCATGACCGGCGAGCCGGACCCGCTGGAGAAGCTTGAGGCGACGGCGCCCGGGTGGAAGGCCGCCGTCGAGATCCCCCGCTCGTGGTAGCGGCGGTGCAGTTCCCGGGTGAACAGGATGTTCTCCAGCTTGGCGTCGCCGTAGGCCTTGCTGGCCCGGAACGTGCGCTCGGCGTCGAGATCGTCGATGTCGACCTTGCCCAGGAGCTTGTTTCCGATGCTCGACGTGTTCAGCACGCGGGCCTGGGACTCGACGAGGCGGTCCAGCAACAGCGTGGTGAGCAGGAAGGGGGCCAGGTGGTTCACCTGGAAGGTCAGCTCATGGCCGTCCACGGTGAGCTGGCGCTCGCGGGCCATGATGCCGCCGGCGTTGTTGGCCAGCACGTCGATCGTCGGGT
Organism: Frankia sp. ACN1ag; assembly: GCF_001414035.1. Lineage (NCBI taxonomy): Bacteria > Bacillati > Actinomycetota > Actinomycetes > Frankiales > Frankiaceae > Frankia > Frankia sp. ACN1ag. The sequence continues at coordinate 6,952 of NZ_LJPA01000043.1, read as the reverse complement.
AACGCGCCAGCAGCTCGGCGGCGAGGGCGCGGACCTGCGCCAGATCCGCGAAGTCGGCCACGAAGTGGTCGGCGCCCAGTTCGGCGGCGACCGCGGCCGTCTTCTGGGGCGAACGACCCACAACGACCACCGATTCACCCGCCCGCGACAGGCGCCTGGCTGCCGCCGCGCCGATCCCGTCGCTGGCCCCGGTGATCACGATCGTTCGTCCGGTCATCGTTTCCCTGTCCCGTTGGTTGCTCGATGCCCACTGCTAGGCCCGGAAGTGGTCGGGGTCGGCCGCGGCCCAGTCGGCGGCCCAGCCCGCCGGCGGCTCGGCGAGCAGCTCGCCGGGTGCCAGCCAGGTGAAGAGCTCGGCGTAGCTGCGGGTGTCGGTGTGGGTGAGCCGGCGCATCAGCATCCCGGGGTGCAGCTCGTCCGGGTGCGCGCAGCCCAGCGAGGCCATGAGCTGCACGGCGGTGGCGACCGTGGCCTGCTGGTAGCGGCGAACCCGCTCGCCCTTGTCCGCCACGTCGAGGGCGCGGGCGCGCCGCGGATCCTGGGTGGCCACCCCGGTCGGGCAGGTGTTGGTGTGGCAGCGCAGCGCCTGGATGCAGCCGACCGCCATCATCATCGCGCGGGCCGAGTTGGTGTAGTCCGCGCCCTGCGCGAGCCGCTTGACGATGTCCACGCCGGTGGCGACCTTGCCGCTCACCCCGATCCGGATCCGGTCCCGCAGCCCGACGCCGACCAGCGCGTTGTGCACCATGATCAGTCCCTCGGTGAGCGGGGTGCCGACGTTGTCCTCGTATTCCAGCGGCGCGGCACCGGTGCCGCCCTCGGCGCCGTCGACGACGATGAAGTCCGGGGTGACGCCTTCGGCCAGCATGGCCCGGCAGATCGCGAGCAGCTCCCGGCGCGACCCCACGCACAGCTTGAACCCCGTCGGCTTGCCGCCGGCGAGCTCCCGCATCCGCGCGACGAACAGCACCAGCTCCCGCGGGGTGGCGAACACCCGGTGCGCGGGCGGGCTCTCGCAGGTGACCCCGGCGGGCACGCCGCGGGCCGCGGCGATCTCGGCGCTGACCTTCGCCGCCGGCAGGATGCCGCCGAGCCCCGGCTTCGCGCCCTGGCTCAGCTTGAGCTCCACCATCTTCACGGCCGGCAGCGCCGCCTTGTCCTTGAACATCGCCGGGTCGAAGTCACCGTCCCGGGTGCGCGCGCCGAAGTAGCCGCTGCCGATCTCCCAGACGAGATCGGCGCCATGGCGCAGGTGATGGTCGGTCAGCCCGCCCTCGCCGGTGTCGTGGGCGAACCCCCCGGCGGCGGCGCCGCGGTTCATCGCCAGCACCGCGTTGCCGGACAGCGAGCCGAAGCTCATCGCGGAGACGTTGAGCAGCGCGATGTCGTACGGCTGGGTGCAGTCCGGCCCGCCGACGCGCACCCGCGGGGGCGGCGCGTCCGGTGCGACGGGGAGCGGAACCATCGCGTGGGGCAGGAACTCGTAGCCGACGGCGTTGACGTCCCGCTCGGTGCCGAACGCCTGATCGCTGTGGATGCCCTTGGCCCGCTCGTAGATGGTTGTGCGGATTTCCCGGTCGAACGGACGGCCGTCGACGTTGCGCTCGACGAAATACTGCTGGATCTCGGGACGGATGCTCTCCAGCAGGAAGCGGAAGTGCCCGGCCACCGGGTAGGTGCGCAGGATCGCGTGCCGGCGCTGGACGACGTCGTGGACCGCGAGCGCCAGCAACGCGGCGAACACCGCGACCGCCACCCACCAGCCCGCCGACCAGAACACCGCGGCGACCACCGCCGCCGCGGTGAGTACGGCCAAGCCCGACAGCATCCCCAGCGGGAACATCGCGCGTCCTCTCCTGCGCCGCCGACGAGCGGCGCCGGAGCCGGCGGAGAGCCACCCCGAGGTTTCGCGCCGTCGCGACGGGTTCGACGCTATACGCCGCGACAGTCAGGACTGCTCGGGTTTGCTCCACGCACCGAGTGGGCTCCGCTACGCCCAGGTCGGACGTCTCGCCCGACTCGACCGGCCGCGGTCCGTGCCCGCGGGGACGGAGGGGAGGCCGCAGGCGTGCGGTCGCGTGGCCGTTGCCGACGTCAGCCGGTGACGAAGCAGAACTCGTTGCCCTCCGGGTCGGCCATGACGACGAAGCCGCCGGTGCCGTCCTCGATCACGTCGCCGAGACGGGTGGCGCCGAGGGCCTCCGCCGCCGCGGCGGCGCCGAGCAGGTCAACGGCCTCGACGTCGAGGTGTAGCCGGTTCTTCGGCGACTGCTTGCCCTCCGGTACCCGCTGGAACGCGATCAGCACCGGGTCGGCGGCCACCGTGGCCCAGTCCGGGTCGCGGACGTGCGCCGGCGCGCCCAGCAGCGCGGACCAGAACTGCGCCAGGGCCGCCGGGTCGGCGCAGTCGAAAACGATCTCGTTGATCCGTCGGCTCACACCCCGCATCGTCCCGCCGGCCTCGACTCTCTGTCGCCAGGGGTCTCTGCACCTCCTCTCGGCCGGCGATTCGGCCGCGCTCAAGATCAAAGTACATGTAAGAACTCCGGAGCCCCTGCCGTGACGGCTGACCTAACATCGTCGAATACGAAAACCTCGAAGGATGTTATCGGGAGCGTGAGGAAAAGAAGCATGCCGGCGATTCTGGGCTGTTTCTTCCTGGAGTTCCTGCGCATCTCGATCATTCCGTCGACAAGCTTGCGGCTCAGGATGCAGCCGGTCGGTTCTCGGAAGGTGGCGGCAGGTGTTCTGCTGTCGTGGTCGAGTGTCGCTTCCGCGCAGGCTGAGCAGCTCGACGGGCTTCTCGCCGGTGTTGGCGAACGCGTGCGGGACATGGGTGTCGAACTCGGCGACCTCGCCGGCCACGAGTTCGACGTCGTGCTCGCCGAGCAACAGGCGCAGCCGGCCGGACAGCACGTAGAGCCACTCGTATTGCCACTGCGGCAAAGATCCTTGGCAAACCCAGGTTCTCGGCGGACTGTCGCGCACAGGTGAGCGACGGACGGGAGAGAGCCGACATGCACAACGAGACGGACGATGCGGTGGTACCCGGCCACCGGCACGCGTACGACGCCGAGCAGTACTGGGAGACCCGCTACCGCGAAGCCGAGCAGCTCTGGAGCGGCAATCCCAATCCGGTCCTGGTCGACGTCGCCGCGCGGCTCGAACCAGGGACCGCACTCGACCTCGGCTGCGGTGACGGCAGCGACGCCATCTGGCTCGCGGGCCGGGGCTGGCAGGTCACCTCGGCCGACATCTCGGCGACCGCGCTGGCCCGAGCGGCCGACCGGGCCGCGACCGCCGGGGTCGGCGGCGCCGTCGACTGGCAGCGCCACGACCTCACCCGAACCCTGCCCGACGGGCGCTTCGACCTCGTCTCGGCGCAGTTCCTGCACTCTCCCGTCGCTTTCCCACGCGAGACCGTGCTGAGGTCCGCGGCCGAGCACGTCGCCCCCGGCGGGACGCTGCTCGTCGTCGGTCACCTCGAGCTGCCACCGTGGGCCGACCATCATGGTCCAGAACACGACCCCGAGCTGTACCTTCCCACCCCCGAGGAGGTGCTCGCCGACCTCGACCTGCCCGCCGCGCAGTGGCGGACCGAACGGGCTGACGTCGTGGCACGTCAGGTCAGAGGTCCGGAGGGCCAACCCGGCACGACAACCGACTCCGTCGTCGCGCTGGTGCGCGTCGGATAGCCGGCCGCACCCTCCCGGGCTGGCGCGGTACCGCGGAACACCGTGAGGCTAGGAACCTGGAACGGCGGTGGCGGTGTTGGAGTAGTCGGCTTCGCCGTTGCCGTTGCTGGCTCGGATGCGGAACTCTTCGGTGTGGCCGTTGACCAGGAGTTTGACGGTGGTGCAGGTGCCTTCGGCGGGGTAGGGCAGGCGGACCCACTGCGTTGCGGCGGTGACGTCGCGGTAGTAGATGACGTAGCCGGTGGCGGCGGGAGTGGCATTCCAGCAGAGGTGGACCTGGGCGTCACCTGGAGTGGCGGTGAGCCCGGTGGCGGGCGCTGGGACGATGGCCGGCAGGGTGGTGGTGGCGGTGTTGGAGTAGTCGGCTTCGCCGTTGCCGTTGCTGGCTCGGATGCGGAACTCTTCGGTGTGGCCGTTGACCAGGAGTTTGACGGTGGTGCAGGTGCCTTCGGCGGGGTAGGGCAGGCGGACCCATGCGGTACCGGCGGTGGTGTCGCGGTAGTAGACGACGTAGCCGGTGGCGCCGGGGGCGGAGTTCCAGCACAGGCGCGCCTGGGCGTCGCCCGGGGTGGCGGTGAGGCCGGTGGCGGGTGGTGGGATGGCTGCGGGCAGGGTGGTGGTGGCGGTGTTGGAGTAGTCGGCTTCGCCGTTGCCGTTGCTGGCTCGGATGCGGAATTGGTAGCTGTGGCCGTTGACCAGCAGTTTCACCGTGGTGCAGGTTCCGGTGGCCGGATAGGGCAGGCGGACCCACTGTGTACCGGCGGAGATGTCACGGTAGGTAATGACGTAGCCGGTGGCGCCGGGGGTGGCGTTCCAGCACAGGCGCGCCTGAGAATCACCCGCCGTGGCGGTGAGCCCGGTCGCCGGCGGCGGGATGAACCCCCGCACGGTAGGCGCCGGCGACGCCGCGTCGGCCTTTGGAGAGTCCGACGGGTTCGTCGGTGGCGTAGACGCGGGGGCGGACGCTTCGGCAGGTTCCACGCTCGGCGTGGGAGTGAATTCGGCGGTGGTTTCGGCCTTGGCGACGACCGCTGCGCCGGCGCCCGGCCGAGACCCGCTGTCATTCGTGTTCCACCAGCTCACCGCCGGCACGGCGATAGCCGCCGCCAGCAGAACCGGCCAGGGGCGAAAGGCCCGTCCCGTCCCGCCAAACAAGATCCGCGTAGCCCGCCTCGTCCGCGCCATCGCCAGCTCAACCGGACGACGACATAGGCTCTGAACCGATGACGAACGTGCGCGTTTCACTCCATGATGTTACTGGTGCGCCTTCGTGAGGTGCACGCCTTCACCGTGCTGGTCCGTGCTGGTCTGTGGTATGGCGGCGATCGTGGCTGACGGGGGGATGGCTATGTCTTCCGAGGTGAGAGCGTGAGCGGGGAGGAGAAGCCGGGGGACCGTATCGTCGCTGGCCGCTATCGGCTTCTGGACAGAATCGGCGCCGGCGCCTATGGGACCGTTTGGCGCGCGATCGACGATCTTCTCGATGTGAGCGTCGCGGTCAAGGAGGTGCGAATCCGGGCGGGGGAGAGCGAGCAGGCGTCCGCCGACCTGGTTACGCGGGTGGAACGCGAGGCCAGGGCCGTCGCGAAGCTGCGCGAGCATCCGAACGTGGTCACGATCCTCGACGTGGTCCGCGATGGTGACCTGCCGTGGATCGTCATGGAGTGGATTCCCTCCCAATCGTTGGCTGAGGTTCTCTATGAACGCGGCGCGCTCGGTCGGGAGGAGACCGCCCGGATCGGGCTGGCCGTCCTCGACGCCCTGATCACCGCGCACTCCGCGGGCATCGTCCACCGGGACGTGAAGCCCGCGAACATCCTGATCGGCGACGACGACCGGATCGTGCTGGTGGACTTCGGTGTCGCCGTCCTCGAATCCGATCCGACGATCATCACCAACGGTCTCATCGGCACGCTCGCCTACATGGCACCGGAGCGGTTCCAGGGGGCGCGGGCCCTCCCCGCGAGCGACGTCTTCTCTCTGGGCGCGACGCTGTACTTCGCCGCCGAGGGGACGTCGCCCTTCGCGCGGGCGACGGACGCCGCGACGGTCGCCGCCGTGCTCCAGGAGGATCCGCCGTCCCTGGCCCGGACTGACCAGCTCACCAGAACGATCCTCGCGATGCTCGACAAGGATCCGCGCAGGCGCATCTCCGCGTCCACGGCGCGCGGCAGCCTGGCGCAGGCGGCGGCCCGCTCGCCCGTCGACGTCGGCGCCGCCGGGGTCGACCACGGCGACGAATCCACCAACCTGATCCGGGCGGCGGCACCGGCACCGGCACCGGTGCGGGTGCCGTCGGTGCGTCATGGCGAGTCGCGGTCGGGGCGAGCCGTCGGCCTCCTGCTCATCCTGGTCTCACTCGGTGTCGCGGTGGCCCCCTGGACGGCGGAGGTCTTCACCGACCTCCTCGACTGGCTGCGGGTCGCGGCGCTGTTCTGGTCGGTCCTGTTCGGCTGCTGGGCTGTCGCCTTCGCGTACCTGTTCAGCCAGCCCGACTTTCTGTCGATCGGGCCGGACGGAATCAGCTACCGGTGCGCCGGCGAGGACTTCACCCTGGCCTGGGAGCAGATTCGATCGGCCCGCGTTGTAGACGACCGGCTGGAGATCGAACTGGCTGACGGAACGCCGGCGACGCGGTACCAGGACCGAAGCGCACCACCGATGCCCGCCGCCGGGTCTGGCCTGGTGTTCTGCCGACTGACAGATCTACGCGGGGCGTCCGCCGCAGGTATTCGAAGCACGATCCGATCCGCGTTCGGCACAGCGGGCTGAGTCATCGTGCCTGGAGAGGGCCGCTCATGCCGGCTCGGGAGGCCACCTGAGACACCTGCAACCCTTGAGCGCATAACGGATTGTCATGGCGGGCGGGGCTCGGCTAACTCCTCGTGATCCCGCCGCGCCCATGGTGGCCGGGGCCCAATACCAGGAACTTTAGGTTCGGATCAGGACTGTGACCACGGTGGGCGGCGGTCCTGCGAGGTGCTTGTCGATCGGCTTCTTGGCGGGGAACGGGGTGCGTTTGGTGCGTCGGACGACGCGGGGGTGGGAGCGGAGCCGTTTCGGTAGGACGTGTTCGGCGATCTCAGCGGTCACCGCGGCCAGGATCCGGGCCGTCCGGCGGAGGGGGGAAAAGCGCCCGGCGCACGACTTGGCGGCGGACGACTTTGACGGTGTGGGTGAAGGAGAGCCGGTCGGGGTCGATCCCTTCGACCAGCGCGGTGTCGTGGATCAGTTTCCGTAACGCCCGGTGCAGCAGC